>JAZRTS010000175.1:0-4831 GCA_045652135.1 Eubacteriales bacterium | reverse complement strand
TGTATCTATCATATCTGCCTACAAAGAATATAATTTGACAAATGACATTATATAATAAATTTATTTGACGTTCTATAAATAAATATTAATAATAAAAAAATGTTTGTCCCAATGTATAAAAATCGTTGTTAAAATCAATATTTGACACAAGGGGTTTACAAGACGAAAAATATGTGGTAATATAAACCGACCAGGCAAGTTGAATATTTTTTTAAACAAGGTATTTTCATCCGTGGGGAAGTTATACCCTTTTTTCGCCATGCTTGATCCTTTCAGAATTTGGTAAAAACGCAGATTCCACGGGATTGAGTATTGCGCAGTTATGCCTTGTTCAATTTCAACTTGTTTGGCGACAGTCGGAGTTTGCGTTTTTCGGTGCGGTAACTTCGGTTGCTGCACTTTTTAGTTCACGGAAAAATGATATAAATTTTGCCTCGTGACAAAATTAACGTGTTGGAATGTTTTTTTTTGACAAATATTAATTAATATCAAAGGAGGAATTTTATATGGAAACAACAACAGTGAAAAAATCCCGGAGGAAATCAGTCTTATTGAAAGCAAGTGTTATCCTTACTATCATATCAGCGGTTTTGATTTCCGGATGCGGGGAAAATCCATCAAATGTCGAGACAACGGCAGAGACTGCGGAAGAAACATCGGCAGAAACTACGACAGATACCACGGTACAGACAGATGCGGAAACAGATGCAGAGACAGCGATAGAGTCTTTCGAGGGAGTTAAGCTGAGCCGGTTGACTAAATTAACCTTGAATGAGTATATTGATTTCACGGTTCCGTATACTTGGACTTTTGGCAAAGTTGATGCCGAGGAAGAAGCTGTAGAAGAAGCGATTGCCGTCACGGGTGATAATGCGGTAATGAGTATTTTTTTGAAAAAAGTACACGTTAGTGATGAAAAAACATTCCTTTCAGAAGAAGTGAGCAAGTTGAACAGCACCTATTCGGATTACGGCTTTAAAAAATCAGAGCTTTTTGAAAGTGAAGTCGCACTTATAGAAGGTACACCTAAGCAAGGAGACGTAAAAATGTACGTGGCTGTGATACCTGAAGGGGAAAAATCCGTATGGGTAACGTATGCATATAAAGCGGGTGACAGTGCTGCGGAGCTGTACTTCAGCAGCGCAATTTCGGAAATGCTGAAGAAATAATCGTTTTTGACATATTAAATAAAACGAATCAATACAAGGAGAATTAATGATGAAAAATATATTCAAAAGATTTAGCATTTTAACAGTGCTTATAGCGATAGTCGGCAATGCTTTTATCACTTCTACAGCGGCTGAACACGAGCATGTGACGGCTTCGGCTGGAGTACCGGGATATTGGTATGAGGTGGTGGATGATACATACCACACCAAACTGTTCGGATACGATGAAATCTGTTCGTGCGGAGTGGTAATTAAAAAAAATATCATTCGGCAAGCGACCGATGAACACGTGCTTAAAGGTGGTGTGTGTAAATATTGCCAACACACAACGGAGCACACTTGCAAGGGGGATTATTTACTTAAGACAACTTTGTACGAGAGTCAAGACGAAAACGTGCATATGTATTATGTAGGATGGGAAAGTCGCTGTGATTGCGGTGCTAATCTTGGAATAGTTGAAGAAACATTCACTGTACAAGCCCATGTTTGGATTGACGACGCATGTGGCCTGTGTGGGTATAGAAAAACTCAAATTCACACGCACAAAGGTGTGACGAAAGGTAACAAAATTACCACACTCAAGTCTTACGACGAGAGCACGCACACGTATTCAATAGCGTATGAGAATTTGTGCAGTTGCGGAGAATCGGTTGGTCTTATCGATGAAACAACTACTACAACGAAGCACAACTTTAAAAATGATAAGTGTGTAGAATGTGGATATACAAAATCACACACTCACAAAGGTGTGACGAAAGGCGACAAAGTTACTACGCTGAAGTCTTACGATGAAGCAACCCACACTTATTCAATAGCATATGAGAATTTGTGCAGCTGCGGAGAATCCGTTGGACTTATAGACGAGAAAACGAGCACATCAAATCACAATTTCAAAAATGATAAGTGTACCGATTGTGGTTACACCATCAAAAATTCGGAAAAGGATGAGCAGAGTATTCTCGGTGACTTCTTTAAAGATACCGATGTTGTCGGTTTGGAAGGACAGAAGGTTATTGGCGAAATTCCGAATGTGGGATTGGTAATAGAAGTAAGCAACTTACTGACAAGTAAAAATATTGTAAGTGATGACTCTTTCGGTCTTGTTCCGTTGATCGGCTCGTTGAAGTATAGCGACGAAGTGTATACTGTTGTAAAAAATGCCGACGACTTAAAAAATATCACAGATAAAAAAGGATAATATATCCACCGCTGCATCTTAACCGATGCGGCGGTTTTTTAGCGTTCATGTGTGTTTCAAAAGCGGACAGTCGAGGACGTCTGTCCGTACTATCTGCTTTATTCGAATCTATACTTGACAATATTTTTTGTTTGATGTATACTTATTGCAACGTAAACTTTCAAGGGCGCAGTTAAATGAAATTATCAGATGATATAAAAAATTACGATAAAAATAACACGTCGGAAGAAAAGGTTATAAATGCACACCTCTTTTCGGCATACAAAAGAGCATTTGTGTTAAAGCTTCCGATAGGGTACAATGCCGCATCGTTCCGTACGATTTTTTTAGGCAGAAAAATCAAAAATACGAACGTTGTGAAGCACGAATACGGACACAGACTGCAGTTTGACAAACTTGGCTTTTTCAGATATATTTCACGTGTTGCCACGCCGTCTGTTTTGGCAAATCTGCTTTACAAATTTAAAAAGCTTCCGTATGATTATTACGGCTCTCCGTGGGAAAAAGAAGCCGATATTCTTGGCGGCGTTAACAGAACCTTTGATAATGCGATCTGGCCCGAAGGCGCGTACCGCGGAATATCCAGCCTGCTGAAATTATTTTTTAGGAAAAAGCAATCATGAAATACGGCACGAGAAAAGAAGAACTGAAAGAAAAATACGAAAAAAGATGTGACGAACTTATAAAAAGCTTATCACACGATTCAAGGCGTATATATCTGAGTATTCCGGAGTTTGACAAAAGTGCTTCATATGAAGAATACTGCGAAATAAGCGGAAAAAGCCTTTACAGAGGATACTATCATCCTAATCCGTTAAGTTATTTTACAGTAGGCTATTGGTCACGCGGAAAGCTTAAAAAGAAAATCCCCGACAGTTCGATAGAAAGACGAAAGCAAACGTTCATATACAAATACGATACGCATAAAAATCGTATACTGATATACGAAATGTATGGAGATAATCCGAAAAGTATAGAGGTACTTGTTAAAGCCGGCGATGTTACGCACGGATATGCGTATCAGGGAAATGTGCTTTACTCATATACAAGACAGATACATAAAGACGGCCGTCCCATATTACTTGAAAGAATTATTTTACAGCCTTACGGACATAGACAAAAGCGTTACGTGTACGAAGAAAGTGTATTCGAATACGGAGATGGCGGTATAGCTAAAGCTGTTAAAACAGAGCTTAATAAATATGAAAACGGGGAAACGTCGCTTGTGGAATGTGTTTATGAATTTGAACACGACGGCGACGGTTTTATATCCCTTTATAGGACGAAATATCCTCTTGAAGAATACGGAAACGGCGAGAGCCGCGAATTCCAGCCGCTTAAAAAAGTTAAATTTTAGGAGAAAATATGCCGCTTTTTATCATTAAAGACGATATAACAAAGCTCAGTGTCGATGCAATTGTCAATGCCGCAAACAATACCTTGCTCGGAGGAGGGGGTGTTGACGGCGCAATACATCGTGCCGCAGGAAGAAAACTGCTTGAAGAATGTAAAACGCTTGGCGGTTGCGAAACGGGAGAAGCAAAGATAACAAAGGGATATCACCTGCCGGCAAAATACGTTATACATACGGTAGGCCCTATCTGGCGCGGTGGTGGCTCCAAAGAGCGAGAAAAACTTGTTTCGTGCTATCGGAATTCACTTTTGCTTGCAAAGGAAAATAAGTGCGAAACGGTAGCTTTTCCGATAATATCGTCGGGGGCATACGGTTATCCAAAAGGAGAAGCATTCCGCGTTGCCACGGACACCGTGCTTGAATTCCTTTCGGAAAACGATATGACTGTATATATTGTTGTATACGACAAAAACGTATATGAGCCCGACAGAAGAATAATGTCCGAGCTTTCATGTCTGCTTGACAGGAACGACGAAACGGAATGCCTTCAAAGAAAGCGTCTGTTTGTTCCTTATGCAACGCACAAGGCTTGTGCTTGCGAGGATTCGGCATCACTTGACGATGCGCTGCGTGATATTGACGAGAGCTTTTCGGAAATGCTTCTGAGAAAAATAGACGAAAAAGGAATGACGGATGCAGAGTGCTATAAAAAAGCAAACATAGACAGAAAACTATTTTCGAAGATACGTAATGATACTAATTACAAACCAAGTAAAACTACGGCAATTGCCTTCGCCATCGCACTGGAGCTTTCGCCCGATGAAACCGAGGATATGCTGAAAAAAGCAGGTTTTGCGCTGTCGCACAGTAACAAATTCGATATAATAATTGAATACTTCATAAGAAAAGGAAACTATAATATCTTTGAAATAAACGAAGCTTTGTTCGCATTTGACCAAAGCCTGTTAGGAGCGTGAAATGATGATAAAATTTATTTGCTATCCGAAATGCACTACCTGCCAAAAGGCAAAAAAGTGGCTTGATGACAATAAAATTGATTACGAATTAAGAGATATCAAGCTTGATAATCCCTCACTTGACGAGCTTACG
>JAZRTS010000174.1:0-1141 GCA_045652135.1 Eubacteriales bacterium | reverse complement strand
TCTTACTCCTTCTCCACCCGCTGTATGATTTTTAACGGCGGCGTTCGCAGAGTGGAAAACGCTCACCCAAGTAATATACCGCACGCTTTTTGTAAGCATGCCGTGTCTTTTTTTATTTATACACCCCATAATAATATTTTTTCTTTTCAAATGCAATATCAAATCCCGAAAAAATATCACTTTTTACAAAATGTATTAAATTTATTTGCAAATTCGGAATAAATCGAAAGATTATTTCATAAGCGAAATATACGAGCCCTTTTCGGTACTTGTCGAATCTATTATTCCTTTTTCTCCGTCGGGAAGGCTGTCTATATACGCTTTTGCAAGCGTAAGCTTCGTTTTCACGTTGACGCCATCGCCTATCATTACGGTAAAACGCCCGTCGTAGTTTATCTCTATGTCAAATTTATCATCGGCATCGACTGAAATTATACCGTCTGACATATCGTGCGTTACGATGTCCGAAAGAAGTTCCTTGATATAATTGTACTGGTAATCGTGGAAAAATTCAATTTTTTCACCCGTTACCGCTTTTTTCACATCGCTTACGGCAACCGAAAGAAGTCCCTCGGTCAAAGCGGCGTCATTTGTCCTTGAAATGACTTTAAGCTCCTCGGAGAGAATGTAATGCTCGCCGTCGAGAGTTATGTAATAAGTCGGTGAGTCATCTTCCGCCGTCACATTCAAGGTATTGGGAAAATCCTTTTCAACGGTTATGTTTTTGAGCTTTGGAAAAGCCGTCGCCAGCTTGTCCTGCAGTTCGGACGTTCCCGCAAACAATACGTTATCGGGCGCATTTTTGTCCATCCACTCCGTTATTTCATCGGATGAATATACCGTCATTCCCGACACGTTGACGTTTTTCAGTTTAAAGCCGAATGTTATGAGCAAAAACAGCATCAGGGCGGTTATTATAAATACAATAGATACCCTTGCTGTTATCTCACGCGTACGGCGCCTGTCGAAATTTGTTTTCGCATTTTCAAGCGCCTCTGCGTTGTCAGCCTCATCCTCCTCCTTGATGAGGCTTTCAATAAACATTCGGCTCGGTGTGAGGGGCTGTTCCGGCTGTTCTTTTCGTTTGATAATTTTACCGTCTGCAAATTCATACGGTCCGAGTTTTTTCTTATTCATTATG
>JAZRTS010000173.1:0-1344 GCA_045652135.1 Eubacteriales bacterium | reverse complement strand
TTTGGTGCAACACTTTATGCGACGATACAAAAATCCTGTAGGGGCGACCATTGGTCGCCCGCGGGCGTTCGATGAACGCCCCTACAAAAAGGGGGGGCTCGGTTTGTGAGAAATTGAGCCGTCCTATTTACTTTTCACCGTTTTTATGGTATAATACAACTAATAGATAAACTTGAATTTGTAGGCAAGTATATATTATGGAATTTAATGAAAAACTTCAAGAATTAAGAAAACAAAAGGGACTTACGCAAGAGGAGCTTGCCGAGAAGCTTTATGTATCTCGAACTGCTATCTCAAAATGGGAGTCAGGCAGAGGATATCCGAATATAGAGTCACTAAAAGCGATCGCGAAATTCTTTTCGGTGACGGTTGACGAGCTACTCTCTACCGACGAGGTATTGACGATAGCCGAGGAAGACAACAAACGAAAAGAAAAGCGTTTTCGTGATTTAATATACGGATTACTTGACTTGAGTATCGCAATGCTCCTTTTTCTGCCGTTCTTTGCTGAAAAAGCGGACGGAACTATTCAAAGTGTTTCGCTCATCACACTTGGCTGCGTTCAGCCATATTTAAAAATAACGTACCTTGTCGCTGTTATCGCAATGACAGTAATAGGTATTTTGACACTCGCATTACAGAACTGTCAAGCGATGGCGTGGGTGAAAAGTAAAACGACGGTTTCACTCACACTCGGAGCAATCTTGGTACTGCTCTTTATGATAAGCTCACAGCCGTATGCCGCCGTGTTTGCGTTCGTATTGTTAACCATCAAGGCTTTGATGTTGATAAAACGGCAATGATAAGAAACGTATCACGCCTGTGACAAGCCGTTTCTTGATTATTCTTATGCCTTCCGCTAAAATGTATTCAGGCGAGAGCCAATATACAAAAGGAAGGTTAAAGAATAATGGAAAAGAAAAACAGCAGATTGTTTTGGGTAGGAGTGGGCTTGCTTGCGGTATTTGTGTTGTGGACTGTGTTAATTCGCTTCGTTGACGTTGAGGCAATCGGTCCCCGACAATCGAGCGTGGGCTTTGCTACGCTGAACGGCTACATTCACAATCTCACGGGTGTGAATATGTCCTTGTACATAATTACGGATTGGCTTGGTCTTGTTCCGATTAGTGTTGCATTCGGTTTTGCCGTTCTCGGTCTTGTACAATGGATCAAAAGAAAGAGCCTATTAAAAGTTGACCAAAGCATCCTTACACTCGGTGGATTTTACATCGTCGTAATGGCGGTATATATCCTCTTTGAAATAGTTGTTATCAATTACAGACCGACACTGATTAACGGATATTTGGAAGCTTCGTATCCGTCATCAACAACTATGCTTGTGAT
>JAZRTS010000172.1:0-27479 GCA_045652135.1 Eubacteriales bacterium | reverse complement strand
TTCCGTGTCTATCAGATTGTTTTCAACGATAGGCACAAGAAGCGGACACGCCGTTTTATATACCTCATAATCACCGAGGGCTGACAGCTTCGTTTCAAAAACACCGCTTTTGACGGTTGCCCCCGTACCCATAACACCGATTTTACCGTTTTTTGTAGCAACCGATGCCGCACGTGCCGCGCTGTCAATAATACCGAAAAGCGGAACGGGACAAGTGTCTTTTATTCTTTCAAGCGCTATTGCCGACACAGTACCGCAGGCGGCAAGTATCGCTTTAACATTATGCCCTTGTAAAAAACGAACGTCGGAGGCTGCATATTCCGTTATTTTTTCTTCGCTTCTCGTACCGTACGGCGTTCTTCCCGTATCGCCGAAGTAAACAAAATGCTCATTCGGCAACAGCTTTTTCAGTTCCTTTAAGGCACAAAGTCCGCCAAGGCCGCTGTCAAAAACACCGATGGGGCGGTTGTCTTTCAAGCTTGCCATCATCTTTCAAGCGCAAATTTGATAAGTCCGTCAATTATTTCCGAATCGGTCATACCGCTGTGCTTCATAAGTGACGGATACATTGAAATGTTCGTAAATCCGGGGAAAGTGTTGATTTCATTGAACACGATATTTTCATCCTTGTCAACGAAGAAGTCAACACGTGAAAGTCCACGGCAGCCGAGCGCTCTGAAAATACGGAGTGCGTATTCTCTCACCGCACCTGCACATTTATCCGATATTCTTGCAGGGATATAATATGATGCCGTATCATTTTTATATTTTGTTTCATAGTCATAAAATTCAGCGCCTGGGTTAATCTCACCGCAGACCGATGCTGTCGGATCGTCATTTCCGAAAACTGCGACCTCAATCTCCTTTGCGGTTATGTATTCTTCAATAAGCGCTTCGCCGCCGTACTTTATCGCCTCGGCAAGTGCTTCTTCAAGCTCACTTTCATTATTTACCTTTGATGCGCCGACAGATGAGCCCGCGGAAACAGGCTTAACAAACACAGGATACGTAAACTTATTCTTTACGTCCTCAAACACCTCTGCCTTGTGACGTAAAAATCTTCTTTCTCTTATATGAAGATATTTTGTAACGGGTACTCCCCAGTTTTCCGCAACGAGCTTCGTCAGATATTTGTTCATTGAAGCGTCAGATGCCGTCACTCCGCATCCTACATACTTGATGCCGCAGGTGTCAAGAAGTCCCTGAAGACGTCCGTCCTCGCAAAATTCACCGTGAAGCACGGGAAGCACAACGTCGCACGGCAGTTTCCCGTCGGGAGTAAAAAATCCTTCTCCGCACAAGCTCACCGACACGAGTGTTACATCACCGTTTTTCCACGTGTTATTTTTAATACTTGCATCATCGCCTCGGTAAAGATACCATTTTCCATCTTTGTCAATGCCTATTTTGTGTACGTTATACTTTTCCACGTCGATTGCGGAAAGCACGTTACAAGCGCTTGACAAAGATACTTCATATTCAGAGGAGCGTCCTCCGAAAAGTACGCAAAGTTCTGTTTTTTTCATATTATTCACTCTTTCAGTAATGCAACACGGACGTTTCCGCTGATGTCGCATTTTATTTCACAGTTTAATCCGAGGGTGTCTGCAAGTGTTTTCATCTTTTCGCCCTCGTCATACCCTATCTCAAATATTATATTCACGCCACGGGTAAAATGATCACGTGATTTTTTTATAATTTTACGGTAAAAGTCCATACCGTCAGCACCGCCGTCAAGCGCTATTTTCGGCTCTTTTAAAACCTGCTTTGACAGAGTTTCAATGTCTTTTGTCGGAATATACGGCGGATTTGACACGATAAGGTCAAATTTTCCGAGAGATTCCCAACAAGCATCTGACATTACATCAAAGCTGAGTACCTCAAATCTTTCGGAAACACCGAGCCTTTCACCGTTTATTTTTGTAACGTCAAGTGCATCATTTGAAATATCGAGAAGCACGCCTTTTGCATTTTCACACTCACACAAAAGCGTAAGCCCGATACAGCCCGAGCCCGTGCAGATATCCGCAAAAACACCGCCGTCTTCAAGTTCCTTTACAGCATATTCCACTACACATTCCGTATCAAAACGTGGTATAAGCACACGTTCGTCAACAAAAAACTCACGCGTGTAGAAAAAAGCGGAATTTAAAATATACTGTAAAGGCTCACCCTCACTTAGTTGGGTGAGCCTGTTTTCTGTCTTTTCAAGATCTTCCTGAGAAATTTCATCATTACCCGACAAAAGCAGGTGCGCCCTGTCAATTCCGAGTGTATGACAAATTATCTCCTCACCGTCAAAGCCGAAGTGCTTATATTTTTGTCTTAATTCAAATATTTTCACTGTCAGTTACGTCTGCGCCTTCGGTTTCTTCTGCCTTTTCCGCTTCTTCCGTCTGTTCTTCCTTTATTTCTTCGGGAAATTCAGCTGGAAGCGCGGCTTTAATTGCGGCTATGGCACATTCTATCTGCTTGTCGTCAGGCTCTTTCGTGGTGATGCGCTGTACCCAAAGACCGGGAACGGAAAGAATATTCGTCACGGGATTCGGATGCTTGCCTGCGAGCATAATAAACTCAAAGCCAAGACCTACGGAAAGCGGAACAAGGAGAATTTTAAGTCCCGTACGCAGCAACATATTATCACTCGGCAAAAATATACCGATAATGATACCGAGCAAAATCATCATGAACATAAAGCTCGTACCGCATCTGGGGTGATAGCGTGACTGCTTTCTCACGTTTTCCACCGTCAGATCAAGTCCCTTTTCATAGCAGAAAACACTCTTATGCTCTGCTCCGTGATACTGGAACGTGCGCTTGATGTCATTCATAAGGGAAACCAGCGAAAGATATGCAACGAAAATCACTATCTTCAAAAGTCCCTCAATAACGCTTACCCAATATCCGTCGATGCCGAAAGCACCGCCGCTTATTTTATTAACCACCCAGTCAAGTCCTGCCGTTGTTGCCGTGGGAAGCACGGTGAACAGAAGGAGCGCTAACAAAAGTCCCAGAATCGTACTTATGACCATAATAAACGTCATAATACCCTTGCCGAACTTTTTCATCAGCCATTTTTCAAACTTCGACATTTCCTCTTCCTCGTCAATGCCGAGAGCCTCAGTCGAAACGCTGAGCGTTTTATACGAAAGTATCATCATTTCAACGAAATTGACAACACCTCGTAAAAGCGGAATGTTGAGTATTTTGTACTTTTTACGTACCGATACAAACTTATCCTTTGTAAGCTTGATGCTGCCGTCGGGCATACGGGAGGCGATAGCCATATCATCTCCGCTTTTCATCATTACGCCCTCAATAACGGCTTGACCGCCAACCTTGCCGAGTCGGCAAGCAAGCGGATCTTTATTTTTTTCTTTGTCTGCCATTTTACCAATCCATTTCAATATTAAGTTAATATTATAATTTTACTCTCTTAATATATACAATTTAAGGTTATATTTGTTAATATTATCTCACTTAAATCATAACTGCGCCGTATTTTCTGACATTCAACACGGCACAAGCGCCGTCACCGAACACTCTGTCCATCTGCTTTTTGTATTCTTCAGCCTTTTCTTCAGGCAAAAATACCTGTATTGTACCTGCAAAGCCGCCGCCGTGAACACGCGCGGAATACTTTTCACCGCTTAAAAACTTACGTGTAAGACAAAGTCCGAGCGCAATTCCCTGATTTTCGGGGTTATGCTGGGGATAGATGTTCTGCAAATACAGCTCGCTTGAATTGCACGATGCGTTTTCGAAGCTGAGAAATGCATCAATATCGTTATTTTCAAGTGCCTTTTTCATACCTCTTACACGCTTACATTCATCATAGAAGTGAACGGCACGCATAACGGCTCTGTCACCGCATGCTTTCTTTATTTCGGGCATTTTGCAGTATAGATCATCTTCGCTTACATCGGAAAGTATCTCACCGCCGAGATATTTTGCAACCGACTTCATTTCACCGGGTATCGCCGCATAGTCGTTATCAAGACCTGCGTGGCTTCCGAACGTATTTACGATACACATAACGTAGCCGAACGTGTCGGGGGCGAATTCCTTTTGCTCAATAACAGGGGGCGAGGTCTTAAAATCTATGTAAACAAAGCCGCCGTAGGCACAAGCGACCTGGTCCATAAGTCCGCAGGGCTTGCCGTAGTAGACATTTTCTGCAAATCTTGATATTTCCGCAATTTTAACAGCGGAAACACCGCCGTCATTATAGAAATGCGAAAGAATATTTCCGACCATATCCTCAAATGCGGCAGAGGAGGAAAGTCCCGAGCCCTTTGCAACGTCTGACGTTGTATATGCACAGAATCCGCCTATATTAAAGCCGTTATCCTCAAAACCCTTGCAGACACCTCTGATAAGGGAAAGCGACCTGCCAACTTCAGCTTTGTTTACCGTAAGGTCGGATATATCGCAAACATCCTCGTCAAAGCCGTGGCTCTTTATGCGGACAGTCTTATCGTTCATCTTTGCGGCAACCGCAATTATATCGACGCTTACGGACGAAGCAAGCACGCATCCTCCGTTATGGTCTGTGTGATTTCCGAGCACTTCACTTCTGCCGGGAACGGAGAAAAGCTCACAGTCAAGCGCACCGTAAAGCTTTTCAAACTCACCGACCGCCGCCGTAAATCTTTCCTTTGCCGAATCTATATCCGTGTAGATACGTGAAAATCTTTCATCGTATTCACCGTTTTGTATTGCCTTTATCAGTTCTGTTGTTACCATTTTCTTCTCTCCTTAAATCATCTTCTATCTGTTTTACCGTAAAATCAAACAACCTTTTTGTCGAGCGTATAAGATACTCAAGCTTGTTTTTTGTTATATCAAGCGGTTTGTCGGGCGGATATCTTGTTTGAATGTAGTAGTTATTCGTTTCTATACATTCATCTATCCATTCCTCAAACTCACTGTGCTTTCCCGAAAGCTTACGGCATAAAAAAATTACGTTGTGACCATCGGGCGCGTATCCATCATCATAAAGAAAGTACGCTTTAAGTGTTTTCTCTATCGCTTGCTGACAGTGAAATGCAGAACATAAATACGTTGCTTTTTTATCAGAAAGATCAATCGCAGCGGTGATATCCGCTTCTGCATAATCAATCCAGTCATAATATCTTCTGCTGTCCGATGTATTACTTCTTCTTCCCATAGTACAGCCTTCCCACACGCAGAATACGGCTCACAAAGGATGCGGAATCCTTCGAAAACTTTTCAAAATCCTCGGGTGTATACAAAAATATATCAAACGGCACGTCACAGTCCGTCTGCATATATGCCTTTTTCAAAAGGGCATTTCTGTCATCTTCATCAAATTCGGCAACAATGCACACATCAAAATCGGTGACATATTCCATTTGCTGTGAATTGTATTTAACACCGAAAATATAGACAGCTTCGGCATTAAAAATTTCTTTCATCTGCTCAACGGCAGTGATTATATTATCATACATATTTTTTCTCCGTAATAAAATATGGTTGAAATGAATACTATATAATTGATAGGGGTGTATTATGACCATTGACGAAAAAATAACTCACGATACATTTAAAAAGAACGGTGCGGTATGCGGTATAAAAATGCGCTGTCCGAAATTACTTGGTGTAAAATGCAGTAAAAAAATGAACGCATTTTTTGATAAATTGTACAGTGATTTTACTGTCCTTGCGAAAAAGAAAGGAACGGATGGTGATATTTTCTCGCTTGATTTCGTGTCTGTATATTCGACCGACAGCCTTTGCAGTATTTTCTTTGAAAAAAGCGTGAAAAACGGACGCTATATCACAGCCTATACACCGTTTTCCGTCACGTTTTTGCAAAAAAACGGCATTTTCATTCCGATTTACCTTGCAGATGCCTCATTTTCAAATCATTTTCAAGATGTGAAGAAAAGGGCAAAAAAGCACGGACTTTCGCTTTCATTTTCGGAGTTTTCCCGTTGCTATTACCTTAACGAAAACGGCGCTGTCATATACAAATCCGTTTTCGCCGCAGGCAAGGAAATACGGAAAACAAGCGAATGTGTGTATAAATTTTACCTACCTTCTGATGTATCAAGTCCGAGCTTATGCAATACAGAAACAAAATAATCGGGAAGCGGACTTTCAAAATAAAGCCCCCCTTTTGTTACGGGATGCACAAATCCTATACGCCTTGCGTGAAGGCATTGTCCGCACAAAAGCGTCTCATTTGCAGTTTCAAATTTTGTTTTGCCAGCACCGTAAACGGTATCCCCCATCAGAGGATGGCCGAGTGATGCCATGTGTACACGTATCTGGTGTGTTCTGCCCGTTTTAAGCCTGAATTTTACGTAAGAAAAACCGAGCGCCTCACCAAGCACCTCGTATTCCGTGACGGCATTTTTGGAATTTTTAAGTGTCACCGCCATCTTTTTTCTGTCTTTTTCGTTTCTGCCTATCGGCTTGTCTATGACACCCGAGGGATTTTTCAGCTTGCCTACGGCTACCCCCTCATATTCTCTTAAAAAGCTGTGCTCCTTTATCTGCTCGGCAAGGCCCACGTGCGCCTCGTCCGTCTTTGCAATTATAAGTAAACCGCTTGTATCCTTGTCGATTCTATGTACGATTCCGGGACGGATAACACCGTTTATCGATGAAAGTCTGCCCTTCATTTTATATAAAAGCGCCGATACGAGCGTACCTGTGTAGTTGCCGGGTGCAGGATGTACGACCATACCCTTGGGTTTATTTACAACGGCTAAATATTCGTCCTCATAAACTATTTCTATCGGAATATCCTCCGGCAATACCTTATCTTCAACCGCTTCGGGTGCTTCATAAAACACCTCATCGCCCGTTTTAAGACGGTATTTTTTTTCGGATACTCCACCGTTTACGGTTATGCTTCCGTTTTCAATACATTTGACAGCTGAGGCTCTTGTTATATCAAAAAGCTCGGCAGCTCCTGCATCAAGTCTTGCGCCGTCAAGGCTTTCGTCAACAGTTTTTATCATTTTCTTCAACCTCTGCGGCGGCTTTTTGCTCTCTGAATATCGTTTTATCTATGAATATCATGTATACAGCAAGGCAAGCACAGCCGAGTGTGACAAAAATATCCGCAACGTTAAAAACGGGAAAATCCTTATAAAACTCAAAGCGCAAAAAGTCAACGACATAACCGTTTGCAACTCTGTCTACCATATTTCCAATGCCGCCGCTTATAACCGCGGCAAGGCTTATGCAAAACACTCTATGCTCTTTTGCGTAGAAAAACAGTACCGCCGTCATCAAAATAACGGCAACCGTCGAAATGCTCATAAACACCCAGCGATGGTCTGCAAACATTCCCCAGGCCGCCCCGCGGTTTTCAACGTACACAAAGTCAAAAACATAGGGAATAAACGGTTGTACGCCCTGTCCTTTAAGAGATGATACAGCCATACTTTTCGTCAGTTGGTCAAGCACAACGCCGACTGCGGCAAAAAGCACCCACACAAAAAACGAAGGAAGCCTTGATACTATATCCTTTTTTGTAAACTTCATCGTCAGCTGTCCTTTTTGTCCTCGGTATCCGTTATAAGCTCACCGATTTCAGCGGTTATATCGTCGTCCGAGGGAGTGTAATTTATCGCCTTTATTTTATCTCTTATCGTTCTGCCCTTGAACTTGCCTGCCTCTGTCTTCACAGGTACGGGCTTTTTGTCAGATATACGAGAGATTGGCGTAGTATCGTACTTATCGCTTTGTGAAATATCATCCTTTATGCCCGAAAGAACCGTCTTTACAAGCACATCTACATTAGTTTCACCCTCGTATTTTTCATCGGGAAGAAGCGCTTCGGTTTCCTTTATGGCATCCTTATACGTCTTTATCACCTGTTTTTTAAGCATTTCGGTATGCTTTTTAAGGTAATCGAGCAATCTTGCCTCGTCCTCTATCCGGCGGCGAAAATCTTTAAGCACGCGGTCAGCGTTTTCCTGCGCCGCCATATAAAGAAGCTTTGACTTTTCTTCAGCCTCCGCAACGATCTCGTCGGCTTTCTTTTTTGCAATCATTATCGCTTCCTGCGCTTCGTCGGAATTAAGCTTCTTATCAGATGCCGAAAGTCCGTCTACCGCGGCGTCAAGCTTGTATTGCAGTTCGTCCTTCTCCAGACAAACGGATTCGTATTTTTCACATATAAAGTCTATATATTCATCAACCTCATCGGCATTATATCCGAACACCGTACGGCTGAAAGTCTTATTTTTTATATCTTGAGGTGAAAGCATTTTTTCCTTTCCGAGCGTAATGAAAACGCTCAACTGTAAATATTTGTAAGAAAATCATTAAAATGGGAATCTAAAAATAAAAAACAACTACCACAACCGGTCACCGCTGTTTTTTTGACCGGCAACAATAGTTGTTTATTTATTTTTTTACACGCTTTATCAGTTTTCTTCGTTCTGACGCTTTTCCTCGCGGCGCATAGCTTCGCCGGAAACGTCAACGTTGGGAGGTGTTATAACGTATGTATTTGATGCAACCTTCTTGAGCTGACCGTCAAGAGAGTAAGCAACGCCTGACAAAAAGTCGATAACACGTCTTGCTGTTTCCTTATTTGTTTCTTCAAGATTAAGAACTACTGTTCTTCTGTGAAGAAGATGGTCTGCTATCTGGGGAACAGACTCGAATTCCTTAGGTCTGACTACCTTCAGCTCAAGTGAAGTACCGGATGCGGCATTGATACCGTTTCTTACAGCCTCGCGAACGGGTGTTGCTGTCTGCGGCTGGGGCTTTTCTTCCTTTACGGCTTCCTCTTCCTCGTATTCGTAGTCGTAGTCGCTGTCTTCAGATACCTCAGAATCCTCGAAGTCCTGACCGTTGAATTTAAGCTTATCAAAAAATCCCATTTTAAACTCCTTTATATTTGATATTTTTTTACATTCTTTTGCCGAACACCGCAGAACCGACACGAACCATATTAGATCCGTTCATAACAGCCTGAACGTAACTGTCCGACATACCCATAGATAATACGGGTACTTTTATATTATCTAACTTTTTTTCGCAAATGTCAATAAATAATTTATAAATTTGTGAAAAATAATTGTGATAATCTGATTTATTTTCGCATTTCGGTGCCATTGTCATAACACCTAATATCCTTATATTGGCATAAGAGGATATTTTTTCAAAAAACTCATAAATATCCTCAGGCATAATACCGCCTTTGCTTTCTTCTTTTCCGCAGTTTATCTCTATCAGGATATCCTGAACTATACCGAGCTTTCCTGCGCGCAGGTCAATTTCCTTTGCTAGCTTTTCGGAATCTACCGAATGGATAAGGTCGACCTTACCTACTATGTATTTCACCTTATTGCTTTGAAGCGTTCCGATAAAATGAAGCTCGCACGGTAAATCCTTGATGTCCTCGTATTTATCAAGAAGCTCTTGCACACGGTTTTCGCCTATTGCTTTTATTCCGCACTCGTTTACTGCATACGCTATTCTTTCCGTATCAACGGTTTTAGTCGCAAGCATCAGGGTGACCTCGGGGGCAGTTTTGCCCCCGTTGATCTCCATCTTTACTCTTTCAATATTCGTTTTTATTAAGAGTTTATCTGATTCTGTCATCTCATTCTCCCTCTGCGGCTATCGGCATAGGATCACTTAAAAGTATTGAAGGGGCTGAAATTACCTCACCAAACGGATTTGTGTATACGTCACGCCCAACATCTTCGATATTCTTCAAAAGGTCGTATATATTTCCGCTTACGGTTATACCCGTTACTGCTCTGTCCGGCTTACCGTTCTTTATCAGAATTCCCTGAGCTGACAGCGAAAAGTCGCCCGTTGCGGCATTCGCGCCCGCGTGGAGTCCTTCAAGGGATGTGAGCATTATTCCATTCTCTGCTTTTTCCATAAGCTCATCGCGTGAAAGCGCGCCCGGTTTAAGGCAGAAGTTTGAAAAAGATATGGCAACGGCTGAAGAATACGATGCTTTTGAAGCGCTCGCCGTTGACTCACAGCCTGCCTTATTAGCGGTCTTGAGATTATACAAAAGCGACTTTAAAATACCGTTTTCAATGACCGTGACCTTGCGTGAGGCAACACCCTCATCATCAAATCCGCGCGAACCAAACGAATAGTCTGCCGTAGGTTCATCTGATATTGTGACACACTCCGCTGCAATTTTTTCACCCTCTTTATTTGCCAGAAGCGAAAGCCCCTTTTGCGTACATTCCGATGAAAATATTCCGCTGAACGTTGAAAGCAAGTCACAAACAGCGCGTGCTTCGATGATTGTTTTCATTTTTCCGCCGCCGCACGACTTCGCACCGCAGAAGCGTATTGCGTCCTCTGCGCTTTCCTCAGCCGCCGCCTTTATATCAAGACTTTCTTTGTTAAAGCCTGCCGTATATGCGAAGCCTGAATTCATATCGTCACCCGTTTTTGCAATAGGTATGACATATGCGGCAATAAATCCGAAATTTTCCGAAACATCAAGTCCGTTTGAATTTTTTATCATTCTTGACGAATTCTGTGAGATGACATAAGAGCCCATCGTTCTTATTATCTTTTCGTCATATTCCAAAGCGTATTTTTCCATTTGCTTTGCAAGCTCTATCTTTTCAGATGCACTGACGGTTGCAAGCGAAGTGTCTACAGTTTTCGGTGTCGGATATTCGTTATCACCGTGATAAATAAACTGTTCATCCGGAGACTCTATCACTCTTGCGTTTTCTATTGCTTTTTCTATAAGCGCCTTAGCATCGGCAGTATCATAAGAGGTAGTCGAAGCGTATCCCGTTTTGCCCTCTGACTTTACACGAAGTGAAATACCGATAAAGTCATGAACGCTGTAATTATCTATATCTCCGCCAATAACCTTTACTTGGAAGCTGTCGCCCCAAGTTGCGTATATTTCGTATTCAAGGCCCTGCTTTTCGGCTGATATTTTCTCAATTTCCTTTGCAAAAGCGATTATTCCGTTTTTAAGCATTGACATCCCCTCCCACAAGAATATTTGAAATGCGGATCGTAGGCTGACCGACATTTGTGGGTATTGAGCCCGAGGACGAGCCGCACATTCCCTGCGCAAGCGTCATATTATCGGAAACCATATCGATGTTCATAAGCACCTCTGCGCCCTTGCCTATAAGCGTTGCGCCGCGTACAGGCTCTGCGATCTTACCGTTTTTAATAAGATATCCTTCCTGAACGCTGAAATTAAACTCACCCGTCACGGGATTGACCGAGCCACCACCCATGTGTGCGGCATAAAGCCCATTGTCAACGGATGCGAAAATGTCTTCTTCCCTGTCAGTTCCTGCGGCAATATACGTATTTGTCATACGGGATGTGGGGGCATAGCTGTAGTCCTGACGTCTGCCGCTTCCCGTTGATGGCATACCCATACGGATAGAGCCTAGCTTATCTATCATATAATTTTTCAGTATTCCGTTTTCTATAAGCAGTATTTTCGTGCTCTTTTCGCCCTCATCGCTCATAGCAATAGAACCCCACTGTCCCACCATCGTTCCGTCATCGTATGCCGTGACCTTTTCGTTGGCAATTTTTTCTCCGATTTTACCGCAGAATACGGAGTTACCCTTTGCAACGCTTGTGGCTTCAAGTGAGTGACCGCAAGCCTCGTGGAATATAACACCGCCGAAGCCGCCGCCCATTATAACAGGCATTTTACCGGCAGGACATTTGCCTGCGTGAAGCATCGTCACCGCCTGACGCGCGGCAAATCTTCCGCCCTCTGCAGGATCTACCGTATCAAAATACTCAAAGCCTCCGCAAGTTCCCGGAGAAAATCTTCCGTTCTGATTTTCGCGTCCGTTTGATGCTATCGCGCTTATCGCTATGCGCACGTACGCGCGGCGGTCCTCACCGTACACACCGTCGCTGTTTGCAACAAGCACGTTTTTGTCACTTACGGCAAGTGAGCCTGTGACCTGCTTTATTTCTTCCGAATAGCTCTTTGCGGCATCGCACCCCTGCTTCAGATACTCCGCGCGGTTCTTCGCCGTAACGTCGCACGGCGGTATTCCGACAGGGCATATAACCGGAAATATCACGGGGTTAAGTACCACATCGATTCCGATTTTTCCTATACTTCCCACCGCATCGCACACCTTGTCGGCAACAGCGGTAAGTCCCTTTTCGCTTATATCGTTTCCGTAAGCATATACGGAATTCGTTCCCTTTATAGCTCTGATACCTGCGCCGATATTACGTGCTGTAATCGCATTTTCAACGTTTCCGGATATTACGGAAACTGTGTCGCTTTTTTTGTCTTCTGCGTATATTTCCGCATAATCTGCACCGCTTGCAAGTACACGGGCAATTATTTTTTCACATATTCGTCTGTCTATCATATTACCTCTTATCCGACGGTCCTGCCGTCATAAAGTTCTTTTCCGCCTATTATTATACGGTCGTGCTCACGGAGTCTCGTTTCCGTGTCCCCCTCTCCGTAATCCGTTTTTGAAATGTAATAGCCGTCGCCCTCATATATTATATCCGTCTTTATAAATCTTATCACATTGTCGTCAAGGATATACACGCCGCGCTCACCGTTTGAAAAATGGAGTGCGCCTGACGGAATTCTTATGCCTTCCGTAGCCTTGTATGTTATCTCTATTTTCTGTCGTCTTTCAAAGCTGAAGCCTTCGGGAACGGTGTTCGTTCTGAAAATAAGGAGCGATTCTTCATCATTCGGCGAAGATACCGTGCGTTCCAGCGTAAACTCCAGCACCATTCCGGCTTCGTACGGAAAATATATACCGTACGAGGCGCCTTGTGTAAATTCAGACGCTGACATTTTATCAGCGGTACAAACAATGTACCAATCGTGATCGCCCACTATTTTGCCTGCGGCATATCTTCCGTCTTCACCGCTTTTTACGGGAGATGATTTCGAAAGTTCTTTAAACTCATCAAGCGTTATATTTTCAAGTGTCTGCACAGTAAACAGCGTTTCGTATCCGTCGGTTGACGAATAATAATAGCCGGGTATCTTCGTTTTCACCGTATCGGCAGGCGTCGCACCCGCACCCGTAAGTGACTGTTTCCGGGATTCGTAAAAAGCTATTTCGTTATTGAAATTAAGACGTTTATTCGTTATTATCTCTCGCTTGTTAAGAAGAACAAGAAGTTCTTCCGTTTTTTCTTTTGCATATTCAAAATCACCAAGGGATATTTTTTCGCATATCAGATAATAAAGCTGATTTATCTGTTTGTCCGTATATTTCGTGTCATATGCCTCCGCACCCAATGTGACATTGCTTTTTTTCAGAAGATCAAGCTTTTTATCTATCATATTCAGTTGTTCGCTGATGTCGGAATAAGTTCCCGAATAAACACACGCAACGGATGAATGAGCTTTTACGTGTTCACCCTCATTATAATAACTGTTAAGTATACCGTCAACGGAAGTATACAAAACCGTTTCATCTCTGAATATATATCCGTCTGATATTATTTTTTCGTCGCTTACCGTATATCGAGCTTCTTCAAAAATGATGTCATTTGAAAAAGAGTTGACTATATGGTACACAACGTACACTATGATAAGCACTGAAAGAAGCGCCATGGCAACGTACGTACCGACACGCTTTAGATATTCCTTATCCAATATCCGCCCTCTTTTCTTTTATTGTGTTGATAATGTAATCTGACACTTCATCCTTTGACGAAAACTCATCCGCGTAAACGAAGTGCGCGTCTTTATACCGTGAAAACCACGTTATCTGTCTTTTTGCGTAATTTCTCGTGGCTTGCTTCAGGGATTCTACAGCGTTATCAAGTGACATTTCACCGTTTATATATCCGATAAGCTCCTTATAGCCTATCGCCTGATATGCTGTTGTGCCCTCTTTAAGCTCACCGCTTGACAAAAGCCCTCTTATTTCTCTTTCAAGTCCTTCTTCAAGCATCATATCCACGCGTCTGTTTATTCTGTCGTAAAGAATTTCGCGGTTTCTGTACGACAACACAAATATCATATAATTGTACGTTTCGTCCTTTACAAGCTGGATTTTATCGATTTCGGATTTCGTTTTGCCCGTAAGATAGTATATTTCAAGCGCACGCACAACACGCTTTACATTGTTTTCGTGTATTTTCCCGGCAGATTCGGGATCTATTTGCGAGAGCATCAGCCAATTTTCGTGCTTGTCCTTTGACAGAAGCTCCGCACGCAGTTTTTCGTCAACACTGCACGCTTCATCAGGACGGATAAACATAAGCGAGTCAAGATAAAGCCCTGTGCCTCCGCAAACAACGGGAAGCTTGCCGCGTGATAACACATCGTCCATTGCATGCTTTGCAAGAGAAACGTAGTCGGAGGAGGAAAAATCCTCCCAAGGCTCTCTTATATCTATCAGGTGGTGGCGTACGGCTGACATTTCAGATTCCGTCGGCTTTGCCGTGCCTATATTCATGTTGCGGTATATCTGCATACTGTCACAGGAGATAAGCTCACCGTCAAGCGAAGTGCAGACATCAAGCGCCGCACTTGACTTTCCCGATGCGGTCGCCCCAGCAATTACAATTACATTTTTCTTCATACATAAGTCCGTTCGAATTTGATTATTACTTACCATTATGCATTATATATTATAATATATTTAATGTCAAGAACAAAAAAGAAAAGAAGCTATGATAAATCACAACTTCTTTTCTTAAAACTGTTCCGGTTTAATCACTTTTCACCTGCTCACGGCATTTCACATATTCAAGAATCATTTTTGCCGTTTTTTCACTTCCGAGGGGATGACTGCTTATTGCCAATTCATAGTTGGAGACATTTCCCCATTCTCGGTTTGTGTAAAAATTATAGTAATTTGCACGTCTTTTATCGGTTTTAATGATCTTTGATTCTGCCGCATCTGCGGGAATGCCGTCTTTCTTTTTTATTCTTTCTATCCTTTGCTCCATAGGGGCATAGATAAATACACTCACACAATCGGGATTATTTCTTAAAATATAATCCGCACATCTTCCGACGATAACGCACGAGCCTTCTTTTTCTGCGATCTCATTAATAATTTTGTTTTGGAGAATATACAGCTTGTCATTCATCGGCAGTTCGACCGAGGAGGTAAAATGACTTGAGAACATAAACGCTCCCGTTGACAATGCATACAGCAAGCTGTTTGTCGCTGTTTCGTCTACACTTGCATAGGTTTCAGGTGCGATACCGCTTTTCTGTGCTGCAAGAGCTATAAGCTCTCTGTCATAAAACGGTACGTCCATCAGTCTTGCAAGTTTTTCACCTATTTCTCTTCCGCCACTGCCGTATTGCCTACCTAAGGCAATAATTGATTTGTAAGCCAACGGTATCACCCCTTTCAAGTTTTAAGTTCTTTCTTCTTTCCGTCTTTATGATACCATAAATTTGTTTAGTTGTCAAGTATTTTAAGCAAATTTCATAAAAAATATAGTAGTTTTAATATAACTTTATTAAAATTGCACAAAAACAATGTGTTTTTGAAAATGTTAAAAACCTGCCAATTGTACATTTGTTATAAATGACGAAAGTTAACATTTTTATTTTTACAAAGAAAAAGTGCAGTCTTAAACAAGACTGCACAAATTAACGCTTAAATTATTCAGCTGTTGTGTCTTCAACAGGAGCTTCTGTAGCACCGTCTGTTGCTGCATCTGTTGCTGCATCTGTTGCGGCAGCAGTATCAGCACTCGTACCTGCTGCTGTGTCAGCGTCTGTAACATCACCTGTTGCAACTGTTGTAGTTGTTGCAGCTGTTGTGTCAACGGGTTTTGTGTTCTGCTGGTAGTTTGTTACCATAGCAGTAACGAAAACGATAACAACAAATACAATTGCGATTATCATAGTAACGCGGGAAAGCATCTTGTCCTTTGCACGCTGCTTATTCTTACCGATGTAGTTATCGGACGAACCGCCGGCGATTGTTGTAGAAAGCTTGCTTGACTTACCGCCTGTCTGGAAAAGAACAGTTATAACGAGTGCGATAGCCGAGATTATTAAAAGAACTGCAAGTAAAATATTAACGAAACCCATGATTTTATATATCCTTTCGATTATGTAATTACCTCAATTTGTCGGGTAAATTTTAGATTTCAGCCCGAAAAATAATCTTCGAGCATAACAAGCGTTGATATTCTATCATATTTTTCGAGAAAAATCAAGACCTTATTGAAAAATTAACAAATTTTTCTTTTAAGAAATTCAACTGCCATACGAATATCCGATGCAGGATCCTCGCCGCACTCACGTTCGATGGTCAAAAAGCCTTTATAGCCGATGTTGTCAAGCTCACAAAGATACTCATCCCACAGAACGCTTCCCTGCCCAAGGGGTACTTCTTTGAAGTATTCAGAAAGACGCATATCCTCTATTCCGCCGTAAGCAAAAAAGTCGTAGATTATTCTCGGCTCCGTCTTTTTGAGCATTATGCCGTCCTTTGCGTGTGTATGCACGATATACTTACCCAACGCCTTTACGGCATCGGGTGCTTTAACGTCCGTCACCATCGCAAAATTTGCAGGGTCAAGATTAACACCGATACCGCCCACGCCGACATCTTCAATGAAGCCTTTCAGCGTTTCGGGTGTTTCGGGGCCCGTTTCAATGGCAAGGACAACACCGTTTTCCTTTGAAAATCTGCCCAGCTCTTTTGCGGCATTTACCATAATTTCATATCTTTTTTCGTTTTTATCACTCGGTACTGTGCCTATATGAGTTGTCACAACTCCGACACCGAGAGTGTTTGACAAAGAAATTATCTTTTTTAAATCGGGAAGCTTTGTTTTGTTTTCCTCAACCTCCATAATTCCGTGGCCGCCGAGGTCGCCGCACAAAGCCGAAACCTCTATATTATATTTTTTTATAAGCTCATCAAAAACACGCTTGCGACACTCGTCAAACGTTCTGAAATCATTTTCGCCCTCTGTAACGTAAAGCTGTATACCTTCTGCTCCGACCTCTTTTGCCTTTTTCAATGATGTTTCAAAATCTGTTCTGAATGATTCAACAAGAACACCTATTTTAAAATCGTACATATTATTCTCCTTTTTTGTATATGAGAGTCTGCGCATACTCAAAAAGCATCTCTCTGTCATTTCTTATTTTTTCGGAAACGACCGCGTCAAGCACTCCTGACAGTATTTCCCCGACTGTTTTGCCGGGTTTCACACCAAGAGATACAATATCGTCACCGTTTATCATAAGGTCCTTTACGGCAAGCGCCGTGCCCTCCTTGACGATCTGACAAGCGAGATCATAAACACGGTTCTGATTTTCAAGTCTGTAGTAAAATTTCGGATTTTGCGATAAAATATCAGCCTTCTGAAGCTTCAAAAGGTCAAAGAAAAATTCTTCGCCGTGCTTTGATAAGAATTTTTTTATCCTTATGCGTTCGGGCTTTAAGCGTTCATCGTGGTATTTTACAAGCTTACAGACACTCTCACACAGCTTACTCGGCGCTTTCAGCGCTTTCAGTGTTGCAAAGGCTATCGCCTCGCTTGCGGCAGGATGCCCTTTATAATGCGAAACACCGTCATTGTCAGTTGTACGCTTTAAAGGCTTTCCCGTGTCATGAAGCAGGGCGGCAAGCCTTAAATTAAGCTCAGGCGACACATACGAAACACAGTTTGCGGTATGCTCATAAAGCTCAAAGCAATGGTTGAAATTATTCTGGTCATATCCGTCTATGCGCTGTAAACACGGCACGGCTGACGTCATAACATCACGGTACTGCATAAGCACACGCTTGACACCGTCACCGCACAAAAGACGGCATATTTCGGAAAATACACGCTCACTTGAAAGTCCGTCAAGCTTGTCGGAAAATGCGTGAACAGCCTTTTTTGTTTCTTCTTCAAGCTCAAAGTCAAGCTGTGAAGAAAACCTTACGGCGCGAAGGACACGCAAACGGTCCTCCGTAAACCTTTTTTCGGGAATTCCCACACACTTTATAAGCTTTGCATTTATGTCATCGATACCGCCAAACGGGTCAATATATCCCGTTTTTTTGCTGTATGCTATCGCATTCATCGTGAAATCACGGCGTGATAAGTCTTCCTCTACCGTTTCGGCATAAACCACCGCATCGGGATGGCGTCCGTCGGCATATCCCGTTTCTGTTCGGAATGTTGTTACCTCTGCCGACATATTGCCGTCAAAAAGCACCGTCACAGTGCCGAACTTTTTGCCGAGAGTTGCCACGGTCTCATCTTTAAATATTCTTTCCGTTTCATCGGCGGGAGCCGATGTTGTAATATCGTAATCGTTAACGTTTCTGCCCATAATGCTGTCACGCACAGCGCCGCCGACGATATAAGCCTCAAAGCCGTTATCCTCAAGCTTTTTTAAAATACGGGCGATCCCTTCGGGAACAAACAACAGTTCTTCACTCCATAAAAAGTATTACTATAAGTTTATCACGATTTTTCAATTTTTGCAACACCATACGAAAATATTTAAAAACATATTGAAAATTTTGTAATTTTACAGTCGGTGTATAAAAACCGTCTGCACGTCGGAAAATAACAGTAACATAATTTTGAAAAGAGGTTAAAAATGAAAGAAAAATTTTCTGAAATAATGTCGGTTTTAAAAAAGCCTGCCGTCACAGTTCACGGTCAAAGCAGCTGCACACTGACTGTTATCGGGATAACGCTCATTTTCATCATAATAGCATTTCATATTATAATGTGCAAAATGCGCACCTTCTGTACGAAATGCAAGATAAAAAAAGCGGCAAAGAACTCCTGCACGTGCGAATAAATACAAAACGGGTTAGTTTTCACCAACCCGTTTACATATATTATTTTCTGAACATTATTTTTTCTGATCCGAACATCTTTGTCATAGCAATCACGCCGATTGCCGCATACACAACATTTGACACGCACGTAATAAGTATACCTACACCGTTAGGGGCAAGCGAAAAGACGTCGCCGAGGCACATAGAGCTGTTATAAAGCGGTATCAGATACATATAAACTTCACGTACGCCCTCTGTACCCGTCATAGACAAAACGCCTATAGCAATCGAAATAACCATAAGAGGTGCTGAAAGCATCTGTGCTTCCTTTACGGTATTTGCATAAGTGGACATGATAGACATTAATGTTACGATTAAAATGACGGTTGAAATTATTACAAGGAATACTGTAATATACTCATTAGCCGTATAAACCGATGACATATCAGCTCCGCTTCCCTCAATAAGTTTAGGAAGTGCAAGGAGCGTTCCGGTAGCACTTGAAGCGCCGCTTATAAGTGA
Source organism: Eubacteriales bacterium (assembly GCA_045652135.1). Lineage (GTDB taxonomy): Bacteria > Bacillota > Clostridia > Oscillospirales > CAG-272 > RGIG7213. The sequence continues at coordinate 8,235 of JAZRTS010000172.1, read as the reverse complement.
GATAACGGAGAGCGCAAAGACCTTACCGAGCGCTATCTTCGTTCTTGAAACGGGTGTTACAAGAAGCGTTGCCATTGTGCCTCTTTCTTTTTCACCCGCTATAGATTCGGGTGTTATTGCAGATGTACCGGAAAACAGAAGCATCAGAAGAAGCATCGGTAAAAGTGAGGAATACATCATTGCGCCCATATCCTCAGCACTTGCTAAATCGTACTCTGTTTCAACATTGCTGTTTATATCAAACTTGTTGGCAAGCGCACTTTCGTATGTATCGAGCAGGGTATAAACAAGCGAATATGCCTCGGAGGAATTGGCGGATGCGGAATTATAGAACACCTGCACATCGGGCGCCTTTCCCTTTGAGGGATCATACTGCATAACTTCGCTGTCAAAGTTTTCTGAAAATATCAAAAGGACATCAGCATTTTCATTTTCAACATCGTCTTTGGCCTTTTCAACGTCCGTGACCTCGGTGAGCTGTACTTCCGCCGCTGTAAGCATCTGAGAAACGGCATCGGAGGAGTTGACCGTAAGAATCACCGGCTTGCGTCCTTCGTCAACGCTCGTCATATCAGTTAAAAGTCCGCCCATAAGGCTGTACATTATGTATATCAGAATACCGGGCATAAACAGCGTCACGAGCATTCGCCTGTCTGTAAGAAAACGGACAAGCTCTTTTTTCATAATTATCAAAATGTCCTTCATCTCTCGCCTGCCTCCTTGCCGTAAATTTCAAAGAATCTTTCCTCAAGGCTCTTGTCACCGCAGAGTGCTTCCAGTGTATCCTGCGCTACCATTTTACCGTCGATAATTATACCCACACGGTCACAAAGCCTTTCTGCAAGAGAAAATATATGTGTTGACAGAATTATCGTTTTTCCGCTTTCTTTAAGCTTGAAAAGAAAATCCGTCACTACCTTTGCCGTTATTACGTCGAGTCCGTTTGTGGGCTCGTCAAATATAATGATGTCGGGATCGTGCGCAAGGGCAACAACAAGAGAAGCCTTCTGCTTCATACCCGTTGAAAGATTGCCGACCTTGACGTGGGCAAAATCATTTATTCCAAAGCTTTCAAACAGCTTTGCTTTTCTTTCTTTTGTTTGTTCCTCGGTCATCCCGTGAAGCTTTGCAAAAAAGTTGAACATATAGTCAACCGAGAAAAAGTCCTCAAGCTTCAGCTCACTTGTAAGAAATCCTATCTTCCCTCTTACGCTTGCAGGCGACTTTACAATGCTTGCGCCGTCAATAACGGCATCGCCCGCATCGGGCTTTATGAGTGTTGCCAGCATACGGAGCGTTGTTGTTTTACCCGCGCCGTTAGAGCCTAAAAGTCCGTATATCTCGCCTTTTTTTATACTGAACGATATATTATCAACGGCGTGTACCGTTTTTCTTTTTGTTTTTTCAACCTTTTGCTGTTTTGCCGACAGCTTGAAGCTTTTGTCAAGCCCCTTCACCTCAATGGCATATTCCATCGTATACCTCCAATGATATGAATAATATATTACCTTGAAAAATCACCCCTTGCAAGCAAGGGGTGAAGTTTTTTTAGTCGATCTTAGCTGTTGCCTTATCGTTTACTGTTACTGTGTGCTTCTTTGCAAGCTCTTCATAGTAAACATCGTAATCAGCGGCTCTCTTGTCAGCGTCAACTGCTACCTTCCAAGCAGGCATACCAACACCGTCGATGTAGAATGCGGCATATACGCCCTTATCTTCATCTTCAAATACCTTTATGTCGCCTGCCTTTGTACCTTCGGCAAATGCCCAATCATCGAAGCCTTCGATGCCGAGCTGGCTGTCAACGGAATCCTTATCGATGTTTTCCATAAAGTCGCTTCCGTAAACGTACTTGTCTTCAGCAAATTCCTTTGCAATAGCAACGAACGCTTCGCCTGTCTTGTCGGACTTGTTCTTGAATTCGTCGATCTTCGCCTGAACAGCTGCTGCTGTTTCCTTCATAACGTCCTCAGATGTCTGCGTGCTGGTTGCCTTATAGTTATCTGCAGAAAGCGTGATAGCGTAGAAGTTAACTGTATTGTATTCGTGTCTTTCGGGAAGTGAAATAACCTGATATACCTTGTAAGCATCTGTGCTTTCAACGAGCTTTGTTTCGTTAACCGCGGGAGCCTTTTCAGCGTAAAGCCATTCGCTGAATTCGTCATCCTTTGTATATGTGCCGTTTTCGGTAAGAACCTTATCCTTAAGTTCTTCCTTCTTCTCTTCCTCTGTCTTTTCTTTTTCTTCTGTTGTGCTGCTTGAAGATGAGCTTGCAGTAGTATCAGCAGTTGTTTCCTCGCTTGCTTCTTCCTTCTTCTTTTCTTCAAGCTTCTTTTCGTACTCATAAACAGCGTCTACGAAATCCTTGCCGCCGTCAACTGCCGCCTTGATCTCCTCAGCTGCCTTCTTTGCTTCTTCGTTAGCTGCCTTCTTTTCGTCGTCTGTTGCCTTGCTGTCATAAGTTGCGCTTACTGTGTAGCTGTAGTAATCAGCAAAGAGGTATGTGTTCTTGTTTTCGCCGTAGTACTTTTCGTAGTCTTCATCAGTGTATTCAAAAGCATCTGTTATCTGCTTTGCATACTTGCTTGCAAGTGCCTGAAGCTCAACAACGTACTGAACGTCGGATGCCTTGATTCCCTTGGAACCGTACATCTGACCTACGGAAACGCCCTGACTCTTTGCGTATTCCTTCATTTCTGCAACCTGAGCTTCGATATCCTTGATCTCATCATCTGTAAGAGAAACATTGTTTGCCTTTGCTTCCTCGCAGATAACAAGACACTTGGAAAGGTTTTCTATCGCCTGTTCAAGGAAGTAGTCAAGCCATGACTGTGTAGCAGAACCCCAGTACATCTGCTGGCTGAGGGGCTTGGATGTGTCAAAGCCTGCGCTCTGTGCGTAGCCGTACTGTGAATACGTGCTGTATTCCTGATTATAATAGTAATATACCAAATATGTCAGGTGAGCGTTATTGAACTTGTAGTTCTCTGTTTCAATGGCTGTTGTTGTGTGCATAGACACATAATCCGCAATACCTGTGGGCTTAATGATTGCAAGAAGTGCGCCGAATACGAGCACAACAGCAATGAATATCGCAATGATCTTGTACCAGATGTCAGACTTAGATGAGTCTGCACCGTTCGCTTTTTTAATTTTTTCTTTTGCCATAATCTGTTCCAACCTTTTAATGTAATAATCGACAGTAGTATATCACAGCTTGTCTGCAAACTGAAATACATAATATTGAATAAATTGTAAAATTATTTTCGGGACGTCTTTTTAGCAAGAGTTTTCACTCCGTTTTCAAGCGATGAAATAAGCACATCGCAGTCATCCGCCGTATTTTCGGGTGATATGCTTATTCTCACCGTGCTGTCCGCTTCATCGGGGGATAAACCGAAGGCGGTCATTGCCGTGCTTGTTCCGGGGTGGTTTGACGAGCAAGCCGAGCCGCTTGAAACGAACACGCCGCACGAAGACAGATAATGAAGCATTACCTCGCTTTTTATACCGAAAACGGTTACGCTTATAATTGACGGTGAACGTTCGCCTGCGGGTATGTTCACCCTGACGCCGTCAAGTGACGACAGTTTTGACACGATACTGTCGCGCAAGGAGTTCATATATGCTGTATTTTCGGAAAGCTTTTCACGTCCCTGCTTCACAGCGGCGGCAAACGCACGTATCAAAAGCGTGTTTTCAGTTCCGCTTCTCAAACCGCCCTCCTGCCCTCCGCCGAAAATGTGAGGCTTTATCGCACGTCTTTTCATCATTTCAGCGCTTACATAAAGCGCGCCGACACCCTTGGGAGCGCCTATTTTATGTCCTGAAACGCTCAAAAGGTCAACTCCCGTCTTTTTCACGGAAATGTCGGTCTTCATAAATGCCTGCACGGCATCGGTGTGAAAAATAACGTCTGGGTTCTTCCTTTTGCACAGCGCACACAGCCTTTTTATATCGTACTGCGCGCCTGTTTCGTTGTTGACGGTCATAATCGACACAAGAAACGTCTTTTCATCGACCGCATCAAGAAGTGCGTCTTCGTCAACGACACCGCCCTTGGTCGGTATCTTCGTCAGCTGAAAGCCTCGTTCTGTAAGCTCCTCGGCGCATCTTGACACCGACGGATGCTCACTGTCCGAAATAATTATTTTCTTGCCGTAGTTTGATTTTTTTGCATAGGCTGTTCCGAAAAACGCAAGGTTATTTGCCTCACTTCCGCTCCCCGTAAATATCAGCTTGCCGCCCTTAGCGCCGAGTGCTTCAAAAACCGTTTGTCTGCATCTTTCAAGCGCTTTTTCCGCCGTATGGCCGATAGAATGAAGTGATGAAGGGTTTCCGAAAACATCAAATCCCTCAATTATCGCCGTTTTCGCCGCCTCGCAAAGCGGCGTGGTGGCAGAGTTATCCATATATATTTCTTTCATATCAGTCCGTAATGCCCGACTTTATCATAAAATTGTTGCAAATGGAATCAAACGCTTCGATATTTGCATCATATCTGTCGCCTATCGCCGTATAAGTGAGCATATACACACTTCCGTCAAGCACGCATATTACAGAGCAATACTTGTATGACTGTCCTGTAAGCGTTCCCGTGTATACGTATTCGCAGGCATCCTTACCCGCCAGTGTTGTCTTTTCATTTTCAGTAACAACGGTGAAGTTTGTAAATGACTCGTTAAAGTCCTTTTTATAGGTTTCCCAATAAAGCTCAGCAGTTGTGACAGATGCATCGGGTACGGATACACGCACAGCGGAAACATTTGTCGGATCTATATCCGAAACGTAAGCGCAGGCACTTCCCGAAGACGTATCGACCTTCCATTCCGCAGGAACGAAGAAGTTGAAATACGCTGCCTTATCGGAGGCAAGCTGCATTCCCGAGGGTACTGAAACATCGATGTTTTCCGTCTGTCCTGTAGAACAGCCCACAGACAGCATCATACAAACAAGCAAAGCAAATACAATTATTTTTTTCATTTTATTCTCCTCGATTACTTTCAAGCTGTGTGCGGAGCGCTTCGGCTCTTTTTTTAACAAAGCCCATCATTGAGTTTTCCGCATTTGCATCGAATTCGTTTTCAAAAAGCTCATACGCATAAAATGCTTCGGTATCACTTTTAACGTGATTTGAAATAAGCTCCTTTACAGGCTGTACCTTTTCGGGAAGCTTTTCGAGAAACTCCGTCAGCTTTTCGACATATTGCGTATATTCAGCAAAATAATCCTCATTTGCAAGTATATTCGAAACAAGCGGTCTGTCCTCGGGCAAAGCACCGAAATACGGGTTTTTAAAGTCAGCGTTCACAAGCTCCGTTTTTATCGCATATTCATCCTTACGGTGCGAGGTATCTGTACCGAAAGCAAGGTTGAAGTCCCACGGAATCATGGAAAGCTTGTTGTTCTGCGAATAAAAATAGTAGTTACGCGCCTTTTCTCCGAGATATGAGTCCTCGTTTGCAATTACCGCATTTACAGCCGTATATTTAAGAACGCCGGAAATATCAAGACACGCTGAAAGCTGTGTCATATCAGACATAGCGGATACCATCTTGTGAAGCTGTGACATCGAAACATCATCTCCGCTTTTCACTTCAAACGTTGTAAGGTCAGAGCTTGTCAGGGTACTTCCTCTGCCCGCTTTGTAAAGCGTGCCGTCGGAGTTACCGTAAATACGGTTCAAAAAGCTGTCGTCAACAGACTCAACAGCCAGGTAAAGTCCTGCAAATTCGCCGTTTACCGTAACGTTTGCAAACGTTGAAAGCGGTGACGGCGCTCCAAGCTCCTCAAGTGCCGTGTACGTAAGATACTCACGGATATATGACGGGTCATAAGCCATATTGTTAAGGCACAGCTCATCGAGTCCGTTGAGCGTTCCGTCTGTGTATTTACCGAAATTTATTTTGTATGAAAATCTGTCGCCCTCTGTTGTGCTGATGTAAGATACGTTTCCTCTTGTTCTGAAGCCTACATTCCTACATTCAACGCCGTCAACGGTAACGTCGGCATTGTAATACTCCTCAAGTTCGGGTGATGCAAGCATCGCCGTACGGTCGGTCGGCGCCATCGTTATATCTATGTTTATAACCTTTCCGCTGTCAAAAAGCCCTTCGTACGGGCCTTTTTCTACAACCACGGTATCGCCGTCTGCGTTTGTCACAAGCTCCGTTTCAGGCGCATTCGTCGCCATACCGAGCTGTTTTTCAATATCTCCGCAGGAAAAAAGCGAGGACGCACAAAGCACACAAAGCGCTGTTGCCAGCGCTTTTTTGTAATTTACAACTGAATTTTTCTTCATATCAAAAACCCTTTACAGTCTTATTTTTCTTCGTCTGCCGCATAAGTGATAACGATATTCAGGTTACCGTTACGGCATCTTATCTTGTCAAGAAAAGCTTTCGTTTCGACATTTTTTTTGAGCTTGAGTCTGTAAATAAGCTCAAACATAGTGCCGAAGTCACTTGTTTTTACTTTTGAAAGTCTCCAATGAACGGTATCACTTTCCATAATGTCGTCAAGAAGTCCCTCAAAGTTGAGGTTTTCGGGAATAACGACCTTCAACTGCATCTCACGCTTTTTCGGATAACCGAAGCCTGTGACCGATATAATGAGCATAACAGCAATGAATATAAGGCAGAAAAGTGCGGAATATCCGACATAACCTATACCGCAGCCAAGACCTATCGCAAGGGACATAAAGACGTACGAGATATCCTTAGGTGTTGCAGGTAAGCTTCTGTAACGTACTATCGAAAATGCGCCCGCAAGCGTAAACGCTCTTGCATAGCTGTTGCCCACAAGCATAACGATGACCGCAACAACTGCAGGAACCATTATAAGCGAGATGGAAAGCGATGTATCGGCACCGTTTTTCTTTTGCGTCCATATGTAAACCAAACCTATAAGCGCACCGAGTATGAGCGCGGAGAAAAGTATCAGAAGCACAGACGGAAGCGTAAGTGTTTCCGATGCTATCTGCGCATTAAATATTGAATTAATAATTGAATTTACGGAATTTTCCGTTTCCGTCAAAGAATTTGTAAGAAACATAACATCAACCTCATATTTATTTTATCTAAGCATCATCCTCCGGAGCTACATCACAGTCATCGAGAATATATTTTCTGTACTCACGTCCGTATTTTGAGAAGCTTGTCATATATATACCCTTTTCCGACAATACACGTGTCAGCCATAGGGGTACTGCACCGGGAATTTTGACCTCCATAAGCATCATATCCTCGGGGATAAGACGCTCACCCGTCACGGGGGAAGTAAGGACAAGGTCATTTCTCCTTGTCAGAATGTTGAAATCAAACGTAATTCTGACCTCACCGTTATTTTTTTCAAAATAAGCACGTCTGTCGTATGAAATGAAAACAACGGGTTTACAGTCATTGACACGTCTGAAATAATCGATTTCGTCAAGCACTTGATTATCAAGATATTTTTCCTTTTTCGGGCGTATGCCTCGGTATATGTAATCATTTGCTTCTTCAACGGTCATACCGACACGTCTTTTGGTAACTATTTTCCCTGTTTTTTTCTTCAGCTCAAGGAATACTCTGTCGCCGGGCTTTGCCCTGTCATAGCTTCGTAGTCGCAGTTTTTCCTTATGATAAGGCTTTGAAACGGAATGGCGTATTACATCATTTGTGTCTGTATCAAAATAAAGATTACAAATTCTGTACGATCTTCCGTCAAGACAGTACTTGTCAGCATTCATATGCTGTTCTATCACGGGTAATAGCTCTTCGCATTGTTTTTTCGTAATTAAAAACTTCTTTTCGTACCGTTTAAAGGTAGCTATCGCCATAGAGCATCCTCCCGTCTTCAAAATCAAAGTATATTATACATTCAAGATAAATTTTTTTCAAGTGAATTTTAATCAAGTAATTATTTATTTTTTTATTTTTACATTTTATTTACATAATTTCAGCCCGAAAACAGCAATGATAATGTATAATTTACACAAAATTCAAGATTCCGTCTGTATAATAATGCATTTTTCTGCAGATCATCCGACGGTTTTCTGATAATTATGTGAAATTTTCCGAGGTACAGGTGTGAAATATTATCTTGCAACAGACTGCGGAGGCACAAAAATAGCCTCCATTATATTCGACGAAACGCTTAAAATACACGCAAAAACGGAATTTTGCGGAGGAGCTAACGCAAAAACTCTCCCTGCCGATGTTTTAAACGATAACATAAGAGGCGCTTTGAATGACG
>JAZRTS010000171.1:0-7773 GCA_045652135.1 Eubacteriales bacterium | reverse complement strand
GACTTTTTTGAAAATATAGTTTTCGAGGACGAAACACCGCCCGAGACCGAACAGGAAACAACGACAGCTCCCGAAACCGTTCCCGAAACCGCTGTGGAAACTATGATTGAAACGGATGTTATAACCGTGGATGAAGAAACGGAAGAATACGTTACGGAGTTTTCCTATGATGAAGATGAGGAAGAAAAACAGCAGAGAATAACGAGTGAAATAATATGCTTTTCGATTTTTGGTGTTCTCATAGTTGTCACGGTTGTAATAGCTGTCAGCCGCTACAGAAAAAGATAAATTAAAAAGTTAAATAATTGTAAACACTTCAACACTTTACTTGATTAAAGTATCAAAGTGTGCTATTGTATGGTGTATTACATTGAAAGGTATAAAATTTATGGAAATCTCTTATAAAAGAGCGCTTCGTAAAGCAGAAAAGGCACTTTACGACCTTTCTTCTCTTTACGAAGGTGCAGGATATGAAAAATACAAAATGAGAAAGTTTGAGGAATATTCGCTTTATTCCGAAAACAAGAGCTTTTTGAACTCGGATAGAATAATCACGTTCTCAGATATCGGCGGCAAGCTTTTGGCACTCAAGCCGGACGTTACATTGTCTATTGCAAAAAACTATGAAGACGGAGAACAGACGAAGGTATACTATAACGAAAATGTATACCGCCTTTCACGTGAAACGAAGGAATACACCGAGATAACGCAGATAGGTCTTGAGCTTATCGGCAACTGCGATATTTACGGCATGTGCGAGGTGTTGTCACTTGCTTCGGGAAGCCTTGCGTGCATTGATGAAAATTATATGATAGAAGTTTCACATATGGGCTTTGTATCGGGACTGTTCGAGGTGCTTAATTTAAGTAAAAACGCAAAAAGCGCCGTTATCGAAGCGATAAACAAAAAAGCGCCGCATGAGCTTCAGAAGGCTTGTGAGGAGTATTCACTGCCCGGAGCATCCGCAAAGCTTATAAAAGGTATCGCATCGCTCAACGGTGATTTTGAATCAACTCTTGAAAAGGCAAGTGAATATGCCGTAAACGAAAAAATGACAAAAGCGCTTGATGAGCTTCGTGAAATATACAAGATCGTCGGTGATAAACGCATCGTGCTTGATTTTTCAAACATAAACGATGACGGATACTATAACGGTATTATTTTCAAAGGATATATAAACAACGTTCCGAAGGTCGTGCTTTCGGGCGGAAGATACGACAAGCTTATGGAAAAGCTTGATAAGAAAGCCGAAGCAATAGGATTTGCCGTTTATCTCGGAGAGATTGAAAAATACATCAAGGACGATATAAGATTTGATGCGGACATTCTGCTGACATACACGGATGCTGACCGCGCGGAAGACGTTTTCAAAAAAGCAAACGAACTTCGCTCGTCGGGTAAATCCGTAAGAGTGCAGAAGACCTGCGGCAAGGTAAGATACGGTGAGATTTTGAGAACGGAGGATGTTTCCCTGTGAATAACACACTTAATATAGCACTTCCCAAGGGCAGACTCGGCGAAGGTGTTTACGATATATTTGAATCTCTCGGCTACGGCTGTGAGGGTATAAAGGACAAAAACAACAGAAAGCTTATATTCGAAAACGAAGAATTACAGATAAAATACTTCTGGGTAAAGCCTACAGACGTTTCCGTATACGTTGAACACGGTGCGGCTGACATCGGCGTTGTGGGCCGTGATATTCTTCTTGAATATGAGCCTGATATATATGAGCTTTTTGATATGGGTATGGGCAAATGCCGTATGTGCGTTGCCGCTAAAAACGATTTTTACGATGACAGAGGAAGAACACTTCGTGTTGCTACAAAATTCCCGAACATTGCAAGAACGTATTACGCTTCAAAAAGCCGTGAAATTGAAATAATCAAGCTCAACGGCTCAATAGAGCTTGCACCGATACTCAATCTTTCAGACGTTATCGTTGATATCGTTGAAACGGGCAAAACGCTTTATGAAAACGGACTTAAGCCGTACGAGGATATCGTTGATATCTCCGCAAGATTTATTGCAAACAAGGCAAGCTATAAGTTTAAAAACGAAAAAATAGAAGCAATACTTGAAAAATTAAGGGAATATAAAAAATGATCAAGATACTGAATTCCGCAAACATAACGAAGGAAGAAATACTTTGCAGAGTGGAAACACCCGCAAATGTTGACGGTGCTGTCGAAGAAGTCCTTGCGAATGTAAAGGCAAACGGCGACCGTGCTTTACTTGAATACACAAAGAAATTTGACGGAGCGGAGCTTGAATGCATCGAGGTAACTGATGCCGAAATGCTTGAAGCACTTGCGACGGTTGACGAAAAATTTGTAAAGATACTGAAGCAAGCCGCGGAAAACATTAAAAATTTCCACTCTCGCCAAGTAAGAGGAGATTTTGTAACGAATGACCGACAGGGGGTAGTCCTCGGTCAGCGTGTTATACCGCTTGCGCGTGTGGGACTTTACGTTCCCGGCGGTACGGCAAGCTATCCGTCAACCGTGCTTATGAACTGTATTCCCGCAAAGCTTGCAGGGGTGGGTGAGATCGTTATGGCGACTCCCCCGAAGAAGGATGGAAAGATACCTGCTGAAATACTTGCCGCGGCAAGCGTTGCCGGTGTTGACAGAATATTCAAAATGGGCGGTGCGCAGGCTGTTGCGGCAATGGCATACGGTACTGAAAGCGTGCCTGCCGTTGATAAAATCGTAGGCCCCGGTAACATATTCGTGGCTACTGCCAAATCAAAGGTCAGAGGTATTGTTGACATCGATATGATAGCAGGGCCGTCTGAAATTCTCGTTGTTGCGGATGAAAAGTCTGATCCCGAGCTTGTTGCGGCTGATATGCTTTCGCAGGCAGAGCACGATAAGCTTGCCGCAAGCATACTTATCACAAACAGTGAAGCACTTGCAAATGCCGTAAGCCTTGAACTTGAAAAGCAGATAGCAGAGCTGCCGAGACAGGAAATTGCACGCACATCGATCGATGACCACGGCAGAATAATCATAACCGACAGCATAGAAAAAGCACTTGAAATATCAAACCTTATCGCACCCGAACACCTTGAATTGTGTGTTGACAAGCCATTTGATATTCTCTCACTTGTTAAGAATGCAGGTTCTGTGTTCTTGGGCAGAAACACACCCGAATCCGTGGGTGACTACTATGCAGGAACAAACCACACGCTTCCCACAAGCGGAACGGCGAGATTTTCATCTCCCTTGTCGGTGGATGATTTCGTAAAAACAACACAGTTTATATACTATTCTGACGATGCTCTTAAAGCTGACGGCGAGGGAATTGCTTACTTTGCCGAAAAGGAAGGACTTTCCGCACACGCAAGAGCAGTCACAAAAAGGATGGCGAAATAAATGTCACGCTTCTTATGTGAAAAGTTTTCAAATCTCGAAGCTTATACCCCGGGTGAACAGCCGCAGGGTGTGAAATATATAAAGCTGAATACAAATGAATCCCCTTATCCTCCATCACCCAAAACGATAGCGGCGGCAGGAATTGAAGCGGAGAAGTTAAATCTTTACAGCGATCCCGAATCAAAGCTTTTAAAGCAAAGACTTGCAGAGCGTTACGGTGTGAAATACGAAAACGTGTTTACCTCAAACGGCTCTGATGAAATATTACAGTTCTTCTTTATGGCATTCTGTTCGGAAAAAGACGTTGCGTATCCTTCGATAAGCTACGGTTTTTATCCCGTGTATGCGGAGCTTTTCGGCTGTAAAAGCACGGTAATACCGCTTAAAGACGATTTTTCCGTTGACAGCGGTGACTATGAGGGGATAAACAAAAACATCGTTATTGCAAACCCAAACGCACCGACGGGACTTTGCCTGACAATGGCACAGGTGGAAAAAATCGTTACAAGTAACCCCGATAATATCGTACTTATAGATGAAGCGTACGTTGACTTCGGCGGACAGTCTTGCGTTGAACTTACCAAAAAGTATTCAAACCTCGTTGTTTGTATGACGTTTTCCAAGTCACGAAGCCTTGCAGGCGGACGTCTCGGATTTTGCTTTGCAAACGAGGAGATAATAAAAGACCTTGAAAAAATAAAATATTCAACAAATCCGTATAATGTCAACCGTATGACGCAAGCGTGCGGTGTTGCCGCGATAGAGGACGACAGATATTATATGGACAACGCACAGAAGATAATAAAGACGAGAGAGTATCTTACAGAGGAATACAGAAAGCTCGGCTTTTACGTGCTTGATTCAAAGGCTAACTTTATTTTCGCAAAGCATAACAGCATAAGCGGTGCGGAATTTTACAAGGAGCTTCGTGAGGGCGGAATACTTGTCCGTCACTTCTCGAAGGCTGAAATAAAGGATTTTGTCAGAATTTCAATAGGAACAAGAGAAGACATCGAAACGCTTGTTACAAAAACTAAAGAAATATTATCAAAGAGGTTGGTATGAGAAGATCAGAGATAACCAGAACAACAAAAGAAACGGATATTTCCTTAAAGCTCTCCATTGACGGTACAGGAAAGGGTAAAACGGATACGTCGGTCGGATTTTTTGACCATATGATGACGCTTTTCACCTCTCACGGTAAGTTTGATTTGAATCTCGTCTGCAAGGGCGACGTGTGGGTTGACTATCATCACAGCTGTGAGGATATAGGTATTGCCCTCGGCGAAGCATTTGCCGATGCTCTCGGAGATAAAAGAGGAATCAAAAGATATTCTCATATAATACTTCCTATGGATGAAGCGCTCATAATGTGTGCTGTTGACATAAGCGGAAGAGCACATCTTTCTTATGACGTTGAAACACCGTCGGAAAAGATAGGAAATTTTGACTGTGAGCTGGTGCGTGAGTTTTTTGAAGGCTTTGTACGCGCTTCGGGCATTACACTTCACATAAAGAAGCTTGCAGGTGAGAATTCACACCACATAATTGAGGGTGTGTTCAAGGCGTTTGCGAGAGTTATGAGACAAGCGTGTGAAATTGACGAAAGGGCAAACGGTGAGATACCGTCAACCAAGGGTGTGCTTTGATGACTGCGATAATTGATTACGGTGTGGGAAATCTCTTTTCACTTAAAAGCTCACTTGCATATATCGGCGCCGATTGCGTTGTCACAAGCGATCCCGAGATGATAAAAAATTCTCCTCGCATAATACTGCCGGGTGTCGGCGCATTTGAGGATGCGGCGGCAAAGCTCAAAGCTACAGGGCTTGACGAGCTTTTGAAGGAAGAAGCGAAAAACGGAAAATACATAATGGGTATTTGTCTCGGTATGCAGATGCTGTTTGAAAAAAGCTATGAGTTTGGATGCCATAAAGGTCTTGGACTTATACCGGGTGAGGTGGTACCGCTTTCTGGTGCTGTTCCGAGTGAACTCAAAATTCCTCAAATGGGTTGGAATTCGCTTGATATAAAGGGCGGAAAAGAGGATCTTTACAAATATACCGAAAACGGCACACACGTGTATTTCGTTCATTCGTATTACGCAAAGACAGACAGTAAGTATATCACCGCAACATCTGAATACGGAATAGACGTTACCGCATCTGCTAAAAACGGCAGGGTGATGGGAACACAGTACCACCCCGAAAAAAGCGGTAAGCACGGACTTGAAATACTGAGGGCATTTACGGAGTTGAAATAAAATGATAATTTTTCCTGCTACAGATATAAAGGACGGAAAGGTAGTCCGTTTGACAAAGGGTGACTACGGTCAGATAAAAACATATTGCACCGATGCACTTGAAAAGGCGCTTGAATTCAAGGCCTGCGGCGCTGAATACCTCCATATGGTAGACCTTGACGGAGCTAAAGACGGTGAAATGAAAAACTTTCACGTCATCGAAAACGTCGTGAAAAATTCGGGAATGAAGATAGAAATAGGCGGCGGCATACGAGATGAAAAGACAATAAAAAAATATGCCGATATAGGCGTGCTTCGTGTCATTCTCGGAACGATAGCCGTAAAGGATACCGAATTTCTTAAAAATATGATAAGTGAGTACGGCGACAAGATTGCTGTCGGTGTTGACATCAAGGGCGAAAATATTGCCGTTAACGGCTGGCTTGAGGATTCAGGTGTAAACTGCTTTGAATTTATGGAAAAGCTTTGCAATATGGGATGTAAAACGGTAATATGTACCGACATTTCCAAGGACGGACTTTTGTCGGGAACAAATTTACCCCTTTACAAACGGCTTAAAAAGGATTATAATATAGATGTGGTCGCATCGGGCGGCATAACCTCGTGCGATGACGTCAAAACACTTACCGATTACGGTATGTACGGAGCGATACTCGGCAAGGCACTCTATGAAGGAAAGATAGAACTTACCGATGCACTTAAAATAGCGGGGAGGATCTGAAAATGATAACAAAAAGGATCATTCCTTGCCTTGACGTTAAAAACGGACGTGTTGTCAAGGGTGTCAATTTTATGAATCTTTCCGATGTTTCGGATCCTGTACAGCTTGCGAAGTATTACAGTGAATGCGGAGCTGATGAGCTTGTGTTTTACGACATAACGGCATCAGCCGAAGGACGTGGGCTGTTTACGGACGTGCTTACAAGAACGGCTGAAAACGTGTTTATTCCACTTACCGTCGGCGGTGCGATAAATGAAGTGTCGGACTTTGACAGAGTGCTTAAATGCGGTGCTGATAAGGTGTCTGTAAATTCCGGTGCTGTAAGAAATCCGAATCTTATGTACGAAGCGGCTAAAAAATACGGTTCGCAGTGCGTTGTGCTTTCAATGGACGTCAAGCGTGTGGACGGTAAATATGCGGTTTTTGTAAAAGGCGGCCGTGAAATGACAGACCTTGAGGCTATTGAATGGGCAAAACGAGGTCAGGAGCTTGGCGCAGGTGAGCTTGTAATAAACAGTATGGATACAGACGGTGTGCGCGGCGGATTTGATACGGAGCTTCTTACAAAAATATGCGATGCCGTTACAATTCCCGTTATTGCATCGGGTGGCGCAGGATGCGCTGAAGATTTTGTAAAGCTGTTCAATACCTGCCCGACGGTTGATGCAGGACTTGCCGCATCGATATTCCATTTCGGTGATGTAAAAATAAATGAGCTGAAAGAGCTCTTAAAACAAAATAATATAAATGTCAGGATATGAAAATGAATATTAACGAACTTAAATATGATGAAAAAGGTCTGATACCTGCCGTTGTGGTTGATTTCTTCACAAAAAAGGTACTCACAGTTGCTTATATGAACAAGGAAAGCTTGCAGATAACGCTCGATGAGGGTAAAACCTGCTTCTTCTCACGTTCACGCCAGGACCCCTGGCGCAAGGGCGAACCATCGGGAAATACACAGCGCGTTTTTAAAATAACGGCTGACTGTGACCTTGATGCGCACACAGTTGAAGTTATCAAAGCGGGCCCCGCTTGCCACACGGGAGCTGACTCCTGCTTCAACGAAGTGATATTCGATGATGAAAAAACCACATCTTTTTCCGCAGATGCGCTTTTTGAGCTTATAAAGGGCAGAAAAACGGACAAAAAGGAAGGCTCTTACACAACGTACCTTTTTGAAAAGGGTATCGACAAGATACTTAAAAAGGTAGGTGAGGAGTCAACAGAGGTTATAATTGCAGGTAAAGCAAACGACAAAAAGGACACAATTTACGAAATTGCAGACCTTTACTATCACGTAATGGTTCTTATGGTTGAAATGGGTATTTCAATCGACGACGTTATGTCGGAGCTTGCAAGCCGCCACGTAATTGACAAAAAGGTAAAGCAGGAGAAAATGACATGACCTG
>JAZRTS010000170.1:0-5410 GCA_045652135.1 Eubacteriales bacterium | reverse complement strand
GCGGCGACAGGGGTTCGATTCCCCTACGGGTCACCATCAAAAAAAGAGTCCTCGTTTGAGGACTCTTTATTTATTTTTATACATATGTAATCGAGCCCCTGCCAAATTCGAAGAATTTATATGAAATTTATTTATCTTTTTCATACAACACGCAAAGTTCAGATTCCTCTACAGGGCAACAGAAAAAGCGACAAGTTTTACTTGTCGCTTTTTATGTTATATTCGACGATAGCACACCTTTACTTCACTTCGTGTATTTCCCAAATTATAATATTAGCAGAAAAGGAATCGTTACCGCCGTGTTCCCTGTATGCAGCAAAGCGCGCATCGATTTCATTATATGCCTGAACCAAAGTAACCCTTTTTCCCGACTGATTCGGAATAGTATAAATAACTTTATAAGTTTTCATAATCAAAAATCTCCTTTTTCCAATAAGTGATTAATTTCTGTATTGTATTACTATAAAATCAACTCAATCAAAGATATAAACTTTTTTGTCATACCCGTGAATCTATGATCGACACCGTCAAGAATTACAATTTTAATGTTATCAGACTCCATCTTCCGGAGCATCGGAACAACTTCGGAAAACTCATCGTCATCCGATCCGTACACGAAGATTTTTTCTACATTATGTAAGGTGATAATCTTTTCTTTCAGATCAGATAAACTGATAAAGGACATATTAATTCCCAGCACCTTAACAGTTTCGGAAAAATTATTTGCCAATAGCAGTGTTCTGTATGCCCCGTCAGATGTTCCTATGAAAAAAATTTCGCTGTTTTCAAAATTACATTCTTTAATAATTTTACGAATAATCCGTATGTCGCAACGATCATGTATTACATCGGGATTTGAAGCACATATTACCGTGGCGCCCGACTTTTCGTGTGCTAAATGAGCCATTCTGATATATTTATCTTCATATCCCCTAATATCTCCATCCGCACCGGATTTGATAAAAATGATTTTTTCGTTACCGAAAATTATTCCGTATTGAATTTTGAAATTATTTACAGCAGCAGTGATTATTTTATCAAATTTCATATAACTCACCATTGTGTTCTAAATAAATTTTACAAGGTCAACGAAAACTTCCGTCATATTTCTGAATTGGTGATCCGCTTCGCTTATTATTACAATATCTTCGCAATATCTCTTAAGGAACGGAATATATGATGCCGACGGATCGAGTTGACCGTAAACAAATGTTACGTTTTTGCCATACAAAGCTTTGGTGGATTTATGAAAATTAAGCATCAGTGGCATATTAATGAGAAGTAACTTTGAGAAGTCGATCTTTTCACTAAGATAAGTAAGGCCAAGATAAGCTCCTCGCGATGCACCGATAAATTTTACGCTGCTCGCTTTAAGATTTTTAATAAACTCGGCTATTATTTCTTCGTCGTATTTCAGCGACAATTCATCCGACGGATTAGAAGCGCATATTACGGTTGCACCGTCTTTATCATGAATCTTTTTTGCCATTTTCAAATATTTGTTCTCGTATCCTATATGACTTCCTCCGGCGCCGCTTTTTATAAAAACAATATCGTTATTGCCAAATACGATACCATAATTTATTATGCATTCATCTGTTCCTTTACTGACAATCTTATCAAATTTCATATAGATCTCCGATTATCCTGTTCTGTCTTTTCCTTGAACTCACGAAATTTTGCCAACGCTGCAGTAGTATTACAGAGATTTCTCAGATTGTTCAAAGGATTGTTTCGCATTTCTTCCGAGGTAAACGGTTTTCGTTCTCCGACTTCAATTTCCCGGAATTCTAAACTCTTGTACTCGATGTAGTCATCAAGAATACGGATATTATTATACGCATTTAAAAATGTTTTCCCGGGAATAACACCTTCATCAAACATTTGAATCTTACCTTCAAGAATACCGTTCTGCCATTCTCTGAAGATAACTTCAAAAAGCACTTTAATTCTCGAGCAGTAGTCGTATACAGTAGTATCAGCAAACATTTTTGGGGTTCCGCACTTTTTCACCACGTGATATTTCAAATAATTCGCAAACGCCTCCCGAATTTGAGCATCGTCTTGAAAGCCTCCGTTCGGAGGCATATATGGGTTGCGATCCCGTAGTATATCTATATCATACGATTTATTATCAGTTGTCTGCTGAGGATGAGAAATAAATCCTGTATAGCTCGGTCCAAAGCCTGCCGAGATCATTTCGGAATAATCCGATTCATGAATCATTTCACGTTGTATATCAATAATTTCCATACACGTAGAAATGATCTTATCCATATAAAGCCTATCTTGAGAGTCTTCAATATTCTCAATCAATTCATTTATTAATTTAAGATTTACTTTTATAAGGGCGTTCTCTTTTCTCGAATCATTTTCGTTATAATATTGGATCAGTTCATTAATTTTATTCATACAATCGCCTCTATAATTTAGTTAAAAGTTAGTGAAAAGTCTTATTTTTGATTATTATAGCACAATAACTTAAAAATGTCAATAAAAACATCAAAAAAAATTAGTTTTTTTAAGTGCACAACCTTACCTCTAAACTCATTTCTCAATATCAGAACGAGGAGAAAACCAAAACTTTTTTAAAAACAAAATTAATTTTCTGTATTTTTTGACAAATAAATGCAAAATTCAATATGCAGCGAATACTTGGTACAATGTACCCACTTTTTATATTCCATCACACAAATCCTTAAAAATATGCTATAATAAAAAATCAGCAAATTATTTTATAGTTTTTCCGGATTTTGTCGACTGTATTTGTGAAGGGACATACAGACTACAAAAAGGAGGTACAATATGGAGTTTCAAACGAAGTCATCACATACAATAAGCGACGATGAGATAATTGAGCTTTACTTTAAGCGAGACGAGCGAGCCATAAAAGAAACTGACATCAAGTACAGAAAATTCCTGTTTTCAATAGCGTATAATATCGTTCACGACGCATATGACTGTGAAGAATGTCTTAACGATACATATAAGGACACCTGGAATTCGATTCCGCCCGCAAGACCTTCCATCTTTCAAGCATTTCTTGCCACCATTATGAGGCGTACAGCCATTGATTGCTACAAAGCAAGAAAGCGTCAAAAACGTATAACGTCAGAGCTTACGGTATCACTTTCGGAAATCGAAAATTTAATATCAGACAGCAATGATGTATATTCCGTGACAGACAATAAGGAGCTTGGACGTGTGATAAGCAACTTCGTGCGTTCTCTTTCAGAGCGCCGTATGTACATCTTTATGAGCAGATACTATATCGCCCGTCCGATAAAAGAAATTGCAAAACTGCTCGGCTGCAGTGAATCAACAGTAAACAAAGAAATCGCATATATCAAGTGCGAGCTTATGAAAACACTTGAGAAGGAGGGCTATACCGTATGAAAGAAAATGAATTTTTGAACGGTGTGACAAGCATTGATTCCGACATTGTGGAACGCTTTATTTCTATGGATAATAAACTTCAAAAGAAAGCAAATAAATCGAAAACAAAAGCTATATGGCTTCGTTTTGGTGCTATTGCCGCATGTTTTGCTATAATTGTAAGCACTATTCTCATTGTACCGATGTTCCGAGAAGATAAACCAAGTGGTCCTCCAATAGCAGATGCAGGTACGAGCGCTGACTCATCAATCGGTAATAACACTCCTTCACAAGGAGAAGAAACGAATGTCTTTCCGAATCCCGATACTACTGACATCCCTGTTATTATCACACCGCCTGATAATAACCACACCCCTATTATATTCGATGCCACGGTATCTCCCGATAAGTTAAACGGTAACAATTCTGAATTCATAGTAGGATCATCACTTTCTATGTCAGGCGGATCACCTGACTCGGCGGCGCCAAGATTTCAATTCGATAGAGGCATTACCGTTAAAGCAAAGGTTGTTAAGAATCATCCCGATAAATACTATAAGCTTGACGTAAGTTCAGAATATTCACCTACTCCATATCGTTTAATACAAATGGAAACCATCGAGGTCATATACGGAGAAAATGTACCGAAGTATTTTCTTTATTTAATTCGAGATTATGTTTATGTTGATATGTCTGTATATGATTCCCTTTTAATATCTATGTATCAGCGCGGGGTGGAAAATTATGTTTTGAAAAATGTAACTCAAAATCAAATGGAATCTTTTGAGTTACCGTTATTTGGAGATTATCAAGATCATCCGGAGCTCGGAAACATCATAGCCTTCAAAGATGGCATATTTGATGAAAGCTTATGGCAAAACGAAAATTGGATATACGGTTATCAGTTTGCACGTTATCCGCTTGATAATCCCGAAGACAGCGACCTTGTTGTAGCTCGCGGAGATTCGGAAAGTGACGTTATTTCCGCAATCAAAAAACAGTTTTCAGAATACCATTACATCGATCCCGCCACTCACTGCGTATCAGCACTCGATTTTAAAACCCAAGCTGCAAAAGATGCACTTGAGTACGTAAAGCCGTTTGTAAACGGAGTTTTTTCCCAGACCTATTATAAAAACAGTCGGATTCTTTTCAGACGTTTTATAAACGGCTGTCAAACCGAAGAAACCGTATCTATAGACCTCCATACCGAGGAAGTAACATATTCAGAGACTCGTTATACCGAAGAAGATATGGCAAAGATGGTGAATATCTCCGCACATCTTTCCGAAAAAGCAAATGAATATGCAGAAGAATTACCGATTCCGCCACACACCGATCCTGAAGGGAAAACGCTTATGTGTCTGAATCTCTATGCATGGTACGAGAAAGTTGACGGTAAATTGTACGGCGTTATAAAAACTGCCTGGCGGTATATGGAAAAGGATGATTTTTACATTCAGTATTATGACGATAATTATGTACTGTACGATATGAGTTCAGCAAGTGCTAAAGATATATCAAGAGACGATCTTGTAGAGCTTTTAGGAACACGAAACGTATATACGGGTGAATATGGATTAGGAATAGAAATGCCTATGTATTAAGTGACCTTTCAAAAAGGCGAGCGTTTGCTCGCCTTTTATTATTCACAAAAAGTATCTGTCGGAATTAAAATTCACTTTCGTGGGATTTGAAAAAATCACGGTAGATTTTTACGTTTTCGAATTCACTCCAGCGTTTTGTTTTAACGGGGTTACTGTCCATGTCGTAAATTTTTGCACCTTTTACAGCCATTAAAAACGGACAGTGAGTGGAGATTATGAACTGACAGTTATAAAACCGTGCGGAGTCCTCAATAAATTTTGCCAGCTCAAGCCTTCTTTCGGGACTGAGGCTGTTTTCGGGCTCATCAAGTAAGTACAGCGCATTTTCCTTTATTTCCTTTGTGAAATACGAAAATGCACTTTCTCCGTTCGATGCGGTATACAGATCCTTTTTCCCAAGTCTTGCTGTGACGTATGAGTTTTTTGTC
>JAZRTS010000169.1:0-21970 GCA_045652135.1 Eubacteriales bacterium | reverse complement strand
AGCAGGCATATTACTGTAAAAAGTAGTATGCCTGCTTTTTTTATGCCCATTTTGCACCTTTGTCCCTTTTTCATACCTATTATATAATAAGAATGAAAGCGAGGTGTTCAGTTTGAAAAAGCAAAAGTATTATATCAATTTGACTGATCAGGAACGCAGTGAAATCCTATCTTCCCTTTTGATTAAGAAGAATAAACTGACACATCAGGGAAAGTTCACAGATGGTATTGATGAAGTTATTTGCAAGTTGATGAAAGCACGTACTAAGTTATTTAAGGTTAAAATTGTATAAAGTAAATCGGTACATATAGCCGCTTATTCCTAATTTGGAATAGGCGGCTTTTTTTGTTTTCAAAAATTTTTTTAATTTTTTTCAGAATTAGGGTGTGCATTTGACCTCTCTCAGTGGGAATTAGTGAAGGGGTTAATTCCTGACTCCGTTTAGGAACACTTCTTCACGTTCCTTGAAAACTAAATATCCAAACATTCAGGACTTTATTTCTGATGATTAGCTACCTTAATGGGTACGCCAAGACTTCCGAAAGGGACGAGCGAGAATCCCCGTTATAAATATCAGGTTGCCCCTGATATGGCGATGACAGTCAGAATGATAATGATACTTCTCTACGGAGCAGGCGGAGTACCCGGCTGAGGTGAGATTCCTATGATATGGTTTAGCAGACCGTTCCCTGATTGTTTCCCGTTCAGCTTTTTGCTATGCAGGGGTGTCGAGGACAAATACTGCATTTTAACATACAGACCGATTTTATATCGGTCTTTACATAGCACCTTATAACAAGATGCTAAATCTAAATGAAAGGAGCAAAGACAATGCCTAACTGTAATACGATTGCTATATGTAATCAAAAAGGCGGCGTTGGTAAAACGACCACGACCGTCAACTTAGGCGTAGGCTTGGCAATGCAAGGTAAAAAGGTACTCCTTGTAGATGCCGATCCACAGGGCGACCTCACAACTTGTCTTGGATGGAAAGACACAGACAATCTCCCCGTTGCATTACCGGACAAAATGGTTGAAGTTATGCAGGACAAATGCAAAGAACCAATGAAAGGTATTCTACATCATAAAGAAGGTGTTGACCTTATTCCCTCGAACAGCGACCTTTTTGATTTTGAAATCAGTCTTGTAACCGCAATGAACCGTGAAGCCATTTTGAGAAACTACCTGAACGAAGTAAAGCACAATTACGATTATATTATAATCGACTGCTCACCTTCGCTTGGTATGATGACTCTTAATGCTTTATCGGCGGCAGATAGCGTAATCATTCCCGTTCAGGCTCATTACCTTCCGGCGAAGTGTATGACACAGTTGATGAGAACAATTACAAAGGTAAAGAAACATATCAATCCCAAACTCAATATAGACGGTATTCTCTTAACCCTTGTAGACAACAGAACAAACCTTGCCAAAAGCACCATAGATGCTTTGCGTGAGAACTTCGGTAGTTATATAAAGATATATAATACCCACATTCCTATCGCAATCAAAGCGGCAGAGGTCAGTTCTAAAGGCAAAAGCATTTATGCCTACGAACCCAATAGCACGGTGTCTAAAGCATACACCGAATTTTCAAAGGAGGTGTTAGCCGATGGCAGGAAGAAAGAGCGACTTCACTCTGCCCAAGTTCGATGATATTTTCTCGACTCAGGAAATGAGAGATGATGAAAAGCTCGCCAAAATCCGAGATATTCCCTTAGAGCTGATTGACGATTTTCCTGACCACCCATATAGAGTTCAAGATGATGAAGATATGGATCGGCTCGTTGAGAGTATTAAAGAGCGTGGTGTTATTACACCTGCGATGGTTCGCCAAAAAGAAGATGGCAGATATGAACTTGTTTCAGGACATAGAAGAAAACGAGCAAGTGAAATAGCAGGCTTTGATACCCTGAGATGCGAAGTTGTTGAACTGACAAGAGATGAAGCAATTATCTTAATGGTAGAAAGTAACTACCAACGAACACAGCAGTTGCCTTCGGAACGAGCTTTTGCATATAAGATGCGACTTGATGCTTTGGCACGACAAGGAAAACGCACAGACTTAACTTGTGCAACCGAGTTGCACAAGTTGGAAGGAAAGAAAAGTCGTGATACGGTTGCCGATAAAAGTGGCGAAACAGTACGCAGATATGTTCGTTTGACTTATCTAATTCCTGAACTTCTTGACTTGGTAGATAACTCTGTAATCAAAGATAAAGACTCTCTACAAATGGCGTTAAAGCCTGCCGTTGAATTATCGTACCTTGATGAAGAATGTCAGCGTGATGTAGTAGAGGAAATTGACCTGAACGACTGTACCCCTTCCCACGATCAAACAATCCGTATGCGAAAGATGTTCGAGGAAGGAAAACTCACACCTGAAGCAATCCAAGCCATTATGTCCGAACAAAAACCAAATCAGCGTGAAAAGATTGTCCTTCGTGATGAACGAGTGCGAAAGCTCATTCCCAAGAATGTCCCACTCAGTCAGACGGAGGACTTTATTTGTAAGGCATTGGAGCATTACAACAACTTTTTGCGAAAACGTGCAGAGCGTGACACAAGGTAGTAGGAGTATAAATTTCCTGTTCCCCTTTCTCACACTCTAACCCCTAATTACAAGCTAACTTACCGAAAAAGATATATACTATCTCCCTGAATAAACTATCTCAAAAGTATATGTCTTTCTCATAAAGAAATGGCACAATTTACACTTGAAGGAGGTGGTTGCTATGATTTAAGTTTGCCCTCATAAATTCGCACCTTTGTCGGAGCAAGAAAATCTCCGTACAATGTGGGTAGAAAAGCAAAGGAGCGTGAGTTTATGAGAAAGCACATTTTACCCATTCTGCTTGTTCTGTTAATGGTGTTGCTTGTGGGATGTTCGCATACAAACGAACTACCGAAGGACACCGAAATCAGTTCTTCTTCGGTTGGTGAATTTTCTGAGCTAAAACAAGACGAGAACTTAACTGATGAACCGAGCATTTCCACAGCGGAAAGCCCCGCTTCATCGACTAAAAATGAAGTTGTTACAGAGCCTACCGAAAGCCAAGAAAAAGAGGATAAAAAACCTGCTTCTTCTTCGGTGAGTAAACCAACGGAAAAACCTGAGAAAACACCGGAAATAAGCGAAACCAAGCCTGCTCAGTCACAGACTGAAAAGGACGAACCTGAAAAGAAACCCACAGAAACACAACCCGTTAAGCAGCCTGAAGAAAAGATACCTGAAACAACCAAGCCTGATACTACCAAACCGAGTACGGAACAGACAAAGCCTACGGAAGATCCTAAACCTAAGCCTGAACCCGAACCGGAAACACAAGCACCTGAACCGACAGAGCCACCTAAAGCCTTTGATATTGACTATTGGATCGGCTTTGCAAAAAGCTATGCACAGAGCAAAGGGCTTGTTTTGGATACTGCCGCAGTTGATTGTTGGGACAATCCTATCCGAGCAGGTTCGCATTGTATCTACCTCGAAAGAGATATACAAAGCCGATTAAACCGATATGCAAACGATGAGGATATAACCGATGTTTGGATTTGGGCAGAGTCGGTCGGCAATGATTGTTACGATATTTATATCGGCTACGCTTAACAAAATATTCTAAAGAACGCACCGTGAAAAATCGGTGCGTTTTTCTATGTCAAAAGGAGGTAAAAACCTAATGAAAAAGAGTTTTTTCAAGAGAGGTGCGTCGGCGTTGCTTGCCGTTGTGATGTGCCTTTCTACTTTTCTTGGCATCGGCTCTACAACCGCCTTTGCCGCAGAAAACACCACCGATGAAGTCGTAATGTTCTCCTTCCCCCGTGAAGGTGACAGTAACTTCGGCGGTGATTGGGGACACGGCGAACTCAAGTATATGAACGGTTGGTCTGCCGCATCCACTAAAAAGATCACAGTATATACCATCGGTTCGTGGTCGGGCAATGCGTGTTATTGTATCGAACCCGGTACGCCACTTAACATTGGCGATGTTATGACGAAGCGTGATGAAAACTATTGGGACAATTACCCGTCAGCCTACAACAAGACCATTTCTGCTGACGAGATTAAATTGTTCATCGGTCGTATCTTTCAGTACGGCTACACCGGAACGGTAGATATTGATTGGCGTTCTCAGAACTCCGCAGATGCGGATAAGATGGCTCATATTATGGCAACACAGACTCTTATTTGGGAAACAGTTGTCGGTGAGCGTGACTCCAACTTTAACCACGTTGATACGGGTAGCTACGATGCAGTAAACGACCGTGTAAGCAAGAACCACCCGCTTTACAGTCAGTATATGAGCTACTACAACAGTATGGTATCCAATGTGCAGAAGCACTCCAAAGTACCGAGCTTCTTTGCGAAGTCTACTTCTAAGGCTCAGGATATTGAACTTGAGTGGAACGGCACAAACTATTCAACTACACTCACCGACACAAACAATGTGTTGGGTAATTATTCCTTTACCGCAAGTGAGTCGGGTATCAGTTTTTCCGTGAGTGGAAACAAGTTGACTATCACCGCAAATAAAGCACCTACAAGCAAAGTGAGCATTACCGCAACAAAGAACGGTTCTGTTCGTAAGGGTGTTATTGTTTGGTCGGATGGTGTGATTACACCCGGTTCAGGTATTCAGGACTTGTCTACCTTTGCCGCAGAAGTAAACGATCCCGTGAGGGGTTATCTCAATATTAAGGTCAGCTTGGGTTCTGCCAAAATCGTTAAGACCTCTGAGGACGGTAACGTATCGGGAATTTCCTTTACCATTACCGGCAACGGTGTGAATAAAACCGTAAAGACGGGTTCTAATGGTGAGATTGTCATTGATAACCTTAGTCCCGGCACTTACACCGTTACAGAACAGTCTATCGGTTATTATGAGTCGCAGCAGTCTAAGACTGTAACAGTCGTGAGTGGACAGACTGCATCCGTGAGCTTCAATAACGTTCTTAAAAGAAGTGATTTGAAAGTCATTAAAACTTCCGAAGATAATATGAATGAGGGTGTAAAGTTCCATCTCTACGGCAAGTCCACTTCGGGACAGACCATTGATCTTTATGCCACTACTGATAAAAGCGGAGTGGCTATGTTCAAAGATGTACTTGTAGGCACAAACTACACCCTTGAAGAAGTCGAAACCGCAGAAAGATATATCATCCCTGACAGTCAGGTTGCGGTTATCGAATGGGAAAAAGTTACTGAGAACGACTTTTATAACGAACTCAAGCGTGGAGATCTCAAGGTCGTAAAGACTTCCGAAGATAATATGGTTGAGGGCGTAAAGTTCCACCTCTACGGCACTTCTCTCAGCGGTCATAAGGTAGACGAATATGCAGTTACCGATAAAAACGGTGTGGCGATGTTTGAAGATGTACTCATCGGCTCTCGTTATACCCTTGAGGAAGTAAATACCGCAGAAAAGTATATCGTTCCCGATGCACAGACCGTAGAAATCGAATGGAACAAGATTGTAAATAAGTCCTTTGAGAACATCTTGAAGCGTGGTGATCTCAAGGTCGTTAAGACTGCTGAAGATAATCTCGTTGAAGGACTCAAGTTCCGTTTGTACGGCACTTCTCTCAGCGGAATTAAAGTCGATGAGTATGCAACTACCGACAAGAACGGCGTTGCCACTTTCAAGAATATCCTTATCGGCTCTAACTACACCATTGAAGAAGTAGATACTCCTATCCGCTATGTCATTCCCGAAAGTCAGAGTGCGGTCATTGAGTGGAACAAAGTCACCGAGAAATCTTTTGAGAATATCTTGAAGAAGTGGAGAGCCGATGTGTTCAAGCTCGACTCCGAACTTGCCGATAATAATGGCGGTAGTAGTGGTGTTCCCGTAAAGGTTCTCTCTATTGATTCCGATGAAATGGTTGAGGACTTGGGCGGAGCTTATGGAAAGACTCAGGGCGATGCCACTCTCGGCGGCGCTGTGTACGGTGTGTATAAGGGTGAAACCCTCGTTGACACTTACACGACTGACGAGAACGGCTACTTTATCACCGACTACTATGTATGCGGTGATGATTGGAGTATCCGTGAAATCACACCGTCTGAGGGTTACTTGCTCGACACTACCATCTATCACATTGACTGCTCGGCTGAAAACTACACCGTAGAACACAACACCGAGTATCCCGATGTGTATGAGGAAATCATTAAGGGCAATATCGCCATTATCAAGCATACAGATGATGGTAGCACTAAAATCGAAACTCCCGAAAAAGGAGCAAAGTTTGAGATCTTCTTAAAAGCCGCAGGCAGTTATAAGAACGCAAAGGAAACGGAGCGTGATGTAATCGTCTGTGATGAACACGGCTTCGGACAGACAAAGATGCTCCCTTACGGTGTGTATACCGTGCATCAGGTCAGCGGTTGGGACGGTCGTGAGTTGATGCCCGACTTTGAGGTGTATATCGCTCAGCACGAAACAACCTACCGTTACCTTATCAATAACGCCAACTTTGAGAGCTATGTGCGAGTGGTAAAAGTGGATGCGGAAACTGAAAAGACTATCCCTTATGCGGGTGCGGCCTTCAAGATTTACAATCCTGACGGCGAGCTTGTGAAGATGACTTTCACTTATCCGACTCCTACTACCATTGACACCTTCTACACTGATGCCAACGGTTCTCTTGTTACACCTGAAAAGCTCCCTTACGGTAAGGGTTACTACCTTGTAGAAGTGGAAGCTCCTTTCGGTTATGTCCTTGACACAACTCCCGTGTATTTTGATGTGACGGAAGATAGCTCTACCTCCGAAGAAAGCGGCGTTACTGTAATTAAGGTCAACAAAGCGAACTTTGCACAGAAAGGCACGATTACCGTTACCAAACAGGGCGAGGTCTTTTCCTCTGTTACCGAGCAGGACGGTATGTATCAGCCCGTTTACGAAATTAAGGGTCTTGCAGGTGCGGTATATGAAATCACCGCAGCCGAGGACATTGTGACCCTTGATGGCACGACCCGTTATACCAAGGGCGAGGTCGTTGACACTATTACAACGGCGGCAGACGGAACAGCCGTGAGCCGTGAACTCTATCTCGGAAAATACCAAATTTCCGAAATCACCGCACCCTTTGGAATGGTGCTCAACAACGAAAAGGTTGATGTGGAGCTTGTGTATGCCGGACAGGAAATTGCCGTTACAAGCACCTCTGCCTCCTTTGTCAATGAGCGACAGAAGGTGGAAATCGACCTTGCAAAGAACTTTGAAATTGACGAGCTTTTCGGCATCGGAAATAACGGTGAAATCAGCAAAGTGCAGTTTGGCTTGTATGCGGCTGAGGATATGAACGCCGAGGACGGCAAGGTTATCCCCAAGGACGGACTTGTTGAAACCGCCTACTGTGATGAAAACGGCAAGATTGTTTTTGTTACCGATCTCCCCGTGGGAGCAAGCATTTACGTTAAGGAAATTGCAACCGATTCCCACTATATTCTTTCCGATACCGCTTATCCCGTAGTCTTTGAGTATGCGGGACAGGATACCGAAACCGTTAAGATCAGCGTAAACGATGGTGCTGCCATTGAAAACAAGATCATCCGTGGCAACATTCTCGGCAAGAAATTGGATGAGGATGGCTTTGCCATCTGCGGTGCGCTGTTCGGCTTGTTCCGTGAGAACGAAACCGAGTTTACCTCAGACACCGCATTGATGACCTGCGAGAGCAACGAAATCGGTGTGTTCCTTTTTGAAAACGTACCTTTCGGCAGATACGTGGTGCGTGAAATCAAGGCGGCTCCCGCTTTCGTGCTGAACGAAAACAGTTATGCTGTGACGGTAAGCGAGGACGGTGAAACGGTGGAAATCGTCATTGAGAACCGCTTTATTGTCGGCTCCGTGCAGACCACCAAGGTTGATAAGGATTATCCCGAAAATAAGCTGACGGGAGCCGTGTTTGAAATCTATGTGGACGTGGACGGCAACGGCGAGTTTAATGCGGAAATCGACAAGCTCGTAGGTGAAATGACCGAAGTGGAAACGGGCGTTTACCGTATGGATAACCTGCGATATAACGGCTATTTCCTTTACGAAAAGACCGCACCCGAATTTTTCAATAAGGATGACGGCTATTATTATTTTGAGATCACCGCAGACGGCGAAACCGTCATTGTTGAAAATGAAGCAGGTATTGGCTTTGTGAACACCGCCAAGGTTGGCTCTCTTAAAATCGTAAAGACCTCCTCCGACGGCGTAGTGGAAGGCTTCTCCTTCCGTGTCACCGGCACAAACGGTTATGACGAATTGTTCACCACCGATGCAAACGGTGAAATCATCATTGAAAACCTCCGCATTGACGGCGAGTACGTTGTGTCCGAGGTGTCCGATGAGAAGAACGCCGATTATATCCTCCCCGAAGATAAGACGGCGGCAGTAATCGAGGGTTCCGTTACCATCGTAGAGATGCACAATGAACGCAAACCCGAACCTGAACCCGAAGTACCCGACTCTCCGCAGACGGGCGATAACAGTAATCTTCCTCTTTGGTTCGGCTTGATGGGTCTGTCCGGTGCTTCTCTTATTGGTATTGCCCTTTATAGCAGAAAAAGACGCAGAGAGGAGTTGTAAGCCGTGGATGTTAAAACAATGATCGGTTTAGGGTTGTTTTTGGCAGTAGGCGCATTGCTGATCTATTTCAGAATCCGCAACGCAAGGAAAAAGTGACCCGTGGGGGCGGCTGAAAAGCCGTCCCTTTTACATACCGACAATTCAGTAAAAGGAGATGTGAGCAATGGAACAGACAAAACGAATGGCGGAAAACTATGAGATAAAAAACTCTTTCCGCATAGGTCAAAGTGAGGTTGTTTTCGGCGTAGATGAACACAGCGAAAACCCGTTTTTTTGCGGCTTCTGCGAAAAGGAAAACCTTATCGTCATGGTTCGTGAACGGTACACGGAATGTATGGTGGGTAACGACTACATTGGTATGTTGGAGTTGTTTGCCGACCGTGTAAAGCAACTGACCGAAAAAGTACGGGCAGAATGGGCAAAGATAACCGTCCCCCGTGAACCTATCACCCCCGATATGTGTTATCCCAACGATTACGATAAAAGTATCGTCGATGAGGTCGTAGCAATTAGAAAAACGGTGTTTCGACCCGAATATCAGAGCGCCGACCGTCAGCTTGTATATGTTACGGGCGGTAACGGAGCCAAGGGCAACCCGCACGGCAGGGCTTGTTTCTGCAAGAACCTTTACACCGGAGAAGAACTACGGTACGAGCGTTATGAGGTTGAGGGTGTAGTCAAGCCGGAGTGTATGCCCGAATGGGCAAAGGAACGGCTTGCAGAAATTCAAAAGCAGATACAAGCCGAAAAACAAGCACAGCGAAGGGAGGAACGATAATGAGCAGAACCAATGCGGGATATACCATCACCGACTCTATCTTTATCGGTAAGGCGGAGTTTGTAATCGGACACAATCCCTCATTTCCTGCGCCGTATGTCACTTGGGAGTGCAAGGACGGCAACAATTACTTTTGGGGACATTATCTGAGTGAGCGAAAAGCCGCCGAAAAAGACCTCTTGGACAGAGCGCAGACCGAGCTCCGCCTGCAGGAACAGCAGAAACCGTCGCAGGAACAGAATACCCAAAACAAAGGAAAGGAGCGTGACCTATAATGAATTTGACGTTACAGGTACTACCCGAAAAGCACCGTCTATACACCTACGCCCAAAGTCAGCAGATTTATGGACAGACGGGGTGCATCGGACATCTGCGTGGAGATATGGACAGCAACGGCACAGGGTTCTTTACCTCTTGGGATAACCATTGTTCAAATCTTAAAACCGATGCTTTTAAGGCGGAATTTGACACCGTTATCAATATGCTACGCTTTGATGAGCGATACGGCGGTGTTCTTAAAAACCGTAGCAGTATGGCGGGATACTGCTACGGAAAACCCGAAAGCGGCTTTGACGGTAACTACTGCCGTGAATACGCTTTTAGAGCAGACACCGATAACTACTCATACCTTATGCGGCTAAACCCCAATAAGGGCGACTACAACTTTTACATTTACGCCTATCAGCGTGAATGGCTCGACCGTCATTTGAAGAACGCCGAGAAAGGTATCCGTTTTATTAAACCCGACTATACAACGTTATTCCGCATTGAGGATTTTGACAAAGTACGCATCACCTTTTATAACGGCGATAGCGTGGACTATACCTGCCGCTATATTGACGAGTACCACGTAGAGGTTGGCTCAAACCTCTATCATATCTGTCAATTCGCAGAGATTATGCAGAGAAACGGAAACAAGGTTATTCCGCTGCGTGCATCCTTGCCCGAAACCTGTTACAGCACCCTTGCCAACACGGGCGAAATTGTCATTATCAAGCGTGGAGAAAGCGGCTATTATCCCACCGATATTCCCGCAAAAGACCTTACAGAAGCAAAAGAAATCGTTGATGAAATGAACGAAAAAGGCGGTGTTTCCAAAGCACAAGCCGAAGCTATGAAGGTCGGTTCAATGTTTGGCTGGGCGGCTCCCGCCGCCGATCCCGCAAGCTATGATAAAAACGGTAAATTGATACCGCCCAAAAGTACTGTTCGGGGTGATGAGCGATGATCGAGCAGAAACGCATTATCTGGAGCAATGACCTTGACTATGAGGATTGGCGTGAGGACTTGGAAGCGGAATATCCCGATATGACCGAGAGTGAGCGTATATCCTTAATGTACGAAATCAACGGAAATTATCTTGATGACGAGCGCAGTAATCTTAACGTGCAGTTATCACAGCCTATCCTTGTAATTGCCGACCTTGGATTATGGCACGGCAGACGTATGGGTTATAAGGAAATCGAAAGCGGAAACATCAAGGATTGTCTGTATTCCGATACCGACTACGTGACTTGGTACGTTGACCGCTTGGGCGATCTTCGTTGCGATGCTGCACACCACGACGGCACGAACCATTACCTCTATCGCACTTATAAAGCAGGCGTGAGCGAAGCACAAATCGACAACTTAAAAGAGAAATTGTATTACGGCACGGCGACCCGCACCGATATAACGAGATTGACCCGTAGGCTTGGCGATGACATTGCCAAAGTTTACGGGTTTTCTATTCCTCGGATGCAACAGGCCGCCGACCGGGAAAGGTAGGAATTGATTATGGGACAGTACCCCTCTATAAAACTGACAATGCACCCGTCAATGTTCAATCTGCTTATGACCGTTTTGGAGAAAAATGCAGAAGCCGTACCGCAGGAGCGTGAACGGGAACGAGCAAAGGAACTGATCGAAAAGCGTATGCGGTTCAGCCGTGTGTATTCCGATGATAACGGCGATTACGTCAGCGTTATTATGTACGACAGCGAAGCGGCGGAAACGGTATGGCAGCTTCTTGTTGCCAGCACCAATCACTACGAGGTCACAAAGGACTATACAGAAAAAATCAAACGAGGATAAGGAGGTGTTACAATGGCAAGCAAATATGAGATTATTACGGCGTTATACCGTGAGAGCGTAAAAGGGCTTGCTAAAAATCATCATACTTGGACAGCGTTTCTTCACTCCGCTTGCTATAACTATCGTTTACCCTTTGATGAACAGGTGCTTATTCACGCACAGCGCCCGGATGCGACGGCTGTGCTTGAAATCGAGGGTAAAAACGGATGGAATCAGAAGTTTGGCAGATGGGTCAACCGCTATGCAACGGGTATAGCAGTATTCGACCGAAATCACGCAGGGCGGCAAAGGCTGAAATACTACTTTGATATTTCCGATACCCACGAAAGCCGTTTTGCAAGACCGGTGCCGATATGGGAATATAAACCCGAATATGAAGCGGCGGTTATTGAAGCACTTGAAAACCGCTTCGGTGAGCTAAAAGACAAATCCGACCTGCAATCGGCATTACATTCCGTTGCAAAAAATGCGGTTGAGGATAATCTTCCCGACTATCTCTCCGAACTGATCCGCTACCGTGTGGACAGTTTCTTGGAGGACTACGATGACCTTAATGTAGAGGTTATCTACCGCAGATTGCTTGAAAACAGCGTTGCCTATATGCTGATGTCAAGGTGCGGCTTGGATGTGGACGAATACTTTGATGTTGAGGACTTTAATGACGTTATCAACTTTAATTCTCCCGACACGATGAACACGCTGGGCGTTTCCACAAGTGATATTGCCGAAAACTGCCTTGGTGCTATCGCATTGACGGTAAGAAATCTGCAACGGGAAGAAAAAGAGGAAAATCGCACATTTGCGGAAAATGCCGAAAAAGAGTATCCTATTGTCAGCAAGCCGAAAACTATGAGCGAAAGGAGTATTGAAGATGGAACTGACTTACACGATGAAGAACGGCTATCGCCTGCCGAACCTGTTGCCCCCGCAAGAGCCGGAGGTTCACCTTGGGAAATACGCATTGCTTCGCAGAAAGCATCTGCAACAGAGCCGCAAGGTGCTGTTCACCAATCTGCTGACATCGGGCAAGCTGAACGAGCACTTGATGGAAGTGGACAAGGCGGCAAACGAGAGGTTGGAACTCTTGGCAGCACAGATGGCGCAAGCCGAGGGCATCACGGAGGAACTGAAAGCCACCGATCAGTTGAAATGGGTGGGGCTGATGAACAACATCCGAATGTCGGCGGAGGAGCAAGTGCTGAAAGAGCTGATTTACGAATAAACGACGAAAACGCAGGTGGTGACGAGCTACCTGCGTTTTTGGATGAAAGGCTCATTATGGGCATCATCGCTAACAAGGACGATGACCTTAAATTCAAAAAGCACCAAATTGAGCTTTTCTTCTCTGTTCACACCGACCCGAAGGAACGGGCGGAATATCTTAAATCGGCGTATCACGACCGATATACCGAGGTCATTTTGGATGGCGGTGTGCGGTGCGGATATAAGCCGCAGGAGGACGGACTTCTTATGTGGGAGGGTGCATACCTTTCCCGCACCAAGGAGTCCGTTTTTTCGTGGGATTGCATTGTCGGCTTTACCGACCAACTTATCAAGAAAAAGGAGTATTCTCCCGGTATTATCAACCGCCGAACAAAGAAACTGCCCCCGCAGGACTCTAATCAGCTAACCCTTTTCGACGTATTTGATATGGGTATGGCGGAACCTTCCGAGGAAACACCGCAATTATCCCTTTTCCCCAAGTGGGAGGCTTCACAGCAGATCATTGACGAAACCCTCTGCATCGGAGCCAACGAGCGTAAAAGCCTTTTGGATATTTGCGCCCGCTTTATGAAGGATAAATCCGTAGAGGAAAATGCCGAATGGCTGAAAGAACACTACGGAATAAGCGGTACGGGATTTTTCTTTGAAGGTCGCAGAATTGCCGTGTGGTACGATGAAAACGGTATCCGTATCGGGGAGGGTGACACCGCCCGGCGTTCCACGGCCACGGTCGTCACTTGGGAGCAAGCCGCAAAGCGTATCCGAGAGCTGCTTGACCTCGGACGGTATATGCCCCAAAGTCTAATAGACAAAGCAGCCGACCACGAAAATATGCACATTGCAGAGTATCTTATTTTTGCGGTGCGTGATTTTTCCGAAGAAGCGGACAACGCAGGCTACGTGCCAATTATTCAACAAGTGATAGCGGAGTATCATATTTTCCCCGATATGCCGAATAAGCTAATCGAGTATTTCAAAGATCCGCCTATGCTTCAAAAACTTGTTGACGAATGGGCGGAATTTACCGAAGCTCATAAGGCTAACCCACGCCTTATGCGGTTTAAGCATCACAATCCCGCAAAAATCTTGGGATGGTTGCAGGATCTTCAGCGAGAGCCGGTCATTTTCCGAGCCGAAGAAGGCTTTGACCCCAAGCGAGAGCGATTTATCACCAAGGATGAGTTGGACAGACTCTTGCGAGGTTCGGAACGGCGTTCCGATTACCGTCTTGGTGTGTATTCTTTCTTCCGTACTCATAAGGATGCAAAAGAACGTGAGAAATATCTGCGTGAAAAGTTTGGGACGGGCGGCGGCACTTACGATGGCAATGCCTATACCAACCACGACGGAAAAGGGTTCTCCTTTAGCCGTGGAGATATTATGAGTCCGTTTGCAAAAATAACCTTATCCTGGGCGCAGGTAACGAAACGTATCACCGAGCTGTATAACCGTAATTCTTTCCTTACCGAACAGGATAAGGAAGGTATGGCGGAATATGAACTTCGTGAGCTTGGTCATATCGTTCACAACGGCTTTTTCGGTGCTTCGGACGAACACCCCAAACCGTTCACCGATAATGATACTGTGAGATATTGGGATAATGTAAAATCCGTTGCCGAGCAGCTAAAAGACCCCGACCGAGCAGAGGTTATCTATACCACAATGCTCCTACCGTTGTGGGAAAGCACTCTGCCTAACGACCGCTATTATGATTATCGCAAAAAGGCTATTGAAGCCTTACAGCAGTACCGTGACGGCGTGTTCTCTGTGTTTGGAAATGGTCGCAACTTATGGTTGGAGCAGTTAAAGAAACAGCCGCAGATCGCAGAACCCGAAAAGCCGATGAACCCCATATTGAAACGGCTAACGGAAAATCGAGCAAAATATCCCGAAGCAATTATCCTTTTGCGTGTTGGCGACTTTTACGAAGCCTTTGATGAAGATGCTCATATTCTTGCGAAAACCTTTGATTATACGCTTACCTCCCGTCCCTTGGATGATGAGAAAAAGGCAATGGTAGGTTTTCCGCAGCATATCTATGAGAAAAACATTGATAAGCTGATGAAAACGGGTGTCCCGGTGGTTGTAAACTATCCCGATGGCAAAACGGACATTTACCCCGCCCCCGTACAAAGCAAAGAAACAGACGACTCCAACCGTGAGGTGGATACGCTCTGCAAAATCCTTGACCGTTTGGGCATTGATGATATTACCATCGAATACGAGAACGGAGAGCTTGTTGCCCGTGACGAGGATAACGTATGGTACAGCAAACAGTTATACGATTTCCTTGCCGATGAAGCCTTTGTCTATACCGAGGACGGCGTATTGGGAATTGAGGATGAACTGCTTGCCGACTTTGCGGAGCTTGCCAAGCGGTACGGAATTGAGATTCCGACCTACTATGCCGAAAAAGAACGAGGCGACGTGCTTGATGATGTTGATCCAGCCGCCATTCGTGAGAAACTTGCTCAAAGCGGTATTATAAACGGCGAAGTCGTGGACGAGGATGCCTTGAACAATTCGCCCTTTATCCGTCAAGTTACGGCAGATGCAGAGGCGGTGCAAAAAGAAGCGGACACACAGATCATTGCAAGGTATCAATCTGACGATGAGATTATCGTAATACAGCAGTATCCCAACGGTCAGTTTTATAACCGCTACGGCTATGATGAGAACACGGACTTTTCCGCATCTACTGCAGGCGGGTTTGTTACTCTTGATGAAGCGGAAAAATCACTCCGTTCCCATCGTCCTATGGCTGTAAAGGTTGAGCCGAGCATTGCAATACCAACCAACCTTGCACCGCCCAAACCGAGAAAAGAGCGTGTACGGTTTACCACCCTACACCCCGAAATCCCTGCGGAACAGCGCCGTAATTTCCGTATTACCGACCCTGAACTCGGATACGGTACGGCAAGCGAGAAATATGCTGCCAACGTAGCCGCTATTCGTCTTTTGAAAAAGATTGAAAGCGAAGAACGGCTTGCCACTCCCGACGAGCAGGAAATCCTATCCCGCTATGTTGGTTGGGGCGGTCTTGCGGATTGCTTCAAGGAAGAACACAGTCGATATAACGAACTGAAAAACCTGTTAGAACCCGATGAGTATGCCGCCGCAAGAGCAAGCAGTTTGACCGCCTTTTATACCTCTCCCGTTATTGTGGAGGCAATGTATAAGGCGCTCGGACAGATGGGTTTCAAAAACGGCAACCTCTTGGAGCCCGCCTGCGGTGTCGGTAACTTTATCGGTATGCTCCCCGAAGGAATGACGGGCGGTAAAGCCTACGGTGTGGAACTTGACAGTATCTCCGGCAGAATTGCACAGCAGTTGTATCAGAACAGCAACATTGCCGTGGATGGCTTTGAAAAGGTAGAAATGCCCGACAGCTTCTTTGACGTGGCTATCGGCAACGTACCTTTCGGAGATCTCCGCCTTGCCGACCGCAAGTACGACAAGCACCATTGGCTCATACACGACTATTTCTTTGGTAAGACCTTGGATAAGGTGCGACCGGGCGGTATTATTGCCTTTATTACGAGCAAGGGTACGATGGATAAGGAAAATTCCGCCGTGCGTAAATACCTTGCGCAAAGAGCCGATTTAATCGGCGCTATCCGTTTGCCGAACACCGCCTTTAAGAAGAACGCCGGCACCGAGGTCACAAGTGATATTATCTTCTTGCAGAAGCGTGACCGCATTATCGACATTGAACCCGATTGGGTACATCTTGATACCGATGAGAACGGCATTAAGATGAATAGTTACTTTGTGCAGCACCCCGAAATGGTACTTGGCGATATGGTGATGGAGTCCTCCCGCTTCGGTATGGAAAGCACCTGCAGACCCTATGAGGATGCAGACCTTGGCGACCTTTTGAATAACGCCATTTCCAATCTTCACGCAGAGCTGACCGACTATGAGGTGGACGAACTTTCGGACGAGGAGGATTTATCCATCCCCGCAGACCCGAATGTGCGTAATTTCAGTTATACAGTGGTGGACGGAAAAGTGTATTTCCGTGAGAACAGCCGTATGCACCCCGCTAATCTCCCTTTAACTACCGAGAACCGTGTAAGGGGTATGATACTTCTGCGAGATTGTGTGCGGCAGCTCATTGAGTACCAAACCGAGAACTATCCCGACGAGATCATCAAGCGTGAACAGGAAAAGCTGAACACCCTATACGATAATTTCGTGAAAAAGTATGGGCGTTTATTCACCCGTGGCAATAACCTTGCTTTCCGTGATGACAGCAGTTATTGTCTGCTTTGCTCCTTGGAAGTGCTTGATAACGAGGGTAATTTTGAGCGTAAGGCAGATATGTTCACTAAGAGAACTATCAAACCCCACGAACCCGTAACCAAGGTTGATACTTCAAGTGAGGCACTTGCCGTATCCATTTCCGAAAAGGCGTGTGTGGATCTTGAATATATGGCAGAGCTGTCCGGCAAGACCGAGGAAGAATTGATTGCTGACCTTAAAGGCGTTGTCTACCGTGACATTAAGTGTCCTATCAATGTAGAGGAAATCTCTCCTGCCCACCAAGAGCTTGATTTTTATGACTTTGTGACGGCGGACGAATATCTGTCGGGCAACGTGCGAAATAAGCTGAAAATGGCACGGGCATTGTGTTCGGTATTACCTGCCGAAAAAAGAGCAGAAATCGAGCATTGTATCCCTGCTCTGGAGGCGGTGCAACCCGAAGATCTGAGTGCAGGTGAAATCAGCGTTCACATTGGAACACCGTGGATACCACCTGAGATTTATCAGCAGTTTATGTTTGAAACCTTTGGTACAAATCGCTATGCCCAGGACAGAATGGGCGTCCTTTATTCCCGCTATAACGGCACTTGGAATGTCACAAATAAAAGCGCCGACAGCAGTAATATCAAGATTACGACCACCTACGGCACCAAGCGTATCAATGCCTACCACATTTTCGAGCAATGCCTAAATCAGAAGGATGTCCGCATCTTCGATACGGTTATTGAAAACGGCAAAGAGAAACCCGTGCTCAACAAGAAGGAAACGGCGATTGCCCAAGACAGACAGGAGCTTATCAAGCAGAAGTTTGTGGAATGGATATGGCGGGATATTGACCGCCGTGAGATGCTTTGCAAACTCTACAATGAAACCTATAACTCCATTCGTCCCCGTGAGTATGACGGTCAGCATATCCGCTTTACGGGTATGAACCCCGAAATCTCTCTGCGACCGCACCAAATCAACGCTATCGCTCATATCCTCTATGGCGGTAATACCTTGCTTGCCCACGAAGTGGGTGCAGGCAAGACCTTTGAAATGGTTGCGGCGGCAATGGAGCTGAAACGCTTGGGGCTCTGCAACAAGTCGATGATCGTCGTGCCGAACCACATCACCGAGCAATGGGCGGCAGAATGGTTGCAGTTATATCCTGCGGCGAATGTGCTGATAGCCACCGAGCGTGACTTTGAAAAGCAAAACCGCCGTAAGCTTTGCGCCCGTATTGCCACCGGTGATTATGATGCCGTTATTATCGGTCACAGCCAACTGCAAAAGATACCGATGTCAAAGGAACGGCAGCAAGCCATTATCGAGCGACAAATCGAGCAGGTTATGATCGCCATTCAGCTTGCCAAAAAGGAAAAAGCCGAAAACTTTACCGTTAAGCAGATGGAACGTACCCGTAAATCCCTTGAAACAAGGCTTGAACGGCTCAACGATATTGAGCGTGATGATACCGTGACCTTTGAAGAACTCGGTGTTGACCGCTTGTTTATTGATGAGAGCCACTATTTCAAGAACCTGTTTCTTGCCACTAAAATGCGTAACGTGGGCGGTATCGCACAGACCGAAGCACAAAAGTCCTCCGACCTCTTTATGAAATGTCAGTACCTTGACGAAATCACCGAGGGTCGAGGGGTTATCTTTGCAACGGGTACGCCTATCAGCAATTCAATGGTGGAACTCTACACTATACAGCGATATTTGCAGTATGGACTACTTGATGAATTGGGACTCCAGCATTTTGATGATTGGGCGGCGAACTACGGTGAAACCACCACGACCATTGAGCTTTCCCCCGAAGGTAGCGGGTACAGACCGAAAACAAGGTTTTCCAAGTTTGTCAACCTACCCGAACTAATGGCACACTTTAAGATGTGCGCCGATATTCAGACGGCGGATATGCTCAAACTCCCCGTACCCGAAGCAATCTTCCACAATGAGGTTATCAAGCCCTCCGAACTGCAAAAAGAAGCCATTGCGGGACTTGCGGAACGAGCCGAAGCGGTGCGTGGCGGCAACGTCGATCCGAGCGTGGATAATATGCTCAAAATCACCAACGACGGCAGAAAGTTAGCACTTGATATGCGGCTTTTCAATCCGCTTGCACCCGACGATGAAAACGGCAAGGTTGCCACCTGCGCCCGTAACGTATTCCGTATATGGGACGAGGGCAAAGAGGAACGGACAACGCAGCTTGTGTTCTGCGACCTTTCCACCCCGAAAGGCGACGGCAGTTTTAACGTCTATGAGGATCTAAAGCAGAAACTTGTGGAGCGTGGCATCCCGGAGGAAGAAATCGCATTTATACACGATGCCAATACCGATGCCCGTAAAAAGGAACTGTTCGCCAAGGTTCGCTCCGGTCAGGTGCGTATCCTTATGGGCAGTACCCCGAAGATGGGTGCGGGAACCAACGTGCAGGATAGACTTGTGGCTCTCCACGACCTTGACTGTCCGTGGCGACCCAGCGACCTTGCACAGCGCCTTGGCCGTATAGTACGACAAGGCAACCGCAACAAGAAGGTTGATATTTTCCGTTACGTCACCGAAGGAACCTTTGACGCATATCTGTATCAGCTTGTAGAAAACAAGCAGAAATTCATTGCACAGATTATGACGAGCAAAGCTCCCGTCCGTATTGCATCCGACGTGGACGAAACGGCGCTGAACTATGCGGAGATCAAAGCCTTGGCAACGGGTAATCCGCTGATTATTGAGAAATGCACCCTTGATATGGAGGTAAGCAAACTCAATATGTTAAAGGCAAGCTACCTCAATCAGAAATATGCCTTGGAGGAACTTGTGCTGCGTAAGTACCCCGCAGATATGAGCGAGGTACGGGAACGTATCGCAGGCTATGAAAAGGACTTGGAGATCGCCCGTGCTCACCCGAAAATAGAGGACGGTTTTACAGATATGGTGATTATGGGCATAACCCATACCGAGAAAGAAACCGCAGGTAAAGCCATCATTGATGCGTGTACCCGTATGACAGACCCCGATGCCATCCCCTTGGGAGAGTATCGGGGTTTTACTATGACCCTATCCTATGATGGGCAAGCCAACGAATACCGCATTACCCTAAAAGGTGCGCTTTCCCACACGGTTGTCTTGGGTTCGGATATTTACGGCAATATCACCCGTATGGATAACCGCATTGACGGCATTGAAGAACAACTGAAAGTGCTGAATGAAAAACTTGCGGATATTCAAACGCAGCTTGAAAATGCCCGTACCGAAATGGAGGCTCCCTTCGCCCGTGAAGCGGAGCTTGCAGAGAAAACAAGGCGGCTCCAAGAACTCAACGTCCTGCTCAACTTGGATGCCAAGGATAAGACCCTTATGGCAGATGAGCCGGACGAGGGTGACAAGGTTGCACCACGCAAAAATGAATATGCAAGGTAAAGGAGGTCTTTTATGGGATATGTAACACCGGAGCAAATCGCAAAAGCCAAGGAAATGGATCTGCTGACCTACCTGCAGATATTTGAACCAACCGAGCTTGTAAAGGTCAGCCCAAACACCTACTGCA
Source organism: Eubacteriales bacterium (assembly GCA_045652135.1). Taxonomy (GTDB): domain Bacteria; phylum Bacillota; class Clostridia; order Oscillospirales; family CAG-272; genus RGIG7213. The sequence goes on along the minus strand of JAZRTS010000169.1, from coordinate 1,518 downwards.
CCCGTGAGCACGACAGCCTTAAAATATCCAACGGCAAATGGTGCTGGCACTCCCGTGGTATCGGCGGTAAAAACGCTCTCAAATATCTTATAGAGGTTAAGAACATTCCCTTTACCGAAGCGGTGGAAATCATTACGGGACAGGCGGCAGTAATGCCGTCTGTTTCCCGTTCTCCCGCCGTAAGTCCTCCCAAACCCAAGGTACTGTTGCTGCCAAAGGTCAACCGAAGTGCAACGGTGGGTTTTAACTATCTGCGAAGCCGTGGGATTGATGCGGAGCTGATACACCATTGTATCCGCACGGGGCGATTTTATGAAAGCTATCCCCATCACAGCGCCGTGTTCGTTGGATTGGATAAGGAGAACAAGCCACGATATGCCACCATCCGAGGTATCGGGAACGACTTTATAGGCGAAGCCAACGGAAGCGATAAACGGTATTCCTTTTCCTTTCCCGCCGAGCAAAGCGACACTTTATGTCTGTTTGAGTCCGCCGTTGACCTGCTATCGTTTGCCACCCTTTTGAAGCTCTACGGTAAGCCGTGGAACGCAGATCATCTTGTGTCCTTGGCGGGGGTATATAAACCCAAACAAGAGATACGGGACAGCTCCTTGCCCCTTGCTCTGAGTCAGTACCTTTCCGACCACCCGAATATCCGTACCGTGCATCTATGCCTGGATAATGATATGGGCGGTCGTTTGGCGGCAGATACCTTAAATCTGTTGCTCCCCGAAAGGTACGGCGTGGAGGTCAAGGAGCGTTTTCCACCGAGGGGCAAGGATTATAACGATTACCTCTGTGACCTGCTTGGGTTACAGAGAACTACACGAAAAGTAAAGGAGAATACGACCAATGAAAGAGTATGAAGTAAGCATTGTTGAAACGCTGAAAAAGACCGTAACGGTCGAAGCGGAATCCCCGGAGGATGCCAAATATCAAGTGCAAAAGGCTTGGGGTAAAGGCGAATATATCCTTGATGCCGACGATTTTTCGGGGTTGGAATTTGAACTGTCGCCCTACCAAGTGGATATGCCGTATCACGAAATGACAAAACTTTTCCGTGCGGCGGAACGAGCAAAGCAATCGGTAAGCGGCTACATCGTATTTACCGCCGACAGCTTTGAAAAGCCGTATGCGGAGGATGCACGAACCTATGGTGTGTCGAGCAATAACAAAGCCTTTCAGGAAGGTATGGGCGGCTATTCCATTTACGGATCCTCCCTTGACGGGACTGACCCATGTGTGCGGTTGGAGCGATATATGGCGGTCGAGAAAGGCGGCAAGGACGGTTGGAAGATCGAGCGTTGCTATATGATGAGCGACGTTGTGGAGCAGACCAAACCTCTGCTTCAATCCAAGCAGGACAAGGAACGCTGATTTATTTTCGGCAAGTAACAACGGGCGACCGAATGGGAGAACGAATATGCACTATACCAGCAAGCATCGCCTTTGGTCACCCAAACGCAGACTTGTTAGGGATAATCCCTAAAACCCTTATGAAAGCGAGTGATGTAATGA
>JAZRTS010000168.1:0-50646 GCA_045652135.1 Eubacteriales bacterium | reverse complement strand
TAAAATGGAATTTGATAAAAACGAAAATATAATATACGGAAGAAACGCTGTACGCGAATTACTCAAAAAAAACGGAGATGTTGACAAAATCTTCGTTATACGTTCCGAACGCAGCGGTTCATTGGGATATTTGATAGCATTGGCTGAGGAAAAACGTATCCCCATCGTAGAAGCTGAAAAAGCAAAACTTGATAAAATGACCGGCGGAGGTGTCCATCAAGGCATTTGCGCGATGATTCCCGGAACCGAATACGTCAGCGTCGACTTTATTCTGGAAAAAGCAAGTGAGAAAAACACGGCGCCTTTCGTGGTAATTGCTGACGGAATTGAAGATCCGCATAACCTCGGTGCTATAATCAGAACGTGTGAGTGTGCCGGTGCGCACGGGCTTATAATTCCCAAAAGACGCTCAGCGACCGTTAACTCAACAGCTGTAAAATCATCTGCGGGTGCCGCGTCACATCTTCCCATCGCAAGAGTGACAAACATCGCTTCAACAGTTGATGAATTAAAAGAAAAGGGGCTTTGGGTATACGCCGCTGATTTTGGAGGAACGGATTATTTCGATTGCGATTTTTCAGGCGGTGTTTGCATTGTACTCGGAAGCGAAGGGGAAGGCATATCAAGGATAGTAAAATCAAAGTGTGATTTTACGGTATCCATTCCAATGCTTGGGCACGTAAATTCACTTAACGTTTCGTGTGCCGCCGCAGTAATACTCAATGAGGTTGCAAAGCAAAAGTATATAAAAACAAGTAAAAAGAAAGGGTGAAATGTATGGAAAAGAAAGATTTGAATGATATTTCCGCAGATGAGATAATAAGACGTTTAAATAAAACTCTCGGTATTGAGCCCGAAAACGATACAGAAGACGAGGATGACGATGAAAGCGGCGAATCCAAAAACACTGTCGCTGATCGCATTGAAAACACATATGACGAGTCAAAAAGAAAAGATTCTAACACGGATACGGGTGCAAATGCCGCAGAAAGCTCCGCAGTCGGCAATGACGACGATTATGAAATCCTTTATCTCTCTCCGGAAGAAGATGAAGAAGACGATACCACGCTTCAAGATATATTCGATTCAAAAAAAGGTGAAGCGTCGGAATATGTTGATTCGCTGATAGGATTTTCGGATACTCTCGACAGACTCGATGACACTGTTTATCAACCTGCTCCCATGAAACGTTCACAGAAAAACACCTCTGACGAAAATACCAGAAGTGTAAACAGTATCAACATTTCAAACGAAAAAGAAGAAAAAACAGGACGCTCTTTCTTCAACGATGCTGAATACGATGACATTGAATTTCCGGATACAACCGCTGTTCCGTTGTCAAACGATACTTCCGACAGCGATGAAGATGAACAGAATGAGGAAAAAACAGCCGTAGTCGCAGCATTCGCAGATGACAACGAAGATACGGCAACTCTGAATGACAGTACCGAGGAAAGCGGAGATACCACACGTATAGATGAAATATCCGGTGATACGGTGGCCGTCGAAGAAAAAACCGTTGTATCACCGGTGGATGCTTTTGAAAAAGAAGATAAAACCACTGACGAAAATTTTGACTATGGATTCGATCAGGTATATAAAAACACCCCCGAAACATCTTCGGACGGTTACAACGATGCCGAACACCGAATTATGGATGCGATGGTTGATTTCTCAAAAGCACTTGAAGACGTATACGACAACGACAAGGAAGACACGGATATCGCAGCTATCGGTCACATTGGTGAAAAGAAAAAGGATGACAGTTACCACAAAATAAAAAAGAATTCCGGTGAATACACGAATACGGCACAAAAAAAGCCTTTTAAGGACAGATACAGAAAACTCTATAAAAATTCAAGAATCAAGTTGATATGTGCATCCTTGTTCACCATGGTTCTTTTGGGACTCGAAACTGTTATATCCCTCGGTTACAATGTTCCCTATTTCATAGATCCGGTTTCAAATCCAAGAGTGCTGACACTTGTTGCTCTCCAGCTTTTCCTCATTGTATTTGCATTTTTCTTCACAGGCTTTACAAATGGTTTCAAAGCTCTGTCAAGCGGTAAGATAACGGGTGAGCTTTTAACATCCTCTTTCTCGCTTATAACTCTTGCGTTCGGTGTATACCAAGCGGTCGTTTCAGCACAGAACCCCATCCTTATTTTCTCCCCGTGTGCATTCTGTATCACTGCAACGCTGCTGAATGAATACAGGGATCTCAAGCGTGAAATTTCATCGTTCAATATCGCTTCGAGCAACATGATAAAATACACGATCGATGAATTCAAGCCATCCTCTGAAAGCATTAAAAGTGACGAATTTTACAGTTATTTACCTGAAAATCCGACAATGCTCAAGATCAACAAAGCAAATTTCGTTGAAAATTTTGTATCGAATTCGCGAAAACATTCAAAATCGAAAACTCACTTTTTGATAGCAGGCGGATTATGTTTTCTCGCATCGATACTCACGTTTACGGCGATGTTTTTGCTTAAGAAAGGTTTTGATACCTCATTAACTTACGCATTCATACTTTTCAGCGCGATAATTCCCTCCTCACTTTTTACGGCATTTTCATTTCCGCTTTATAAAGCGTCAAGCATTGCTTTTCAAGATAACAGCGCATTTATAGGTGAATGTGTAGCTGATGACTTTTCAGAAACCGCTGTCGTTTCTTTCGATGATAAAGAGGTATTTCCGTCATATGCGTTAAAGCTTCTTTCCGTAAAAGTATACGGTGAAAACAGAATTGACCATGTCTTGTTTGCGGCAACAAGTGTTTTCAAAAAACTCGGCGGTCCACTTTACGACGTTTTCGAAAATGCTTCTCGCGAAATTGAAAAAACGGACAGCGTAAAAATATTCTCAGTGTACGATGACGGTATCGAAGCAACTGTAAATGAAGAACACATTTTACTTGGAAGCGCGTCGTTCATGGAAAAACAAAACTTCATTCCTGTGTATACAGATGACGATCAAAGTGCTGAAGCCAAAAACGCAAAACGTATTATGTATATGGCATCCGGTGGTACGATCGTAGCCAAGTTGTATCTTAAATATACCGCCGACGCTGACTTTTCCACCGTTTTACAACAGCTCACCGCTGCAGGAATGTGTATAGCCGTAAAGACTTTTGACCCCAACATTGATACATCTTTACTTGCAAGCGAGATCAATATAAAAAAATATCCCGTAAGAGTAGTAAAATGCTCTGACAAATCCGAACTTTCTCAGACGCTCCAAAGCACAGATGCAACAATCGTTTCTAAAGGTTCCGCAAAGTCACTTCTGAAGGTACTCATAAACTGCAGAAAACTTTCATCCGTAATAAAAATGGGTGTGCTTTTCTCGTTTATCTCTATTATAGCAGGTATTATGATAGCCGGATTTACGATCTTTGCAGGTATCGAAGGAAGCAGTGTAAATTCGCTCGCTGTTATTCTTTATCAGCTCATATGGATGCTCATTTGCAATATTTACACAAGAATATGTATTAAATAATCAGTTATACAATCAAAAAAACACCCGTTTGGGGCACCTGCGATAAAGCAGATTTTAAAATAACCGAAAAGGACGCGAGAATACATCGCGTCCTTTTCGGTTATAATAATTCATCCATAGAATGAACTGACTTTAAATTTCATAAAATACGGATCATTCTGTATCGTTTTAATAATGGTTGTCCCTTCATAATATTGAATACTGATTTCATCGTTAAATTTTTTATGTATCTTCTTCAACTCTTCGGCGTTGTATCTATAACACTCTCCAAATAGGTAATAGAATTTTTGTTCACCAATAATCTTTATACCATAATATTTCTGCCTAACACTATGTGTAGTCGGTGTTAGTTCTGGAGTTGTTAGAAAATCAATTTTGGGGTGAGAAATTTTAATTTCGCTAATTTGAGATATTTGAATTTTTGAAAATTGTTTTAGCAAACGATTTGTTGTTGCAATGCAAATAGAAGCTATTAAAATTACAGCCAGAGGAATGATGGTAATCCAAATAATATTCGGCTTTTTAAAGAATGCCCACAAAAACAGAACCAAATAAATCAAACCGGTTATCAAAGTGAAAGTAGCTATTCTTCTATTTCTTAGTATATATTTCTTATGTCTTTCAAAATGATCCGTCACAATAAACCACCTCGAAACAAAATTTTGTTGTATTTATTGTATAATATTATTGTTGTTTTGTCAAGCAAAAGATATTTTCTCTTGTTTAAGAGTGGCTTTTGTCATCTTTTATTGTAGGTCGGGCCGATTTCTTTGATTTTGCCGTTTGTTTTCGGCAACAGCAAGCCACCGCCCTACGATATTCTCGGTAGGTAAAACCTGCTTTATGGAAGACACCCATTCGGTTGCTTTTTTGTTAATCCTCCGATTGATAATTCAAGATACACTCAAAAACTTTTCTGTGAAGCTCAAATTCAGCCTCTACAGTTTCCTTTCCCTTAAGTGCCGATACAGCACTTCCGGAAGTATTCGCGCGCAAACAAAGGTACATATCATCTCTGTAATTTGCAAAGCAAGCAAACGCATTTCCAAATTCAGTCTTTTTTATCGGAATACCATAAATATCCGCACCGTCAGGAATGTTTTTCACGACGTCGGACAGCTTTGATAAAGCTCCTGATGTTTTAATCAGATCGTACTGCTCTTTGTCAAGTATATAAATGTACGAGTCTCCAACGCTTATTTCGCTGTTCAGAAGTTTGACAGCATCACTATTTGAAGTTGATGACACAAACATATCGTCGTTTCTGCTTTGCGTAAAAAGTTCTTTATTAAGATATACGATATCACGTATCGATATTTCTTTCACATTCTCCGAAAGCTCATCATCAAGTGTTTCTTTTATAGCGTTCTCTATAGATTCAAGTCCGTCTACAGTATGCGACACAGGACCTAAATATGTTACAAAAATATCATAATCCGTCTTTGTGAATATCTGAACAACAAGAATTATACATATAATAAGTGCAAATCCGCCTGCAACAAAGTGCATTTTATAATAATATCCGTATTCTTTAAACCAATTAATTATTTTTTTCAACGCAATTTCCTTTCAAGCTTTTTATTCATTATAACAAAAAATAATGTATAAATCTATCAAAAGATTTGCAATATATATGTCCGTTAATTGATCTTCCGAATAAATATTGCAAAATTCAAAATAAACAAAAAAACAGACACGCAAGAAAATCTTGTGCATCTGTTTTTGGAACATTTCTTTTCAGAATTATAATACCGTTTTTCCGTCAAGTATAACGTGATTAATTTTACCCTTACCGGATGAATTACCGTCACCATTTATGTTATCAAATTCCACTATCTTTATGATTCCGTCGGGTTTCGTTACTTTCTCACCATTGAGAAAAATATCTTTAAGCTCAAGCGTGTCAAGTGTTGCACTGACATATGGATCAAACACTTCTTTTCCGTCTCTTATGCAAGACATCGGTCCTGCAACGATAAGATGCGTTTTATCACTTGTGTTCTCATCTGTCGTATACTGAATATTTTCAAGAGAAAGATATCCAACGTTGGAATTTATAAAAAACATTCCGAAGTGTCCCCTTACGTCATCATCCTCATCAGGATACCACGGACGCTGGGCGACAATTCCGATATCTTCAAAAAAGATATTATCTGCCGAGCCTGCCCCCTCGCCTTCAGGCTTACTTCCGATAAAATAGCGTGGCGACTGAAAATAGAGTTTGTACTCAAAGATTCCTCGCGCGTGCTTTATGTAAACGTTTGTAAGTGCGCAATCAACGAGTGTACCATCTTCAAATCTGAACATACCGGGTTGTAAACGCATCATCTTGGCTCTGCTATCAGGTTCGGAAATGATATTTTCACAATAAATATTTCTTGCCGGACCATAATTCACAGAGGAATGTATCCAGTCATACATATTTAGCGCAACAAGGTCATCCCCAACGTGTCCTTTGAAATTACAGATATAAAGATTTTCGCAGTTGCCGTTAACGTGCAAGCCATCCGCAAAACAAGAAATAAAGCTGAAATTCTCAAAAACTCCATCTGTAAGATCGCCTACCTGAACGCAAAAAGAATTTGCGTGCGAGAACGTGACATCGGTAATTGTCAGATGGTCGAGATTGTTAAAAAGCATCGTTGTCTGAACACCCTTGAACGTATTTTCGAAATCTGCATTAAGTCTGCGCTTACCTCGCGAAACACAAACTTCTTCCCAATTTCCACCGTGAATTGATATATTTGTATCACGATCAGATGTATCAACAGGAGCATACGTTCCGTCTTTGATATGCTCGTTGCACATCATAATATAAGGAAATTCAGGCACGAGTCTTATAGTCGCTCCATTTGCTTCGATACGTCTGTTTGAAGGTACAAAAATAGTTCCGTCAAGCCAATAAATTGTGTCCGAAGGTGGAATTATAACTATTTCATGTTCACTAAGTGCCGTTTGAAATGCTTTAGTCCAAACTACACCGTATTCACCTTCACTTGTAAGATAACGATAATCAGTAAGCGTAACCGTATCTTTAAGGCAAGATATAGCCGCCTCATTTCTATGTTTTGCTGCAAGTGTTTCGTCAAGTATTTTCTTCTTCACGTTTTCTTTTGACATATCTTCGACTTCCCTTATATGTTAACGTGCCATATTACATATTTTCAGTTTAAGCATTTTATCATCGTGTAAATATTACTTTTATCGCAATAATTAAAAGTACAGCAATAACAACAATCAGAATACCGAACAACTTAATCTTATTTTTACGTTTGCCGCCTTTTTTCCTCGACCTATGTACAGAACGTGATTTATTTGCTTTGCTGTAAAGCGAAATGGGATCTTTCTGTTTTAATACTCGTGAGTAAAAATTATTGATCCATTTCGTATCACTACGGGTACACATATTCGATTCCGTACAATTTGGTTCGTGCGCAATTTTATTTCTTATCCAGCGATAATGTTTAAGTTGTTTTAAATCATCATCCCAGCCATCCACAAGATTGCGTCCATTCGGTGTATTGATCATTTTGTCAATATAAGCAGAAATTTTGCGTTCGTCATTCAAAACATCACCGCACAGCTTTTCCAAACGCTTATACGAATCCATAAAACTCATAAACACGCTTCCTTCAATAAAAAATTATCATATACTCAGATAATATGTTTTAATACAGCAAACCCAAGATATCATTCGATATCTTGGGTTACATAAATTCATCAGTCAAGTGGTTTCATCGTGGGGATCTACCGCTCTAAAGTCCGATTAGTTTAGGTAACGCTCGATAAGTTCCGCTCTCAATTTCTCTCACTTTGCACGTGGGTACGATAACTTCCGATAGATTAAGATTGTGGAATATTTTTTGGTTTAAGTTGTGGCTTAAATTGGGTTAAATTCACTTTTGAAAAAATGTCGGTTCTTTTCAAAAAAATTAAAATATATCTTTGTGTTTTCCAACTCCCACCACTCTTTTATTTCGGCAGGACGGGAATCCAAATCATAAATTCGTGCTCCATCCAAAGCCAATAAGAACGGAGAATGGGTAGCAATCACAAACTGACAACCACAATAGCGTGCCATCTCCTCCAACATTTTAACAAGTTCCAATTGCATTTTAGGCGACATGCTGTTTTCCGGCTCATCTAAACAATATAAAGTATCGTTTTTTAACTTTTGCTCAAAGTATTGCAGTGCGGTTTCACCGTTACTGTTCAGTTTCACTTCGGTTCCTACCGTCTTGCGAATAAACTGTCTGCGTGATACAGACTTTTTCCGAGCGAGCACCTGTAACCGCAACGCTTCATAGTCCTGCATTCCGGAGAATTTCACCGTTTCACCAAATTTGAGATTTGCCCACTCATCTTTCGCAGTTTCTTTACTCTCAATGATTTCGTTATTATTTGTGCGAACAGTAAGCATATAGTCAAAAATATCATCACTGGTGATGATCCTGCTTCCGTTTGGTATGCGATGTTCAAATCCTTCATCATCATATCCAAGTGAGTATTCACAGTTTTCTACATAGGATGCAAACATTTCGCTGGAGTTATAGGGTGCAATACGATTCAACTTTAACTTTTCGGCTATCAAATTAAGAAGTGTGCTCTTTCCCGATCCGTTTCCACCATACAGAATCGTAATTTTCTTAAATCCGATTTCAAACAAATCTTTCTCCGCAAATAGACCACACGGATACGGATTGTCCACATATCCATAGGGACCACCATTTTCCGCCGCTCGGTCAGCCAACAAATCATCTTCCATATCGATCGGCAATGTGAATCTTTCCAAATACATAGTGTATTTCACGCCCTTCTATAAAATATAGTAGCACAATTGATGTCCCATAAACAGGACATACGCATCGATTGGCTTAACTTTTGGTTTGACCTTATGAAACAACCCAAGATATCGAGAGATATCTTGGGGTATCGTAACTTATCAATCTAACGGCTTCATTGTCGGAAATAAGAGAACATCACGGATAGAGTAGCTATCTGTCAAGAGCATAACAAGTCTGTCAACACCGAAACCGAGACCGCCTGTAGGTGGCATACCGTATTCAAGCGCCATAAGGAAGTCTTCATCAACCTCTGCGTTTGCTCCTGTTGCTCGTTTTGCCGCAACCTGACGTTCAAAACGGTCACGCTGGTCGATGGGGTCATTAAGCTCGGAGAAGGCGTTACCCATCTCGCGTGCGTAAATAAAGAACTCAAAGCGTTCAGTGAACGCAGGATCTTCGGGCTTTCTCTTCGCCAAAGGTGAAATTTCAACGGGATAATCGTAGATAAATGTAGGCTGTATAAGCTTTTCTTCAACGTACTCATCAAAAAATGCTGCAAGAACATCACCTTTCGTTGCACCTTCTTCAATTTCAACGCCTCTTGCCTTCGCCCTTGCACGTGCATCCTCGTCAGAAGTCCATTCGTAGTAATCCTCACCCGAATACATCTTAACAGATTCAGCCATCGTCAAACGCTGCCACGGAGATGCCATATTGATTTCAGTTCCCTGATACATTATAACGTCACTACCGCATATCTTCTTCGTAATATGAACATAGAGTTCCTCAACAAGGTCCATTATCTCGTGATAATCAGCATATGCCTGATAAAGCTCAATAGAAGTAAATTCGGGATTGTGCTTAATATCCATACCTTCGTTTCTGAAGATTCTGCCGACTTCATACACTTTGTTAAAGCCACCGACGATAAGACGCTTCAGATAAAGCTCTGTTTCAATACGGAGGTACATATCTATATCAAGCGCATTATGATGCGTTACGAAAGGACGTGCAGATGCACCGATTTCAAGCGTGTGAAGAACGGGTGTATCAACCTCAAGAAATCCTTTTTCATCAAGGAAAGCGCGAAGCTCTCTTATAATCTGCGAACGCTTAACGAACGTATCCTTAACCTCAGGATTAACGATAAGGTCAACATAACGTCTTCTGTAACGTGTATCCTGGTCCTTAAGTCCATGCCACTTTTCGGGAAGCGGAAGGAGTGATTTTGTCAAAAGCTCGAGCTTCTTTGCGTGAATGGATATTTCGCCTCGTCTCGTTCTGAAAACAAATCCCTCGATACCGATAATATCACCAATATCCCACTTTTTATATCCTTCAAATACATCTTCGCCTACGTCGTCTATTTTGATGTACGTCTGAATTCTTCCCGTTGAATCTGCCACATCGATAAAATTTGCTTTACCCATATCGCGTCTTGACATGATTCTTCCGGCAATTCTTACAGTCTGATTCTCGTATTCTTCAAATTTTTCTTTGATAACAGCTGCTTCTGCAGTAACATTATATTTCGTTACCTCAAACGGATTCTTACCGTCATTTTTAAGTGTATCCAGCTTTGCTCTGCGAATGGCTATTTCAGATGAAACATCAACTTCATTCACCTGTTCTGCCGTGTTCAATTCCTCACTCATTTTGAAAACTCCTTCTTATTTGCTTATCTCAAGAATAACTATCTGCATATCACCCTTAGGCAGACGCACTGTTACCGTGTCGCCTACCTTCGCGCCGATTATCGCCTTACCTATGGGAGAACTGTCGGATATTTTATTCTGGAAAGGATCGGCTTCTGTAGAACCAACGAGAGAATATTCGATAACATCGTCAAAGTTAAGGTTGTGTATTTTTACCTTTGCGCCTACATTTACTCTGTCGGTAGTAACGTCATCTTCAGAAACGACCTTCATTCTCGAAAGCTTATCCTCAAGCTCAGCTATTTGTGCTTCAACCTGAGCCTGCTCAGTTCTTGCTGCGTCATATTCGGCATTTTCCGATAAGTCGCCAAATGAACGTGCAACCTTTACACTTTCTCTTACTTCGTTTCTTTTCGTGGTTCTGAGATATTCAAGTTCCTCTTTAAGTTTTTTATAACCTTCTTCGGTTATTGTTATGATGTTATCAGCCATTATATATTCCTCTTTTCTATTATTTTTCTATTTTATTTTTTTAAAAGCTCTATTGCATATTGCAGTTGGTCGTCATCTTCCCAAGCCAGCTTATATAAACTTACAAGCGAAGCTTCATACGAAAGACTGACTTTGTGATCGGGAGTTATACCCTCGCCGTCAAAATTATCTGATACAGGAGGATAATACAACGCCGTTGAAAGATATACATGAGATCCGTCACTCAGTTTAAAGGGAGCTGAAACAGATCCTTTACCATGAGTTTTCTCACCAACCGAAACCGCTTTATCATAATCCATGAGAGCCGATGTGAACAGCTCGGCTGCTGATGCAGTTCTGCTGTTAACAAGAATCACCATCGGCATATCAACGCAAGACGCATCGGAATCATAAACCTCTTTGTTCCCCTTTTTGTCCTCTATAGTAAACATGATACCCTTCGGCAAAAGATAATCAAGCGTTTTCTCAATAGAGACAAGCGATCCGCCGCCATTGTCACGTACATCAAACAGCAAACTTTCAGCGCCTTGATTTCTAAGATCAACAACGGCATCTTTCAATTCATTAACCGTATCGTTGTAAAAATTCGTTATTTTAATATATCCTATGTTGTCGGTAAGCTTGTATTCCACTGTAGATACAGTATATTCATTACGTGTAACGGAAATATCCTTCGTTACAGCAGAATCATTCTTTCTGACAGTAAGAACAACATCTTCGCCGACATCGCCAAGAATAAGATCCAAAGCAGTATCGAATCCAACATCTGATACTTTCGTTCCGTCTACGGAAAAAATACGGTCACCGACCTCAATACCTGATTTATCCGCGGGACTATCTTTGTATACTCTGTAGACTTCTATGGCATTTTCCGAAGCATCAAATCCGGCGATAACACCGATTCCGGTTGATTTATCATTCAGCTGATTAATATATGCTTGGTATTCCTCTGCAGTATAATACGTACCGTATCTGTCACCTGTACCATATATATATCCACGTATAAGACCGTTTTCGATATCCTTTTCAGTGAAATCATATATAAAGTTTTCTTTATATATTTTATTCAATTCGTTTAATTTTGCATTCGAAATACCGCTTGATAAAAGGCTGTTTATTTCCCTTTTATACATCTGTCCAACAGCGAGATATGTTATTTGAAAAACCAACACCGCTGTGAGTATCATAATTACAGCAACGGTAAAATATGACACCGTACGCTTTTTCTTTTTTATAGTGCTCGCTTTATGTTCGCGAAAATCATCTGTATCGCCATCGAAACCTTCCGATTCGACCGGCTCGCTAAGCTTTGTGATATCTTCGATATCTTCGGTTATGTTTTCATTTTCGTCCATAAACACCTATTACCTTCTTTCATATTACAAACCATTCGGGCAAGCTTTCGCCTGCCCGTAGTGTTATGTATTTTCAAACACTCAGAAGTAACGTTTAAGTTTAGCAAACAGTGTCGGGAAAAAATCCGCGGGATTAACGTAATCCCCATTAGGATTGATTACGGAGAAATGCAAGTGATTTCCCGTTGAATCTCCCGTAGTGCCGACCTTCGCTATGATCTTTCCCTGCGCAACTCTGTCACCGACACTAACAAGAAGTTTCGATGCGTGCGCGTAAAGTGTTTTATATCCGTTGTCGTGAAGAATTACAACGTAATTGCCAAACGAATTGTGACGTTTTGATATGAGAACCGTACCGTCATCAACAGCATATATATTGTTACCACCTGCAAGTGCAAGATCGACGCCGTTGTGATATTTCATCTTACCGCTTCCGAACGGATCGGGACGCCAACCGAACGGACTTGTCCATTTACCAAGATTGTAGTTGATAGGCCATTGCCATTCGCCGTCCTTAACAATACCGGCCGAAGATGAAGAAGAACTGCTGCTGCCGCCGTTTTGCTGCTGCTCCTGCTTCTTTTTTTCTTCTTCCTCTCTTCTTTTTTCTTCTTCCTGCTGTTTTCTGAGTTCTTCCTCAGCGCGTTTTTGTTCTTCGTACTGTTTTTCCAGCTCTTCTTTCGTAGCTACCTGGCTGTTTTTCTTATCAACCAACGCCTGGATCTCATCAAGAAGGTCTGCTTCCGCTTTTTCCATTTGTTCTTCAAGCGCAAGCGCCTTTTCTTCATCCTTCATCAATTGAAGAATATAGTCCCCTGCCTCAGCCGATAACGTATTAACTGTTTGTTTTCTTTCATCAAGAGAAGCGATATTTTCGCTATTCAAGGCCTGCATTTTTTCAAGATCACTGACCTGACTCTTGTATGTAGCTATAAGGTTTTCAGTGCTGTCAAGCAAATACTGTTCGTAATCAAGTATACTTCCTATATACTGAACATTCAGAATAAAATCTGAAATAGAACGCGAAGTCAGAAGTATCTCAATATATTTTAATTTCGTTGAACCTTGTTCATAGTTGTTTCTGAAAAACTCTATAAACAACGCTTCTTTTTCTTCAAGTTCCTGCTTCGTCGAGTCGATCATCGCCGTTTTCAAAGCAATATCATCCTGACACTGCATAATGATCTTCTCAGTCGTAAGTATTTCTTCTGTAAGATACTCTATTTGCAAATCGAGAAGCAGTTTAAGTTCTTCTACCTTCGCTGTTTCTTTTTCTATTTCCTTAAGCTGCTCTTCAATTTCTTTCTGCTTGTCGCGAATCTCATTTCTGTTACCGTTCAAGCGGTTTATTTCCGCCTGCGTTCCGGCAATCTGTGAATTCATATTATTAATGTCACTTTGCGATATTTTCTTGGCACTTGCCGAAAAAACACCGGAAATAAGCATTATAACCGTAAGTAACAACGCCGATATTCTTTTTAAGGTTGATACCATAAATTAACTCCTTTTAAAATAATCACACTTTAACTTTTTTAGAAAGCGTTACTCTGCATCCGACGTAACACGTCAAAAGTGCAACCGCAAGAAAAGCTACCAACGTCGGGAGCCATATATCCGAAAACGGTGCAATGCTTATAAACGACGCAACTTCTTGACCTGAATTGAGCATTATGTTACACAGATAACCGTAAAGACCGTACTGTATAGCATAAGATATAGCCGTTGCTATAAGACCGATAAACATCGATTCAAGTATAAACGGAAAAGTTATGAAGAAACTTGTAGCACCTACGTATCTCATTACAAGTACTTCCTTTTCTCTTGTAGAAACCGCCATACTTATTGTAAAGGCGATTATTACAACTGAAACGAATATAAGCGCAAGCATGAATCCTACGAAAATGATCATTATAGTATCTTTAAGATTCTGAAGTGTCTGAGCAGCATCTGCCGCATCCTTTACACTTCTGATGCCGTCTATGGCAGAGAGTCTGTCACGAAGCTCTGTTATACCGTTTATATCCTTATAGACTACCTTAAATGCATCGGAAAGAGGGTTTTGATCACGAACTGATGCACCGTTGTTTGTTTCACCATCTGTTACAGGGGCTGTTTCTGTATCAAGTGCATCTTCCGTAACAACATCGCTCTCCGCTTCTGAATCAGTAACATCGCCGTCATCGGGTGTTGTTTCATCATCAGCCGACGTATCGTGGGAAACAAGGGACAAAATATCGTCTTTTTTATCATACTCCGACAAAGCTTCATCATCAAAATCGATTGAAGCAAGAGAGTTGATATCTGATATTTCTGAGTTATATGCAATTTCCATTTCAAACGGCTGATCTGCATTTGATACTGTGATTTTCAGATTGAAGCTTTCATTTATAATATCTCCGTGCGGATTGATGATAACCTTCGCATCTCCGGAAATTTCAGGCGATTTCCCACCGGGAATAACACTCGAAAGATCAAATGCCTTTATTACAGCTTCGGGCATAATACCGTTCATTATAACAGCAATATTTTCTTCTGCCTGAGCTGCATCGTAATTTGAAAAATCAGCCAACCAAGCCATCTTCGACAGCTCAGTACAGTCAAGTGCATAAAATTCATCAGCACTTATCTCACCGCAAGACAGTGATTCACCGTTAATGTAAAGAACACCGTCTTTATAATACATAGCATCTTCAAGCTGTTCACCGATATAGCTTTCAAGAAGGAACTGAACACCGTCATCGCCCGAAATAAGCCTTTCAACACCATCAATGCGTATTTCGTTACCAAGCATCTTCATAGTGATGATTGACTTGTATGTATAGCTTTTATAGTTTTTTCTTTTTGAAATAGCATCAGAAACGACTTTTTTGTCATTTGTATCATTTTCTTCGGAATCTTCTTTCGGTGCTTCGGGACCCGCAACGGTTGTTGTATCCTCAGCTTCATCCTTCGAAGATGAATTTGTTTTTTCGAAATATTCAAGTATCTGCGGGAAAGCCGCATACTGTTTTATCTGTTCTGCAAAAGCTTCTTCTTTTGAAATAAATGTTATACTTTCGACATTATTGAGAGCTTTGATAGCTTCTTCAATATCCTTTTCTTTTCCATCTTCAAGATCGTAATCACACATACAAACGATCTCATTCAATCCGTCAAGTTCATTAAGATTTACATATATGTTATACACAAGCAACCCGAACGAACCTATAACAAGTAAGCATAAGGAAAGTGTCAAAATAGAGGCAACAGACATAAATCCGTTTCTGACAAGACTACGCAAACTTCTCTGTGTAAGATATTTAAAACTGTACTTACGCATTGAACATTCCTCCTATCCTGTCTTCGGTTATAACACCGTCTTCTATAACAACAACACGCTTCTGGAAAAAGTCAACGAGATTTTTATCGTGAGTTATGACAATAACGGTTCTTCCTCCCTGATTCAACTGGATAAGTAAATTCATTATATCAAGACTCATACGAGGGTCTACGTTAGCAGTAGGCTCATCCGCTATTATTATCTTGGGATTGTTGGCTAACGCTCTGGCCAAAGATACTCTCTGCTGCTCACCGCCCGAAAGCTCAGTCGGAAAATTATCGCTTCTTTCACTTAGTCCGAGAAGTGACAAAAGCTTAGGAACACGCTTTTTGATCGCACTGTTAGGCTCTCCTATGGCGCGCATCGCAAAAGCAACGTTTTCATAAACCGTACTTTTTTCAAAAAGCTTGAAATCCTGAAAAACTATACCTAAATTACGTCTGTAATAAGGAATCTTTCGGCTTTTAAGCGAATTAAGATCGTAGTCGTCCACCTCAATTGAGCCTTCAGTAGGCTCTTCCTCACAAAGCAAAAGCTTAAGAAGTGTGGATTTACCTGCGCCTGAATGCCCTACGATAAAAACAAAGCTTTCATCTTCGATGGCGAGATTTATATTTTTAAGTGCCACGGTACCATTTCCGTAAACCTTTGACACATTATTGAATTTTATCATATTAATTTCCTTTTTAATAAAGGACAAATCAGAATTTTGCGGGTTTACTCGTAAGATATTTCTGAACCATAAGAGCGACTTTGAAGGTTATCGCGTGCTCAAATTCACGCAAATCAAGTCCCGTTATCTTTCTGATCTTGTCAAGTCTGTAAACGAGTGTATTTCTGTGCACGAAAAGCTTTCTGGACGTTTCGGAAACATTCAGATTATTTTCAAAAAACGCTTGAATTGTCATAAGAGTTTCTCTGTCAATACTTTCAATGGAACCTTTTTTGAATACTTCGTTGAGGAACATTTCACAAAGAGTCGTGGGAAGCTGATATATAAGTCTTCCTATACCGAGATTTTCATAAGCTATAATATTCTTTTCGGTATCAAACACCTTACCGACTTCAAGAGCCACCTGTGCCTCTTTGTAAGAACGAGCAAGATCCTTGACGTTGTCAGCTGCAGTACCTATGCCTATTGCAACCTTTGCAAAAAATTCAGACGACAGCATATCGTAAATTGACTTTGCAAGTTTAAGGACATCGGAAGATTCATATCCGTACTTCATTTCTTTTACAAGAACGATATCACGTTCACCGACACTGATAACAAAATCCTTGTTTTTGTCGGGATACATGCTCGCAATCATATCAAACGGAACCGTATCAGTGGGAGAAAGGAATTTCACAAGTATTACCACACGGGTGACTTCCGTTGAAAAATGAAGCTCCTTTGATTTTATGTAGATATCGCTTGGCAGAATATTGTCAAGTATGATATTCTTTATGAAAGACGCCTTATCATACTTTTCGTCGTATAGATTTTTTATATTTGCAAGGGATATGGCAAGAACCGATGACATTCTGTCAGACATCTTGTCCTCACCTTCGACAAAAACGATATATTCCGCTTTCGCTGAATTTTCAATGGGACGGTACGTATAGCCCTTCGAATAAACAACATCGGCGGTGTACGCAAGCTCGTCCCTTATTCCTTGACGGGTTTCACCTATTTTGGTAAGATCCGAACAAGATATGATAACACCGTTGTCATCAATAACACCGATAACACGGTCGAGTGCATCCTTCATTTGATGAATTATGCTTTGGAATAGTCTGTTCGACATATACACCTCCGAAAATAACGATTTAATTGATTGCACTTTTTATTGTACATATACAATATTATACGCTATTTTTTGTAACATTTCAACATACATTTAAAAATTTTATATAAATTTTTACCCTTTTTTCGTCATAATTTATAAAAATATGTACAAAAAACTACTTTACAGATCAAATTCATACATCAAGCACGAAAGAACAAAGAGAGGGGCCGTCTCGCACCTGAGTATTCTTTTGCCGAGCGTTACCGAAATCGCCCCGTTTAACTCTGCCGCTTCAGCTTCTTCTGCTGTATATCCACCTTCCGGACCTATGAAAATTGATATTTCATCAGGACTCTTTCCGGTTACCGCCTTTTTAAGAGACAGTCCTTTTTCAAGTTCATAGCAAAATAGCTTTTGCCCTTTTGCTTCGCTTAATGCTGTTTTTATATCAATGGGTGGGAAAACAATGGGTACAATACCTCTTCCGCTTTGCTTTGCTGCAGATTCTGCGATTTTCGAAAAGCGCTCAACTTTTTTTGCGGAGCTCTTATCGTCATACTTTACGATACACCGCTTACTGTTAACCAACGTTATATCATGTACACCTATTTCAGTAGCTTTCTGAATTATAAGATCGAGCTTATCACCCTTCGCAAGCGACTGATAAAGATGTATCTTCACTCGCGGTTCTGCCGCGACAATGCTCATATCAATAATCTTTGCCTTTACGGCATCGGGTGTAATTGAGATGATCTCACACGTATATTCATGCATTTGTTCATCGCACACCGTTATCACGTCATTCGGTCGGCAACGGAGAGAAACGCCGATATGAACACAATCATCACCGGTTATCGTTACCGTATCCGATATTATATCTTCGGATGATACAAAGAATCTCATTTCGTATCTGCATCCGTTTCAGGGATAACTATAGCAAGAAAATGACAATCCTCGCCGCCTACTGCAACCATACCGTGGGGCCACTTGGAATTAAGGTATATGCAGTCACCCTCGTTGAGTATTTCCACCTTATCGTTGATGACCATTTTAAGCGTACCTTTAATTATCATATCAAATTCGTGACCGTCGTGAACGCACATATGTATAGGCGCCTCTACCGCTTCTTCCGTAAAAGGTACTCTTACAGTAAACGGCTCTATCTTTCTGTCACTGAACATATATGCCATATTCTGATAGTCAAATCCGTGACGTCTTTCAACGGGAAGACCGTTACCTTTCTTAGTTACCGTATAGACGGAAAGCTTGGGAGCTTCACCCATTATAAGGTCGGTAAGGTCAACGCGCAGTCTCTGCGCCGCTTTACAAAGAAAAGAGATTGACATATCGCGCATACCCTTTTCGCACTGTATATATTCTTCCTCCGTCGTATCCGTGAATTTAGCCATATCAGCGGCAGTAAAACCGAGAATATCACGAAGATCCGCGAGTCTTTCACCTATTTGTTTAAGATTGGATATTTCCATAATTGCCTCCTGTTATAAACGATATTTCTCCGTATAAAATTATATCATAGCAACAAAATTTTGTAAAGCATAATTTGTGAATAATATATATTTAATATTATAATAAAAGAAAAGAGCCCGATTTTATATCGGACTCTTTCGAAATCAAAAAACAGAAAACAAATCAGAAACTTTTATCGCCGCATCCGGATAATCACCGTAAATTCTTTCCATGCACAGAAGCAGCGAAGATGCCACCGTTAGCACTGAAAATCCCACGATCACAATATTCATTATCCGCTTATGTGAGGCACCGTCATACAGGAACCCAAGTATCACAAAACAAGCAATAGCCATCAGAAAATACATATCCATTCTGTATCTTTCCGTAAAATACGGCGACCATAGAATATCCGCTGCCGTAATAATTAACACGGATACCGCTAATCCTCCTACGAAGTACGAGGTTTTTGTACTCAATAATTTCTTATATACGAGCGGATGTATTATAAACACGGACAACATCAAAATGGGAAAATTCATAAAGACACTGCTTGCGCGAAGATAAGGAAATACGGAATCCATACCGGAATACGCAAAAAAATTCGAAATCGTGTCGTTAACAATACGGAAAATCTCATAAAGACCTATTGACATATTGTAACTTGACTGATCGGTAACCGTAAGCTGATATGCCTGACCAAATTCAAAAGGATTATCAAATCTGACGTAGTTATACGTCATAAGGCATGCCGCAACAACGAAATAAGGTAAAGCGGCAAGGGCAAGTTTTCCAATCAGCTTTGCCGTAATCTTGCGTTCGCGCAAAAATACGAACAGCAACGGCAGAACTACAATATTGGCGAGTCCGATCGTCGGTCGGCATCCAAATACCAGTGCGCCAAGCAACGCGCCGACAGCTGCAAATAATATCTTTCGATTTTCCGTTCCGTCACAGTAAACGGCGCGTACAAAAAAGTAAATACTCCACAGCTCCAGTGCAATTCCCGCCGTAATCGCTGTACAGTAAAGTGCCGGTCTTGCCGCCGCGTACCATACGCTCATTACAGAAAATGCGACAGACAGCGAAAGGTACGGCAAAATGTCAAGCTTTTTAAAGAAAAGCTTTGAAAGCATGCGAAACAAAACAAAAATACCTATTACAATCGCAACAGTAAATATCTGAGTAGCATGATATGTCGTAAGAGCATGCCCTGTAACGATACGGTAAGGCAAAAATGTCAAAAATACGGGAACTATGCCGAAGTACATGTAATAGTGTCCGTTATAATACGCATGATCCCAATGATAAACCACTCCCGCTTCTTCTCTTTCGGCAGGATCATACGGATTTTTCAAAAGTTCAAGTTCCCCTTCATCTCCGTACGCCAAATGGATCCTTCCTTCAAGAATCGCTTCAGCCATAAGCTCATACTGATTACGGTGTCCGGGATCTTCTCCATTCCAGATCGGAAGCTTCGACATCGGCAGTATGCACAACATAAACGTGATTACAGCAACGAAAACGATCAGGAGCTTTTGGGAAATAACGGCGTGTTTTTCCGACAGTTTAAGCATCTTTTTTCTCCTTGAGGTGCTGTAACATATCTCTCATTTCTTTATTTGTTCTGATTCTTACCATTTCAAAATCCTGTTTGTTCTTCTGAACAGCATTCTGGAGCTGTAAACCGGTAAAAAACGATAAAAGCGCCGCAATAACCGAAAATCCACAGACAATAAGCGTCGGAAAATTAGGAACAAGAGAGGTTTTCAAATAAGTAATAAACACCGGAATAAAGAAACCCGTTGCCAGAAGCATAAGTACAGCACCTATCAATCCGAAAAACGATGCCGGTTTATAGTTTCGGTGCAATTTCACTATCGTATTAAGTACTTTTATCCCATCCGAAACAGTGCTCAATTTTGAAACACTTCCCTCCGGTCTGTCCTGATACGGAATGACAATGTGCTGTATGCTCATATTTTTGTCAAGCGCGTGTATCGTCATTTCGGTCTCTATTTCAAAACCTGCCGAAAGAACAGGAAACGTTTTTACAAATTCATAGCTGAACGCACGGCATCCCGTCATAACATCACGGACATTGGAGCGAAAAAGCGTATTTATACTAAAACGCACGAGTGTATTTCCGAAGTTGTGAAAATGCCTTTTATTTTCTGTAAAATAAGTAGACGAGAGTCTGTCACCTATGACCATATCTACTTGTTTTTCAAGGACAAGATCAACCATCTCTCGCGCGCAATCCGCAGGGTATGTATCATCACCGTCAACCATAACGTATACCTGCGCATCTATCTCTCTGAACATTCTGCGAATAACGTTACCTTTCCCCTGCTGATATTCATATCTTACAACCGCTCCTGCCGCCTTCGCCGCTTCATCGGTACCATCAGATGAATTATTATCGTAAACATAGATTGTCGCATCTGGCAACATTTTTTTCCAATCTGCAACAACCTTGCCGATCGTTATACTTTCGTTATAACACGGAATCAATACAGCAATTTTTTCCATAATATTAACCTTTCAAATAAATCGACCTATTCTATAGAATCATTATTGCATAAAAAATTTTTTTTGTCAATATCCAATAAAAAGTATAACACTAAAAACGCACAAAAACGGCAAAAAAACACAGTTTTAAATTAAAAATCTAAAGTCTTACGTTGTATCTTGCCGTATATTTTTCCAAAAATGTTATTATAAGCATAAGTATAATCGTTTCAAACGGAAACATTACAAGATTTTTTATAACACGCGCAGGAAGTAACGCTATAAATGTATCTCCATAAAGAACGCTGCAGCAAAACGTATTAAGAAGTATGTTGCAAATAATCGTATCAAGCGCTTTTGCGGTTATTATGCGCCAAATAGGAAGCTTTCCGTTTTTGTTATATTCCCTATTCAAAATCAATCCATAGAAAAATCCGCTTATAAGCGCCGTCACCGTAAATCCCGGAAAAAGCATACCGCCGGCAGGATTAACGATATAGCCGATAATATCGGCAGATGCACCAAATGCCATACCTGTCGTAGGTCCGTACAAATAACCGCACAAAGCAATAAAAATAAACGTAAACGTTATTTTCATTTCCTGAACGGGCATTATTTCAACGAGTGACACGACACCTGCAAGTGATAGAAGCAATGAACACATAACGAGCTTCATCGTCCGTTTTTTTACTGACGTTTCGCTCTGCTCGCGCATTTCATGACCCAATTTGACAGTTGCTGAAATAATCAGTACAATAATCCCTATAACCCCCAAACCCCAGAAAAGCGCAAATCTTTCAGGGCTCGTTGGCTTAATTGCCGCAAACGTAAGTGCTGTTCCCTTTACAAGCGCATAGGAAACGGCACGTACGGCAAGCGTGATAAACTGCATTATCAAAAGCACGACACCGCACATAAAAAGCTTGTAATTGTTTTTAAATTTTAACATTTTGGCATTTCCTTTCTGACAGATGGAAATTCCCGTAGAAGCAAAAAACGGAAAGAGCGCAAAGCTCCCCCGTAAGACAAAAACTGTATATTCAGCGGGATGCGGATATAAAACCGCAGCCAAACGGCAATTCGTTCGGCAGACAACTCCCCGTCCTGCCGACACTGCGGAAACACTTCCGCATACGCTTTATATCCTACTCTGTTCATATATATTTTATCACTCTTAAAAAGTAAATTCCATTGACACATTGACTATTTTTACAACAAAAATACAGCCGATTCTTCACTATTTTGCACATATTTTTCCTCAAAATTTCTTAAAAACGGGCTTTTTTGTTTTCATATCATACATAAATTCGATATTGAAATAGGATGATAATCGTTGTATAATTTTTTTAAAATACCTTATTATGGAGAAATTATGGTCTTTTCAAGTCTTGAATTTTTATTTTTATACCTGGCGATCACGCTGGCGGTATACTTTCTCGTTCCGAGAAAGCTGAAAAACATCTGGCTTCTTATCATAAGCCTTATTTTTTACGGCTGGGGCGAGCGTGTCTATATTGCGCTTATGGTATTCACAATAATTGTGGATTACATTTGCGGATATTTTGTTGACAAATATCGGGAAAACCGAAAAAAAGCAAAAACAGTATTAGTGATCAGTGTAATAATTAATCTTGCCATTTTGGGATTTTTCAAATACTACGATTTTATCGTCGGAAGCATACTGAATCTTATCCCGGGTGTAAACATCCCGCTTCTTGGGCTTGAACTGCCGATAGGTATTTCATTCTATACCTTCCAGGCTCTTTCGTATGTTATCGACGTTTACAGAGGGGATGCAAACGTTCAGAAAAAAATCACCTCATTCGGTGCTTATGTAACACTTTTCCCCCAGCTCATCGCAGGACCTATTGTAAGATACAAAGATGTTGACGATCAGCTAAATGAGCGTTTCGAATCCGTTGATATGTTCGCTTCAGGTGTAAGAACGTTTACTGCAGGTCTTGCTAAAAAGATAGTATTCGCAAACGCAATAGGCGAAGCGTGGTATTATTTCAGAGATATTCCGACAGATGAGCGTTCGATACTTGGCGCCTGGTTCGGTATTATGTGCTATTCCCTGCAGCTTTACTTTGACTTCTCAGCATATTCCGATATGGCAATAGGTCTTGGTAAAATGCTCGGCTTCCGCTTTTTGGAAAACTTCAATTACCCCTATATTTCAAAAAGCATTACGGAATTCTGGCGCAGATGGCACATGTCTTTGTCCACCTGGTTCAGAGATAACGTATATTTCCCCCTCGGCGGTTCGAGAAAAGGAAAGTTTAAAACATACAGAAACCTCCTTATCGTTTGGCTTCTCACAGGTATTTGGCACGGCGCTTATTGGAATTACATACTTTGGGGTGTTTACTACGGCATAATTCTGATGCTTGAAAAAGGTTTTCTTCTCAAGTTGCTTGAAAAAATCCCCTCATTCTTCCGCCACATTTATACACTTTTGATAGTGCTGTTCGGTTGGCTCTTATTCGTATTTGAGGATATCGGTGCAGGCTTTGAGTATGTAAAGAATATGTTTGGCGTAAACGGTGCAGGATTTCTTACAGCACCCGATGCGTATGAAATTTCAAGAAATCTCGTATTCGTAGCTATTCTTTGTATTGCTTGCACACCGCTTCCCAAAAAGCTTTTCTACAAGCTTTATTTCAGCGAAAACAAGCTCGGCACGGTTTACAGATATGCCGTCCCGGTTGTTACATTGGTATTCCTTACGGTAAGCATTGCATATCTTGTAGATTCAAGCTTCAATCCGTTCTTATACTTCAGATTCTAAGGAGACAGTTATGAGTGAAATGAAAAAGCCAGAAGCTGAAATTTTGCTTGACAAACAGCTTGAGTTGGCTCCTAAAGCAAAAAAATCAAATATTATAACAACGGCTGTATTTCTCATTTTGATATTCGCCGTATCTGTCGCATTCTGGATAATACCCGATAATGAGTATTCCGGAGAAGAAAAAAGAAGCTTGAAACAGTTGCCCGAAATGTCACTTGAAAGATTTATCAACGACTTCAAGCAAGACTTCAACGAGATATTTATGACCTATGAAGAAAAGCAGGCATTAAAAGAAGAACGCGAGGATTTCGCTGACGAAATTGCCGAATATTATGCCGACCAGTTTCCCGGCAGAAATGCCATGCGAATGTTGAAGGGCTATACCGAAATGTTGCTTTGTAAAAATGAGTCAAACGGTATAATAATTTCAGACGGTATGCTTATAAATCCCGATACAATAACGGGAACAACAAAAGACGAAGACGGCAATATACGTGACAGAAACAGTGAAGATGCCGTTAAAAACATAACACAAAATATAGGATATATCAATTATTTAAGCAAAATGCTCGGCGGGACGGAAACTGAAGTCTACACAGCAATCGCAGGCCGTACGGTAGACGTTCACGAAAGTATACTCCCGTCACTTTATCCTTCTGATGACAACTACGCTTTCTGGGAAGCGTATACAAGCGGTGCTGAAAAGGCAGGAATAAATACTATTGATATACTCTCCCCGCTTCGCGAGCACGCAAATAACGGTGAATACGTTTATTATAAAACAGACCACCACTGGACAACGCTCGGCGCATACTACGCATATACCGAAATAATAAAATCACTCGGCGAAGAGCCGTTACCGTTAAATGCATTCACAAAAGAAATTGCAAGTGAAGATTTTCTCGGTACTGTATATGCAAAATCGGGCATTGCTCCGTCAGGTGCTGACACAATAACATTTTTCCGTTTTGAAAATGATGAGCAATTCACAACAACAGTTCCCGTTGGAGAAGAAGTAACCGAATACAAAGGCTTTTATAACAGAAAATATCTCGCAGATGCCGATAAATACAGTGCATTTTTAGGTCATGACAATTTCACATTCGGCGGTAACAACCCTTTGACTCTTATCACAAAGGATGGCGATGGCAACAGAGAAAAACTTGTGCTTATAAAGGACAGCTTTGCGCATTCGCTTGCGCCTTTCCTTGCATATCACTACGACCTCATAATACTTGATATGCGTTATTATATTCCTGATGGAAACATAAATAAAACCGTTATGCAATATGCATCGGAAGAAACCGTTTCAAAGGTACTTATCCTCTATAATATGGAAACATTTATGAACGATGAATATCTGATGCGCATAATAGGTTAACTACACTATAATTCATAACACAGGATGGGGCTATTATGAAATGTAATATTTGCGGCGCTGAAAGTGGAAAATATCCACTATGTAAAGCTTGTAATATAAAGAAAGAGAACGGAGAAATTATAAAATGCGAAAAATGCGGCAAATGGCATTATAAAGATGCACCTTGCCCGTTGCCAAAAATTATTAACAACGACGTTTATCTCTATGATTTAAAAAGAACATTGATAACTACATCGGAACAGGAATTTTATGCAGCCATAAAAGCATCATTACCTGAAAATTACTATGTTTTTCCTCAAATAAACTTGGCAGCATTTATTGAACGTACCGATAACTCCAGATTTCACAACGAGCTATTCAGGAATGTAGATTTTCTAATAACAGATTCGGAATATACACCGAAGTTAGTCATAGAAATCAATGACCAGACACATTTGAACAAAGATCGTAAGGAAAGAGATGAAAAAGTACGTGATATCTGCGAAGAAGCAGGAATACCAATCATAAAATTATGGACTTCATACGGTGTAAAACAAGAATACATAAAGGAACGTATCGACGAAGCTCTTGCAAAATTCCCTATTGCACGTATACATCACTTTGACAATTCAGAAAAGCAATCTTCAAATAAAACTACTTCGAGAAAACAAGGGTGTTATGTCGCTACTTGTATTTACGGATCATATAACTGTCCTGAAGTTTGGGTGCTTCGAAGATTCCGAGATCAGGTACTTGCAAACAGCTGTTTTGGTAGTTTGTTTATAAAGTTTTACTACGCAGTAAGCCCGACACTTGTAAAATGGTTCGGAAATAATTCGTTATTTTTGAAAATAGGAAAGTGTCTATTGGATAAAACAGTTACAAAATTACAAAACACCGGGTTTGAAAACACCCCGTACATCGACAAATAAAAATCAGCCTATGCGTTTATTACGTATAGGCTGATTTACATTAATCCATCAACAGCTTCTTCAGTCTTATATCCTTACCGGTGAAAACAAACGGTTTGAATTCGCCGGCAAGTCTTGAAAAGATTCTGTCGTCATATTTTGTTCTGAGTTCTTTATGAGAAAGGTTTGTATTTATTATCATCGCCTTACCCTCGCAATATCTTGTATTAACGAGATTGTAAAGGCACGACGTTGTAAACTGATTTACGTTTTCCGTTCCGAGATCGTCAATTACAAGAAGCTCGCAATCGAAATACTTTTCGCTTATCGCCGGCTCATTCTGAGTTCGTTTGAATTTATCATATTCAAAATCAGCAAAAACATTCTGCGCCGTGTTATATATTACGTAATATCCACGTTTGATAACGTCTGCGGCAAGAGCTACGGACAAATGCGTTTTACCTGTACCGGTAGTACCGAGAAGAAGCAAACTGTCATTATTTTCCTTGGAAAACGATTCAACATATTCCTTCAGTTTACCGAATATAAACTGCATATTTTCATATTCATTCGAATTATCACCGTAATACGAAAGGTCGAAATTCTCAAATGTCATTTTTTCAGCAAGAATACCAAGACCTGAAATTTGAGTCATTCGCTTTGTAAGCTCATTTTTCATACAAATGCACATTTTTCCCTCAAATGTTCCCGTATCAGAGCATTTTTCGCATCTGTATTCAGGCATAAAATAATCCTGCGGATAACCGTACTTTTTGAGAAGTTCGGAACGCTTCAAAAGCAATTCCCTATTTCTTTCCTTAAGCTGTGCAAGCTTTTCGTCAAGGCTCGCACGGCCGTCTGTTGCCGCCTTAAAAACAGAAAGCGCCGTTTGCGAAAGCTCTGCTTCCACTTCTGCCATATCGGGATATTTTTCGGAAAGTCTGCGCCTTTTTTCATCTGCTTCGCGGCGTGCCTTTTGCGCATTTTCGTCAAACGAACGTTTGACCGATATGTATATATCGTCTCTATAACTCATTATTTTTTATCCTTATAACTTCGTTTGATAGCGGCTGTCATAAATTCGTCTTCATCGAAATTACCAAGCTGTTTTTTGTCTTTGTTTTCCTTTTCTTTTTGGCTTGCCTTATAGCTTTCGGCCTCTGCCTTAGTTTCTTCAACTGTCGTAAAACCTTCTGAGTGCCAACGCTTGAGTATTGCTCCCATATACCCTATTGCCGACTCACCCGTTCGGTCAACGGTTATTTCATATGCCTCTTTTATCATCTCATATGACATACCGTATTCTTCTATCCACTTGGCAAAGCTGTTCTTTTCCTTTGAGGTAAGCGCGCGTGCGCCGATTCCCAAAAGCTCCTTTATTCCGTATAAAAGATCGTTTTTAATGTCTTCTTTGGCAAGATGACTTTCAAGCTCATCTATCGTCGTTATATCGTTTTCAAACATACTGTAGACCATGCGTGAAATATACACAACGGATTTTTTATCGTTTTTGATACAATAGTCAAACATTTTTTCTATGTATTCGGGAGAAAGTCTTAAATATTCATACATAGAAACAATGTGTGCAATTTCATTTTTATTGAGCATTTTGCCAAGCATTGCACTGCATTTATCAATAAGACGCTTGAGTTCGTCGCTCTTTTCAATAATAACAGCCGTTTCTTCGCTTGAATATTCCGGAGCATCACGTTTAAGTAAATCGGATGATTTACCTTTCTTTTCTATAACAGGCGTTTGTATATCATCAGAATTCAAAAATGCACCGTTTTTATTCCAAAAACTTATGGCTTCCTCAATATCCGCCCACTGCATATGCAAATCCTTAACTGCAAGCGCTCTGTTTTTTTCCGGCTCCTTACGAAACGCACTGTTTGAGCAGATATAAAGTAAAACACGGAACTGATCAGCTGTTGCTGTTTGTATTACACGGAATACAGAGTCAAGAGGAACGGACAAAACATGAGCAGAATAATTAATTTCCATTTTTGTTTTCTCCGTTTCCCGAAAATTCATTTTCGTTAATTTCATTCATAAGAAGCATAAGTGTATCACCAAGCATTACATTCTGACATTTTATTCTTTCGGAATGCAATTCACTTGTCGAAAAATTCCATACACCTTTGATGCCGCAATCGGCAAGAGTGTCACAAATACCATCAACAGCCTCCGGCAAAGCAAGTACGGCAATAGAAATATCATCTTTGCAAAAATCCTTAAGCTCGGTTACCGACGAAACAGTGAGATCGTTGTATTTCGCACCGATGTCGCCTTCGTTATAGGAAAACACCCCTTTTACACGTATACCTCTGATATCAAAAATATTAGTTGCCAACAGTGCTTTCGTTATATCTCCTGCACCGATAATTACAGCGGAATATTTTTTATTGACGCAAAGTATCCTACTGACCTGCGTATACAAAAACTTAACGTTATATCCGTATCCCTGCTGGCCAAAGTCGCCGAAGCTGTTAAAATCCTGACGCACCTGCGATGGAGTTATATCCATAAGCTTCGCAAGATCACCGGATGATATACGTAAAATATCGTTATTCAGAAGATCTCGCAAAAATCTGAAATATCTCGGCATTCTACGCATAACGGAAGCTGACACCGTGTATGAATTCATATTTTCACGCTTGGCGCGCAAGCGCTTTTCATCAAAGATATTCTTCTTGCTTTCAAGTGCCATATCAGTTACCTTTCAACAGCACTAAAAGTGCCGGAATTAAAGTTTTTCTTTTACGTATGCCGTAAATTCTTCGCACGTAGCGCCGGTATCTCTGCCCGTAACCTTGATGCGCTTTTCTTCAAACATGCAGATATCAAGCGCATTTGAGAGCTTGTCAGCTTCAGCCTGATAACCGATGTGAGAAAGAAGAAGCACTGTTGCTCTGAGCATTGAGCATGGATCTGCATATATAGCGCGACCTTCATTTACCATTCTGGGTGCAGAACCGTGAATAGCTTCAAACATCGCATACTTCTTACCGATATTTGCGCTTCCCGCAGTACCTACGCCGCCCTGGAATTCAGCTGCTTCGTCTGTAATAATATCTCCGTAAAGGTTGGGAAGGATAAATACTTTGAAATCACCTCTGCGCTTTTCGTCAACAAGCTTTGCAGTCATAATGTCGATAAACCATTCGTCAGTTGTGATTTCGGGATATTCCTCACCGACTTTTTTTGCAATATTCAAGAACTTACCGTCTGTAGTCTTGATAATATTTGCCTTTGTAACGATCGAAACTCTTTCCTTGTTATTCTTTCTTGCAAATTCATAAGCAAGACGTGCGATTCTTTCGCAACCTTCGCTTGTTGCAACCGTAAAATCAACACCTAAATCGTCCGTCACGTGAACACCTTTGCTTCCGACAGCATACGCACCTTCAGTATTCTCTCTGAAAAATGTCCAGTCAATTCCCTTATCCGGAACCTTAACGGGACGGAGATTTGCAAAAAGGTCAAGATTTTTACGCATAGCAACGTTTGCACTTTCGATGTTAGGCAGACCGTCACCCTGATGCGGTGTCGTTGTCGGGCCCTTGAGTATAACATCACACTTATAAAGTTCTTCCATTACATCATCAGGTATTGCCTGCATGTGCTTAACACGGTTTTCGATAGTCAATCCATCGATATATCTTATCTCGATCTTTCCACTTGCTATATCATCGGCAAGCAAGGATTCAAGCACGCTTGCCGCAGCATTTGTTATAGTCGGACCGATACCGTCGCCGCCTGTAACGCCGATAACTATTTTATCAAGCTTCGTGTAATCAACAAAATCCTTCGATGCGTTTATTTTTTCAACTCGTGCAAGCTGTTCATACATAAGAGCCTTAAATTTTTCAGCCGCATCTTCAACACAAGCTTCGTATTTTTTCATTTCTTCGTTCATTTAAAAGACCTCCGAATTATGTTTCGGAATTCCGAAACATTTTTATTAATTTTTAATTCATTTTCAATTAATATAAATCAAAACTGCCGCAAACACTCAAAACGTTTTGATCTTTATTTCTTTTGTGCGATATTACCAAACTAAAAAGCTGTGTAAAAATACAGGTGTTAACTTTGAGTAATCCACACATTCCACATGGTTTTCCACATTTTCATATTAAAATCCGGGCATTAACAGCCAAATCTTACAAATAATCCACAAGTTTTCCACATTCGTTCCATATAAAACGGGATTAATAAGTACTCATTTGAATGAATAAAAAGACGGTTTCTTGTAGAAAAATGGAGACGTACTGACGATTTTTGCCGTCATTTCGCCGAAAATTGTGAACTTTTATTCACAACTGTTGACACGTCTTGGGCACACCTGTTCAGATGCTTTCCCATTGAGTGCAGTTGTTTCAAAATTACCGCTTAAATACTCATATTTTCCCTGTGCGGCAATCATTGCGCCGTTATCTCCGCACAAAGAAATGGGCGGACAGTAAAAGGAAATTCCATTATTTTCACAGAATTCAGACAACACACGTCTTAAATGAGAGTTCGCCGCAACACCGCCTGACAAAACAAGCTTTTTAAATTTGTATCTTTCATAAGCCATTTCTGTCTTTTTGATAACAGAATCACAAACTGTTTTTGTAAACGACGCTGCAACATCTGCGCGGTTGATTTCTTCGCCCTTCATCGTCATGCGATTAACATAATTGATAACCGCTGTTTTAAGTCCCGAAAAAGAAAAATCAAGGCTGTCATCCTTTATCGCTGCAAGCGGAAATTTGATCGCATCCGCATCACCCTCATAGGCAAGCTTGTCCATATCAGCGCCGCAAGGATAACTGAGTCCGAGAACACGTCCGGCTTTATCAAACGCTTCGCCTATGGCATCGTCACGTGTAACTCCGACCGTTTCCATATCCTCATAGTTTTTTACATCTATCAAAGAGGTGTGACCGCCCGAAACGACAAAAGCAAAAAAGGGCGGCTTGGGCGGATCATCAGACAGATAGTTCGCCGCAATATGTCCTTTTATATGGTGAACGCTTACAAGCGGTATATTATTGGCATATGCCAAAGACTTGGCGAAATTAACACCAACAAGCAACGAACCGATAAGACCCGGACGTGACGTGACCGCAATGCATCCTATATCAGAAAGCGACACACCTGCTTCATTCAACGCCGCATAAGTAACATTTGAAATTGCCTCTATGTGTGCTCTGCTTGCGATTTCGGGTACAACACCGCCGTAAAGCGCATGTTCATTAACAGAAGATGCAACAATATTAGACAGTATTTGGTTTATGTTTTTTTCGGTATCAGTATAAATTACAGATGCCGATGTTTCGTCGCACGAGCTTTCAAGCCCTAATATATACATAATCAAACGGAATAGTTCATAAGCACCGCATCATCTGTGGGGTGCGAATAATATCCCGGTCTTTCTCCCACCTTTTCAAACCCTAACTTCTCATAAAATGAGATTGCGGGGTCGTTTTCTTTTCTTACTTCAAGTGTTATGACCTCGATATCGTTTTCCTTTGCGTATTCAAGTATAAAATCAAACATCTTCTCGGCAATGCCAAGACGTCTGTATTCTTCCTTGACAGCGATATTCATAAGCTGACCTTCGCTCAATATGTGATATATCCCCGCGTAGCCTACCACCTCGCCGTCTTTTTGTGCTGTTATAAAAACAGCAAGCGGATTTGAAAGAAGCTGAATAAACATATCTTCTGTCCAAGGATCGGGAAAACACAGCTCCTCAAGCTGTGCAATATCTCTTATATGAGCTACTTCCAAGGGAACGATCTCAATTTCATTTATACTCGGAGGTTTGTCCATTTTATAAAGCCTTTCTTAATAACCGAACTTACCGCTTAAGCTGTCATCGTTCATTATCCAATCGCTGACATCGTATACGGTATATTCAGTTTTTGTATTTCTCACAATTACTTTTGCAATACCTGCATTTATTACCATGCGCTTACACATCTGGCAGCTACACGAATTTTCAATTATTTCTCCCGTTTTCGCATCGATTCCTGCAAGATATAGAACCGAATCAAGCATTTCGGAACGAGGTGCGGCAATTATAGCATTTGCTTCTGCATGTATGGAACGGCACATTTCGTATCTTTCACCTCTCGGTATGCACAGCTTATCACGAAGGCAGTAGCCAAGATCGGAGCAGTTTACACGTCCTCTCGGTGCACCGTTATATCCCGTTGAAACGATCGTATCGTTCTTTACGATTATTGCACCGTATTTACGTCGCAGACAAGTACTTCTTTCAAGCACGGTCTGCGCAATGTCAAGATAGTAATTCGCTTTGTTAACACGTTCGTTATTTACAGCATCTGCCATAATTCCGCCACCCTTTCAATTTTTTCAAAAATTAAAGCTTATTTGAAAAATCCTTGAGATATTCTTTGAATTTTTCACCAAGCGTGGGATGGTTCAGCGCAAATTCGATATTTGCCTGCAGAAATCCGAGCTTGTCGCCCATATCGAATCTCTTGCCCTCGTACTCAACGGCTGTCATACCTACTGTACGTGCAAGCTCCTTCATAGCATCTGTAAGCTGTATTTCACCGCCTGCACCGGGAGCTGTGTTAGCAAGGATATCAAATATATCCGGAGTTAAAACCACTCTGCCGAGGATCGCAAAGTTAGAGAACTTTTCCTCCTCTGTCTGGGGCTTTTCAACCATATCTGACACAGCGTAGATGTTCTTTTCAAGGTGATCTGTCTTAAGTGAACAGTATCTCTTAACATCTTCGTCACTCACTTCGCATACGCCTGCGGTCGCCTTGCCGTACTTTTCATAAGCATCGATGAGCTGTTTTGTAACGGGCGTTTCGTACTTCATTATATCATCGCCGTAAAGAACCGCAAACGGTTCGTCACCTACAAATGATTTAGCGCACGAAATTGCATGACCAAGTCCTCTTGTAACCTTCTGACGTATAAAATAAATATTCGCAAGTGAGCATACCTCTTCAATATCAGCAAGCTCCTTTTCCTTTTTCTTCATACGGAGATTGTTGTCATATTCTACAGAGTAATCGAAGTAATCTTCAATTACACCCTTGTTTCTGCCATTGATTATAAGAATATCTGTGATACCTGATTCAACGGCTTCTCTTATGAGATACTCCATTGAAGGACGGTCAACGATAGGAAGCATTTCCTTGGGAACTGTTCTTGCAATGGGAAGCATTCTTGTTCCGAGACCTGCCGCCGGTATTACTGCCTTTGTAATCTTTTTCATATAATGATACCTGCCTTTCGTACATTATCAAAATGTAACATAAACATTGTATTTTTCACTCTGTTAAGTTTTTATCAATCTTGTTTATTATATCTTAAATTGAAATATTTTTCAATACCTTTTTTAAAAAAAATTATTTTCTTGATTTAATAACCTTTAGTCTTGAGAATTCTTCCCTTTCTTTTTCCTCAAGAACCTCGGTTATCATCTTTATCTGCGATTTAAAATTTGGTATTACCACGTTTTTAAGCGAATTTGCTCTTTTTCTTGTCTTTTTGACGGCATTTGCCAATCTGTAAACACTGTTTTCTATCTCCGCAAGACGCGCCGTGAGCACTTTTACCTTGTTGAAGTTAATAAATGCTTCGTCAAGTGACGGAGTTGTATTGTGCATACCGTATCTCGGTACCATAACATCATCACACTTGACGTCAACACGTGGTATTTCAACACCCATTACACTTCTGTAAGTAAGCGATATTGAATTTTCCTCCTCAATCGATGCGGCATTTCTCACAGCTGTAATACCGAGAGAAACATTCGCCGCCTGAAGCGCCTGATATGCGAGCGCATAGCTTTCGTCGATAGCATTTTGTATCTGCTCTGCATCGTCAATAAGACGCATCATTTCCCTGACAAGGATGTTCCTTTTGCGGTCAAGCAATTCATAACCGTTTTCGGCAAGCGCCAAGGATTTTTTTAAATTTATAAGATTCCCTTTTGTCGGTGCGACTGCCATTCCGCCATCTCCTTTCAGTTACTTTTTCTGTGATATTTTTTAAGTGTTTCTTTCTTTATTCTGTCAAGCTCACCTTCGTCAAATACTGACAAAAGCTCCCAACCGAGGTCAAGTGAATCTTCTATTGAACGATTTTCGTCAACTCCCTGAGAAATAAATTCATCTTCAAAGCGTTTACCGAATTTAAGATAATTTTTGTCTTTATCTGAAAGTTCTTCTTCACCTATAACCGACGAAAGCGCACGTGCATCGACAACCTTTGCATACATTGAGAAAAGCTGATTTGCAAGCTCCGAATGGTCTTCTCTCGTATATCCGTCACCTATACAGTCTTTCATAAGACGGGAAAGTGACGGGAGCACCGCAACGGGAGGATAAACACCCTTTGCCGAAAGTGCTCTGTCAAGAACGATCTGACCTTCTGTGATATACCCCGTAAGGTCAGGCACGGGATGCGTTATATCGTCATTCGGCATCGTAAGTATCGGAAGCTGTGTTACAGAGCCTTTTTTACCCTTTACGATACCCGCTCTTTCATATATCGAAGCAAGGTCGGAATAAAGATATCCGGGATATCCCTTTCTGCCGGGAATTTCTCCTTTCGACGAGCTGAACTCACGCACAGCCTCAGCATACGAGGTCATATCCGTCATGATAACGAGGATATGCATTCCAAGCTCATATGCAAGATATTCTGCGGCTGTCAATGCGCATCGAGGTGTAAGTATTCTTTCAATAACGGGATCGGACGAAAGATTCAAGAACATTACAACCCTCGAAAGAACTCCCGCTTTTGCAAACGTACTTTTGAAATACTCAGCAACGTCTGCGCTTATACCCATTGAAGCGAACACGACGGCAAACGAATCATCCTCGACACCCTGCAAATGCGCCTGACGCACTATCTGCGCGGCAAGCTCATTGTGTTTCATACCGGCTCCCGTAAAAATAGGAAGCTTCTGTCCTCTTATAAGCGTTGACATAACATCAATGGATGAAATACCCGTGGCGATATAATCACGCGGATATTCACGCGCTATCGGGTTTATCGGAAGTCCGTTTATGTCGCAGATTTTATCAGCAAATATTTCGCCGAGTCCGTCTATAGGAACACCTGCACCGCTGAACGTTCTGCCAAGTATCTCCATTGACAGCGGAAGCTGCATGGGATGTCCCTTCATCCTCGTTTTCATATTGTGAAGCGACAGCGAGCGTGTGCCTTCAAAAACTTCAACGACAACGCGTTTACCGTCTATCTGAATAACTCTGCCCTGCCTTGCCGTTCCGTCTGCCAGAACGATGTCGCACATTTCTTCATACGCAACATCTTCTATATTATCAAGAACGATAAGAGAACCGTTTATCTCTTTTGCGCCCAAATACTCAATTAACATATCTCACCATTAAAGCTCTCTGCCGAAGCCCGAAAGCTTTGTATCAATCTCTTTTATATATTCGTCAAATTTATAAAGCTGATCGTTTTCCACATCGTATTTCATCGTCGCGAGCTTTTCAAAAAGTCCCGTTGCGATTATGTCCGATATCGGTATCGCCTGTGAGATCAGAGCCGATGCCTTGTGATAAAGGTAGATAATGGTGTGCATCATCAGCTTTTGCTTTTCAAGCGGAACGTATGTGTCTTCTTTGTGAAATGCATTCTGCTGTAAAAATCCGACACGTATCACGTGTGCAACCTCTATAATAAGCTTCTGTTCATCAGGAAGCACATCGGAGCCTATAAGTCTTACAATTTCAATAAGTCCGTCTTCCTCGTTAAGTAAGGATGTAATTTCTTTTCTCAGCGAAATAAATTCATGTCCTGCCTTTTCATCGTACCAAGAATCAAGGTCGGAGAAATATTCGCTGTAGCTTAACATCCAGTTTATAGCAGGATAGTGACGCTGATACGCAAGCGATTTATCAAGCGCCCAGAAACATCTTGTAAAACGCTTTGTATTCTGTGTTACAGGTTCTGAAAAGTCAGCCCCCTGTGGGGATACTGCACCTATCAGCGTGACAGAACCCGTATCTCCACCAAGTGTTTTTACATAAGATGCTCTTTCGTAAAAATCGGAAAGTCTTGAAGGAAGATATGCCGGGAAACCTTCCTCAGCAGGCATTTCCTCAAGTCGTCCGCTTATTTCACGCAGCGCCTCCGCCCAACGTGATGTGGAGTCAGCCATCATGGCAACGTGATAACCCATATCACGGTAAAATTCCGCAATCGTAACACCTGTATAAATTGATGCCTCGCGTGCGGCAACAGGCATATTTGACGTGTTTGCTATAAGCACCGTTCTGTCAGTCATAGGCCTGTTTGTTTTGGGGTCTGTCAGATGTGAAAACTCATCAAGCACCTGACACATTTCATTTCCACGCTCTCCGCATCCGACATAAACGATTATATCGGCATCACACCACTTTGCAAGCTGATGCTGTGTCATTGTTTTACCCGAACCGAACCCTCCGGGTATTGCGGCAGTTCCGCCCTTTGCAACGGGGAAAAGTGTGTCTATAACACGTTGTCCGGTTATAAGCGGAATTGACGGCGGTATCTTTTCCTTTACAGGCCTCGGCGTTCTTATCGGCCATCTTTGGCTGATTTTAAGCGGTATTTCGGCGCCTCCGCACATAACGTATGCAATAACATCATTTTTTGAATATTTACCTGAGGACTGTACCTTTACAACCTTGCCGTTTACACCGTACGGCACAGTACAGCGGTATTCAATAACAGGAGTTTCGGGCAGAGTTGCGAAAATTTCGCCCTCTTTTACTTCATCGCCCTCTTTTATTTTCACCGATACATCCCACAGCTTTGCATTCGCATTGTCTTCATATCCGACATTTATAAATGCACCCTGAGATTCATACATATCACTGAGAGGTCTGCCTATACCGTCGAAGATATTTGACATAAGACCGGGGGCAAGCTCAAGCGACATCGAAGCACCGCTTCCGACAACAGGTTCACCTGTTTTCAATCCGACTGTATCTTCATAAACCTGTATAGTTACATATTCTTTGTTTACTGATATGACCTCGCCTATGAGTCGGTCATGACCCACATACACCATTTCTTCCATAGCAAATGGTGTTACACCTTTAACGGTTACGACAGGACCGTTTATACCGTAAACAGCGTAATTCATTTTACTCATTTTTAAATGCCTTTCCCGAAAACCGTATTAACGTATGGAGATGGTAAGAGAGGAGTTATGTATAAAACGCTCTCTTTGTACAGCAAGCTTTTCATCAAGTGTTTCGTCAGCCAGTTTGAAAAGTATCTTGTCATACCCTCTGATGCCGCCTATGATGATACTGCTGTCAGATTCAATCGTGCAATATTTTCCAAAAGCTTTCTTTATTATATCACTATATACGATATCGTCCGGTTTTACGTATAGAACTATACGGTTACTGTGTAAAACTTCTGACATTTTTTCAGCAGATCTGCAAAGTGATGAAGGATATCCATCACTTTGTGTAAAATCAATAAGCTTTTTTGCCGCACATTCTATTATCTCATCCGTCATTTGACTTCTGAGTCTTACAAGTTCCT
The DNA here is from genome assembly GCA_045652135.1 of Eubacteriales bacterium. Classification (GTDB taxonomy): domain Bacteria; phylum Bacillota; class Clostridia; order Oscillospirales; family CAG-272; genus RGIG7213. Next base: position 13,178 of record JAZRTS010000168.1, on the reverse strand, counting down.
CTCTCGCTTGCATATGCTTTGCGGCAAGCTCTGAGGAAATAGCGGCACTTCCTGCCTCAACGCTTCTTTTTACTTTTTTCTTTGCTTCTGCTTTATAAACAGACTCGGCTTCTTTTATAGAAATCGCTTTGTATAAAGCCATTTCTTTTTCCGTGTTTTTATTTTCATTTTCGGACTGATTCCGTATATCCGCAATCAGTTCATTTATTTTTTTATCCAAATCGGTCATCAAACCTTTACTCCTATTGCATCACGGACATATTTTTTTATCGAATCCTTTGACCGTCCCGCGCTGTGTCTGTCAGGTATTTCGACAATAAGGGGACGGCGGCGGTTAAGCTTTATATCGTATATAAGCTCAGGGCACATCGAAACAAGCAGCTCTGTTATGAGAAGCACACCTATACTTTCATCAGCAGATGCCTTTTCTATCTCTTTTGTTACGCCCTCGGCATCGTGTACAATAACACCCTCAATGCCTGCAAGACGCATCCCCGTAACAGTATCGATATTATCGCTTATTACGTAAAATCTCATTTTATATTTTGTTGAGTATAAGAATCGAAACAAGAAGTCCGTAAAGGGCGATACCTTCGCCCAAAGCAACGAAAATAAGTGCTTTACCGAACGCCTTGGGATCTTCTGATGTAGCACCGATAGCGGCAGGTGCTGCTGATGCAACGGCAAGACCGCCGCCGATGCCGGCAGTACCTGTAACAAGTGCAGCGGCAAGATATCCGAGGCCATCGGATATATCGGAATCCTTTTCTTCCGTTTCTTCAGATGCTTCTGTACTTACGGGCACATCAGCCGATTCTGCATCTGCAGCGGATACAGCAAATACAAGCATCGAAGATATTGCAAATATACAGATGAATGAGCAAAGCTGGCGTGTAAGTGCAGACTTTGCGGGCAAACCTTTCGAAACACGGTTTATTGAGTATAAAACCGTTGCAAGTATAAGCACGAAAGGTATTGTCATTAAAATAATTGAAGTTAACATAATTTTCCTCATTTCCGCCTTACGGCATTTTATATTTTAAACAGTTTCTTTTTCAGACACAGGTGCGTACGCTTCACCCTCGCCTGTGTAAAATCTTGAAAACATTTCGTAAAATTCAAGTCTTAACACCTGAATACCGACAAGAAGCGCTTCAAGGCAAAGCACGAGCGCGTTGCCGACTATAAGAATTATCACGTACGGCGCACCCGATGACATTTCCGCAAGTGTGAAAACGACCTTCATCATACCTGCGTGAACAAGTATGAATGCGCCGACACGCAAGAATGACATCGTATTGGTTACGTAACTGAGTACCGTTTCAAACAGTTCAAAGAATGTTTGCATTATGAAGTCGGACACACCTTGTCCATCTTCAAGAGGCTTCTTTTTTTCGCACAGTCTTGTCAAAGGCTCGCAGAAGAACATCAGAATAAGCGTTACTGTAATAACCGGAATTGCAAACGTCTGCGCATTTTCCAAAAACAGAAGTGAGAAAACACTCAAGTAAAACAGTATTCCGGCTACGCCGTTCGATGAAAAGACTGAATGAGCCGTTTTTTTCTGCTTAATACATGAAAAGATATTCATAATTATCGACACAAGAACGAGGAGAGCACCTGCGCCCACCGCGCCGTAAATTATCATTTGCGTCGTTTCCGGCTTCATAACCTCTATGGGTTTTTCATGAAATCCGAGTGCGTGAAACATCGGATTGAGAAGTTCCTCAAAACCGAACACCGAACCGTATATGAGACCGAATACAGCAGATGATATACCGCACGGGATAAGTATCTTGCCAAGCGGCATCTTTTTAAGCTTCCACATAAGATAACCGACAAGCGAAAGAACGAGACCTTGTCCGAGATCACCGAACATAATTCCGAAAAGAAGTGTATAGGTGATAGCAACGAACGCCGTAGGATCACTCTCTTTATACGACGGAAGTCCGTACATTCCCACATAATACTCATACGGTCTTACGATTGGATTGTTTTTTAATTTAACAGGCGGTGAAAGCTTTGTTTCCTTACCAACAGCTTCCAAAGTCAGCTCGTTACCGGATATCTTCAAAACCTCGTTTTTCAGTGTTTCTCCGTCTTCTGCCGGACACCAGCCGCAAATAATAAAGCGGTCGTCATAAATTGCCGCATATTTGCGAAGCTCAAAACCTTTCTTTCTTTTAAGTACACATGCAAGCATTTCAGAACACATTTTTTGTTCTTCTTTTGCGTGAGAGACTTGTTTTTCCGTAAGCGTTTTTAAACTTTCTTCAAGCTCCGCTATCTGTTTTTCAAGATTCTCTGCAATATAAAGCGGAGTTCCCTTTTCGCCTTTTATTGGCAATTTTTCAAAATACAAACTCGAGAAAATTCTCTTTGCTTCTTCTTTTTGTTGTATAGGCGCGAAATACACACCGTAGCACATTTCGCTTCCTTCATGCGCAGGATAAAAAATTATATCCGTTTTTGCATAATTGCTTTTAAACTTTTCATAAGCTTCCTTCGAGAAGACACCAAACGACACGTACGTATACTCGCACGCGAATACATCTTCGAGATCAACATTTATTCCCTTAAAATGCTTTATTATATGGTGATATTTCTTTTTTTCCTCAAGCTCTGCTTTAGTTTTTGATATCGCCGATTCTATCTCCTCGCCGACTTTTGAAGTGCGTGATATATATTCGGTGATCTGTTCATCCGAAAAATTATAATCACCCACCGCAGGCGGAGAATTTTTAAGTACCGTGTTCAGCGATGCTTCCATTGCCAAATAAGGATTTTCTTCCCTTAACGGTGTAAACGTACTTATATCCGAATAGAACTTTTTAAGTTCATCCGGGTGAAAAACACCCGTCATTATAAGAACGTCAAGCGTTTCGTTAAGTGAAGAACGGTGCCCTGCAATGCTTACACTGCACATTTTACAAACAGACATTTCATTCCTCCGATATCATTGCCGTAATTTTTTCTTTGGCAAGTGAATATCTTATACCTTCAACGATTTTTATTATATTTGCAAGCTCTGTTTCAAGCAAGTAAAGATACGAAAGTACGGTTATGGCAGGGTGAGAAGAATATCGTAAATATTTCCTGCACTTTTTTTCGCATATACGCGTTTCCGAGTCATATCCTTTAGCCATAAGCTCGCCAAGTATTTTATCTCCTTGAGAACTGCCGGTTCCGCTTTGTGTAAAAATATCTCTCAATGCTTTTTCGCTTATATTTCCGTATTTAATAAGAGAACTTAAAACGTAGCCGGCATCACATTCGGCATAATTACGGAAACGAGATACGGCGGCGATATTTTTTGCATCTATATACGATTTAAAAATATCGTATGCCTCATTACGTTCGCTTTTCGACGGTAGCTCTTCAACACGGCTGAATATCTCACCAAATAAAAGATTCCATAAGTCAGCCTCCAGATGAACTATATCAGGGTAAAGCGAATCCTTTGGAGTATATTTTTTCAGTACGTTTGCATAAACCGTACTTTCACAAGCGCGTACAATACCGTCATATGTTTTTGCTTCGGAAAGCATAGCAATATCTATGGGAGATTCCTTATCAAAATCCGATGCCAAGATATAGTAATAATCATCATAATTTCCCGAACACACAGAAGAAACGGCATGAACAAGCAACGATATCTCACGGCGTGCGCTGAGAAAATGACGGATATAATCACCGCTTCCCATAAGATACGCCGACAGCTTTACATAATCACCGTACTTTCGCTTTTCGAGCATATACTCTATCTGCTCTCTGTGCATACCTGATATAGCGCGTTCATTTTTCAGAATATCAGCATAGCGTTTTTTGGTGTTGAGATACGACGCTGCCTCACCGACAGAATTACACATTACCAGTTCTTTGTAATCGTCTTTTGTCAGACGGTCGGCATACATACATCTCGCTTTTGCCGCAGCGGCATTCTCTCCTCCGGAAAAGCGAGGTGTTACTGATTTTTTATTGTCAGTGCGCATCATATACCTTCTATAACTTTTTCGGCAATTTCACTTGCCCATTTTTCATAATTTGAATTATATGAAAACTTAAGATCGTCACCGAGTTTTTTATATTTCTTGCCGGCTTCATCCCACGAGGCTTGCGCGTTTTTCTTCTTTTCTTCGAGCTGTCTTTTTATTTCCTCGTCAGCCGCCGCGTCATATTCCGCTTTCATCTTGTTTTTTGCTTCTGTTATATCAGCTTCAAGGTGGGCACGTCTCTCCTCGACTGCCTGTGATTTTTTACGTGCTTCTTCGTCTGCTTTAAGAATTTTTTCTATAAGTTCATTCACAGTACGTTTTTCCTCCCTTTAAATAGCATACACAGTAAATGTTATACTTAATTTGTTTTTTTTTAAAGGTCAAATATTAAAATTATTATGAATACACTTGCATTTTTTGCCATTATGATATACAATCCCGATATAGAATAGAAAAATACACAAAACGGAGATAAAATTGGCAAACGAAAGATTTGATGCTATAATTTCACAAGTCAGAAAAGACTTGTCGGTGGCTGATATAGGCTGTGACCATGCATATGTTTCCTGCAAGCTTGTTCAGCTTGGAATTTCAAAACGCATATATGCCTCTGACGTTCGCGAAGGACCTTTACAGGCGGCAAAAGCAAATATTGAAAAGTACGGTTTTTCAAGGTACATAACCACGCATCTTGCCGACGGTCTTGACGGTATAGAAAATTTTGCCCCCGATGATATTATTATTGCCGGTATGGGCGGTGAGCTTATCTCGAATATAATTGACAAAAGCGAGTATGTAAAAAACGGCAATGTTAACCTCATTCTGCAGCCTATGACATGCACGTACGAATTAAGAGTATATCTTTTACAAAACGGATTTGAGATCAAAAATGAATTGCTTTGCCGTGACAGCGGTAAGATATATGAAATAATTCTCTGTTCATACAACGGAAACGTGAGCCGGACAAAGGAAGAATTTTTGCACGTAGGTTTAAAAACGCACCGCGATCCATTATTTCGCGAATTCGTTTCAAAAAAAATAGGAAAATTTGAGCATATTTTAAAAGGAAAACGACTTTCCGGAAAGGAATGTGATTACGAATCAAATCTCATTGAAAATTTCCAAAAAATGATAGGAGAAGAAGTTTAAAGTGAAGAAATTACTTTCTTTAATTCTTTTAACATTTATTACCCTTACATCGTGTGTTTCTCAAACAATAACACACGAAACAGGATTTGAATCAGATGCATACAGCACATATGCTGATACTGATAATGCAGTTGAAAATTCACCCGTAAGTGATACTTTTCCCATCAAATCGTTGAACATTGCAGGTAACAACATCGGGCTTTACACAGTTGTATATCCCGAAAATGCCACTGATGCCGGAAAGTATGCCGCCGATGAATTTGTTTCCTACATACATGCATCTACGGGAATACATCTTAAATGTGCAACCGACAATGATTCAGAAGCCAAATACAAAATACACATCGGAAAAACATCGTCATTACCGAAAAAAATAGTTCAAAAGCTCACCCGTATGGGCGAGGAGGGGTATTACATTCTCTGTCTTGACGGTAACCTTTACATAACGGGAAACGGTGAACGCGGAACCCTTTACGGAGTATACAGTTTTCTCGAAGAATACGTAGGGGTAAGATATTACACACCCGATTGTGAACGTATACTCAAAGCCGATAAAATTGATATACCCGGCGACCTTGACACACACTTCGTTCCAACATTTGATTTTCGCGATTGCTTCTGGTATGAAGCACTTGACGCTGAATTTTCCGCAAAACAAAAAATAAACAGCTGTATTTCACGTGATCTTAAAAACTTCGGCGGAGGAGCTTTGTATGACGTAAATACGGTTCACACGATTTCTTCACTCTCAAAAACAAGCGGCACCGTTCCCTGCCTGTCTGACGACAACGTTTATAACACTGTGCTTGAAAGTGTGAAAAAATGGCTTGCAGATAACCCGAAAGAAACAGTTATATCCATTTCATTGGGAGAAGAAAACTACAAGTCGTGCGACTGCCAAAAATGTGTTGATACAAATAAAAAAGAGAGTACGTCACTCGGCTCTTACATAGTATTTATAAATAAAATTGCAAACGGTATTAAAGAAGAACATCCCAATGTGTATGTTGATACACTTATCTCGGCTGATGATCCCAAAGCGCCTAAATTGTCAGTCCCTGCTGACAACGTCATAATACGGCTATCAAGTGCTGAGGCGTGTTTTTCACACGCTGTAAATGAATGTGCAGCAAACACTATTGATGAATATATCACCGCATGGGGAAAGATATGCAAAAACCTTTACGTATGGGATTACACAACGAATTTTATGTTCTATTTGTGTCCGTTCCCTAATCTTTATACCATATATGACAACATAAGGTTCTATGCAGAAAACAATGTCAAGGGGCTTTTTGAGCAAGGCAATTACAACTGTGCCAGCGGCGAATTCGGTGAGTTGCGCACATATCTTCTCTCAAAGCTTATGTGGGATCCTGAAATGACGGAGGAAGAATACCGTGCATATATGTGTGATTTTCTTGAAGGATACTACGGCGATGGGTGGAAATATATTCTGGAATATATAGACAAAACTTCCGCGGAAGCCTCAAACTCTCATATGCTTGTTTACACCGGTGTGAAAACAATTATGGGAAACAAAAAAAGCGACAGTGAGCTTGCCGCCTTTGCAATAGAATTATCAAATCTGTGGAAAAAAGCATACAACAGTGCGACAGAAACCGTATGCCGCCGCCACGTTGAAAAATCAAAAACACAAATAGATTATTATATGATGTATATAGCATGGGATGCCGAAAAACATCCCGAAATACTTGAAAATATGTACATCACTCTGAAGAAATACAATATTACGCATTTCAGAGAAGGAACACGGATTCCAATACTCGAATCTTTTAATGAATCTCCATCAAAATGGTAAAAAAACAAAAAACAGAGAAGACCGTTAACACGGTACTTCTCTGTTTTTTAAGTTATTTACTTTTCAGTATAGACTTTGCAGAATAAAGAAACACGGGAATATTCAGGACTACTACAGCAATAAAAATTACAGCCGAAATAATATACGATGCAACTCCGGGAACAAATATCATAACGATACTCTGTACCGTTAATAAAGCTATATTGACCACGGTTTTGGTAAAGAATACCTTATATTTTACATAATTCAGAGAGAGATTGGTGGCTATCACGTAAACAACGACATAACTTATAACAGTTGCAACGGCTGCACCGATAGCACCGTATGCTTTGATAAGAACAATGTTACCCACTATATTTACACATGCACCACAGGTAGCGCATATGAGCGAATTAACGCTTTTCTTTTTAACGTGAAAAATGACAGTGATGAAATTTACCATGCTCATACATACTGTTGCTACGACGAGAAGCGTCGTATATTTCCAAGCAACGTAGAAGTCATTTCTTATAAGAATTCCCGTAATGACCTTGACAAAAAGTATAATTCCCGAACCTACCATAAAAAGTACAGCTTTATAGCTTTCGAATATCTTCGTAAGGAACTTACTTACTGAGCCTTGATTGCTTTCATCTATCAAAGACATCTGCCAGGCATCTGCAAAGATACCCGTTATCATCGTAACAATATTAGGTATTTTGTAACTCATCGCGTAAATACCGCTTGCAGATTCATCTATCATATAAAGCACTATATACCTGTCAGACATATTCGTTATCCACCAACATATAGTTGTCGGAACAAGCGGAAGCGAATACTTCAGCATATCTAAAAGAAGACCGAAGGAGAATTTTTTCGGTTTGAACGCGTCTATAAGATTACCGACGCGGAACATATAAATTACCGTGAAAAAGTCAGCAAGTATATTTGCAACGAGGTATCCCGTTACACCAAGTGGGAAAACAAGAAGCAACAGAACATTGAAAAAAAGTGTAAAAACAGTACAAAGCACACCTTTTACGGCAAATTCTTTTACCTTATCAACACCTCTGAGATACTGACCGCAAAGTGTATGAAGTCCGAACATGAATACGTAAAGTGCGAATAAAAGCAGGTATTCATCAAGAACGTATACCTTTTTGAAAAGCGGTATAAGTGCCGCAAAAAACACCATACTGAACAAAAGCAGTATAAAACCTACCGTAAAAACAGCTTCATGATCCGCTTTTTTATCACACGCAAATCTAAAAACAGCCGCGCAGATACCGAGAGTTATTATCGGCATAAGCAGATTTGATGATTGCGCAACAATATCCGCAACACCGTAATCCGCAGTTGACATAACCGATGAATAAAGCGGAAGGAGCAAAAAGACAAGCACCTTTGAAAGAAAGGCGCCTACACCCATTATTGACGTATTTTTAAGTAACTTCGTGTATTTATTCATTTTCAGCCGAACCGTCCGAAGTTGTACCTTCGATATAATTTGCGATAAGCGCAGGCGTACGAAGATCTATTATTGCTTCGTCAGGCACCTCAATTCCGTACGTGTCTTCAAGCGCTGTTATTATTCCTACTATATCAAGGGAGTTCGCACAAAGATCTTCGATGATGTCACTGTCAGCGTTAACAACCTCATCATCGAGTCCTATTTCCCTTGCAACTACTTCTATAATTTTATCAAGCATTATTTATTCCTCCATACTTTTCATTAATCATACTACATTTTTACGGCATTTTCAAGTGTTAAAACAAAATTTTCACAGAAAAAAGCGCAGGGCATATAATTAAAGGAAAGAGAAAAAATATCAGAAAGGTGTATATATTGAAAAGCTTTAACTGTATTCTTAATGAACCGTATCCAAAAATCGAGGTAACAAGGCACAGCAAAGAACTTTCAGACAGACTGTCGGTTCTTGCTTCCGGAAAAGACGGAGAACTTACAGCCGTACTTCAATACACGTATCAACACATATCACTTCCGCCGAAATTTGCCTACGCCGCCGACGTTTTGGAATGTATATCGGTTACGGAAATGAAGCACTTTGAAATGCTTTGCAAGCTGATAAATATCCTCGGCGGTGACTGCAGGGCCGCTGTATGTGACAGAAGCCGTTACGTTTACTGGAATGGTGTGTGCGTTGATTATTCGCAGAATTTCGTAAAAATGCTGCGTGGCGACATACGAAGTGAAAAAAAAGCAATAGCTTCGTATAACAACTTTACAGAGAGATGTGACGACCATAAGATAAATGCGCTTATCAAGCGTATTATTAAAGATGAAGAACATCATCTGGGACTGCTGTATTCATTATATGAGGATGCTTCAGAACGGTAATTTCACCTTGTTATATTCATCGGCACGGCGTACGTGGAAAATTTAACTCCAACCTCGGTGTTAAAATTGTCAATTGCCTTGATAAGTCCTACACATCCAACTTGAAATATATCATCAAGATTTTCTCGTCTGCCCGTAAAGCGCTGAACAACACTTAGCACAAGCTTAAGATTACCGTTTACAAGATTCTGTCTTGCGTCTTTATCTCCTGCTTTGGCAAGCTTTAAAAACAATTCCTTTTCTTTTTCTGAAAGTGTCTTGAGTTTTGAGGTGTTAACCCCGCAAATTTCAACCTTATTTACATACATATTTTGTCTCCCTTTTTCAACAAATTATATATGTATTATTTGCCGAAAAAACGCATCTGACACAGAAAAAGGTAAAAAATTTCCGTATTTTAACGTAAAAACGCTCACTTCGAAAAGTGAGCGTTTTTATATTAGATCTTATTAATGAGTATTTCACAAAGCTCATCAACCGTATCTGCCATGTAATCAGCCTGAGAGGATTCAAGAAGCTCACGGCTTCTGTATCCCCACGTTACCGCAACGGTTTTGATGCCTGCGTTTTTGCCCGTTTTTATATCAGTGTCGGAATCACCTGCAAATACGGTATTTTCACGTTTGACTCCGAGCTTTTCGATTATATCATAGACCGCCTCAGGTGACGGTTTTCTCGGAAAATCCGCACGTTCTCCGACGGGAAGATCGATAAGCTCGGGCATAAGATTATTACAAAGTCTTACCGTTGCCGCATCAAATTTATTTGAAAGAACGGCAGTCTTTATTCCCTTTTCTTTTAATTTACCGAGCATTTTAACAATACCGTCATACGGTCTTGTTTTGTTTTCCATATTACCCTTATAATGCTCTTTAAATGCTGAAAGTATCTTGTCAAGCGTTTCTTCGTCGGTTCCCTGCGGAGCACAAAGAAATATCAGATTTTTTACACCGTTTCCGACGTTTGCCGTTGCATCGTCAAGGGAAACCTCCGGCATACCAAACTGCTTCAGGGCATAGTTCACGCTGTCTTTTAAATCCTCTATCGTATAAAGAAGCGTGCCGTCAAGGTCAAAAATTACAAGCTCTGTCATTAGTCTTTGAGATTGAAGGCTTCTTTAAGATCGTCAACTTCATTGGAAGAAATATGAACGATATCGCCAATGCTCTTTGAATTGATGATGGAGTGAGCAGTAGACTCAAGCACCTCCATACGGTCAAATGCCTGAAGAAGCGTTGAACCAGTTACGATTACGCAGTCATTCTTGAAAATAAGCGCCGGACGATTGGGAGCAAAGCGTTCAGCGACTTCCTCGGGCGAGGCATAAAGTCCTTCGTACGGCTGTTTTTCAATATCACGAAGCAAAATATAGCTTTCGGGAATAGTTCTGGGGTCAAACTCCGCATCTGTTACGGCAAACGCCATTGCGTGCGGCGGATGAGCCAAGAGGATAGCGTTTATATCGGGATTCTTCTCATATATAGCCGCATGGGATTTAACCGCACGGGAAGGAGTTTTTCCAAGCTCCTTCATATCTGCTTTTATTCTTACGAGGTCTTCCTCGCAAAGATACGCTCTGTCACGTCCGAACGGAGTAATGATGAAGCTTCCGTCGGAAAGTCTTACCGAATACGTTCCGTGAGTTGCAGTAAAAAGTCCCTGCTTATAAGAACGTCTGATAAGCGTTATCATTTCACGTCTTGCTTCAAGCTCCTCGGATGAACGTGTGTTGGGTATAAAATCATCCATCAAAAGGTGGTTGCGTGTTTCTGTTATCTTTATAGCCTCGGGTGAAAGTCTGTTGATATTTCCAAGCTTTGCGGCAAGTATTTCGAGGTTAGCCGAATAGTCGATAGTTTCAAACATCATAAATGCCGTGAACATATCTTTAGCACCGATACATACACCGTGATTTTCAAGCAGAACAATGTCTACGTCCTTTTCAAATTCACGAGCAATGTTTTCGCCGAGTTCTTTACTTCCGGGTACAGCGTATGTTGCAATTGAAATACGGTCGCACGTCTTTCTCACCGTGGGGATAAGATCGAGGTCGGGAATCTTACGTGCAATGGAAAACGCAACAAGCGCCGGAGGATGCGCGTGAAGCACCGCGTGAATGTCGGGACGCATTTTATAAACCGACTGGTGGAAAGGAAATTCACTTGACGGCTTGTGCGGACCGATACACGTTCCGTCGGGCTTTACGCAAATAATATCACGTCTTGTAAGAGTACCTTTGTCGATACCTGCGGGAGTGATCCAGATATTTCCGTCCTTATCCATAATAGAAAGGTTACCACCCGATGTCGTCGTAAGTCCTCTGTCGTATATACGCTGCATAAACATTACAAGCTGGTCGGCAGGATGAATATAATCCATATGCATAATAAAAATCTCCTTTGTGCTTATTTTTATATATTATTCGTCGGTATTTGTAAATTTAATCGCAAGATCTTCAAGAGCCTTGTCTTCAGGTGATGCAGGACACTCTGACATAATTTCAGATGCATTCTGCACCTTCGGGAATGCCACTACATCACGGAGGCTTGCCGCTTCGCATATAAGCATTGAAAGTCTGTCAAGACCTATGCCTGCACCGCCGTGAGGGGGCGCACCGTAGCGGTATGCATCAACAAGGAAGCCGAACTTCTTCTGAATTTCTTCCTCTGTAAGTCCAAGCGCTTCAAACATCTTCTGCTGAAGCTCAAAGTCTGTAATTCTGATTGAACCGGACAAAAGCTCAACACCGTTCAAAACAAGGTCATAAGCCTTAGCCGTTACCTTACCGGGATCACTTTCAAGGAATTCAAGACATTCGTTTTTAGGCATTGTGAACGGATGGTGCATTGCCTGCCACGTTCCGCTTTCCTCGTCCCATTCAAAGAACGGGAATTCCGTTATCCACAGGAAGTTGTATCCATCCTCAATTATATCAAGCTGTTTACCGACGGTAAGACGAAGCGCACCGAGAACAGGAAGCGTTACTCTGTCCTTATCGGCAACGATAAGCGCAACGTCGCCCTTTTCGCATCCGAGCGCTTCCATTATTCTGTCAAGCTCGCCCTCTGCCATAAATTTACCGAATGAGCAGTTGGGAGCATCATCGTTATATCTTATATATGCAAGTCCCTTAGCTCCTATACCCTTAGCCGCTTCGGTAAGCTTGTCTATTTCTTTTCTCGTAAGTCTGCCTGCTGCACCCTTCGCAACGATACCTCTTACCGAACCGCCCTGCGCGCAAGCGCCTGAGAATACGGAAAATCCGCTGTCTTTAACGATATCGGAAATATCAACGATCTCCATACCGAAGCGTGTATCGGGCTTATCGGAACCGTATCTTGACATAGCTTCTGCATACGTCATTCTTGTTATGGGAAGGTTTATTTTCTTATCAAGAAGCTCACTGAAAAGTCTTGCGATAAAACCTTCAACCATTGTCATTATGTCTTCTTCGTCAACAAAGGACATTTCAAGGTCTATCTGTGTAAATTCGGGCTGTCTGTCAGCGCGCAAATCTTCGTCTCGGAAGCAACGTGCAAGCTGAATGTATCTGTCAAAGCCCGAAAGCATAAGAAGCTGCTTGTATATCTGAGGCGACTGCGGAAGTGCGTACACCTTTCCGTGGTGGATTCGTGACGGAACGATATAGTCACGTGCGCCCTCGGGCGTAGGCTTTATCATCATAGGTGTTTCGATTTCAAGAAATCCGTTTTCGTAGAAGTATTCTCTTGCGATCTTGGCAATTTCGTGTCTTACACGGATATTCTTCTGCAAATGAGTACGGCGAAGGTCAAGGTATCTGTATTTGAGCAAAAGCTCATCACGTACATTGAGTCCCTCTTTTATTTCAAACGGTGTTGTCTGCGCCGCAGAA
>JAZRTS010000167.1:0-1427 GCA_045652135.1 Eubacteriales bacterium | reverse complement strand
GCCCGGAAGCATATTTCAAAGCCGTACATACAGACAGCGAATTTATAATACAGATCACGTGTAAAGAGTCATCACCGAAAGCGGTGCATCAGGGATATATGGCTCCCGTTTACAAGGACAGCTGTCTTGAATTTTTCGCCTGTTACGCCGAGGGCGGTTATATAAACTGCGAAGTGAACAGCATCGGCGCATCTCTTATTGCATACGGAACTGACCGACACGGCAGAACTCCGCTTCTTGAAGTGTGTGGCATACTTCCCGATGTTAAAGCTGAAAAAAAAGACGGATTCTGGCAGGTAACAATAACAATGCCGTATGAAATAATAAAGAAAGTATACGGTATCGCGGATATACCGTCGGGATATGAGTTTTACGGAAACGCTTACAAATGCGGAGACGACTGCGAAATCCCTCACTACGGTATGTGGAATGCGGCAACGTGTGAAAGACCGGATTTCCACCGCCCCGAATTTTTCGGAAAATTTATCGTCGAATAATTGAACAACAAATGCAGCCCCGAAAGAGTTTTTTCTCTTTCGGGGCTGTTTATTTCAAAGGGAGTGTGCGTGAGCTTTTGGGGAGAGCGCCCGACTCTGTCGGGCAAGAGGGTAAACAGTTCTTTGTACTTATACTCACGCTTGCTTTTTACCCTCTGAGTCACGCTGTGCGTGACAGCTCTCCCCCGAAAAGCGTAAAGCTTCGCACATCATCTTCTTTTTTTGTAGTCCTCCTCGATTTTTCTCTTCCAATTTGCTTTTATCGGGCGGGATTCCCTGAACGAGCTTATCGTTTCGGAAACTACCGAATAATTGAGCTTTGTGCCCTCACTGTCACATTTGAAATCAACCGCACGTTCTTCATCTATCCCAAGTCTTGACGCTGTTTGAACAGAGTCGATATTCGCGCCCAGGAAAAGAAACTCCCAACCGAGCTTTTTCTTTTCATTTATCATACGTTTAACATCATCGGATGAATATCTTTTACTTGCGTTTTCCATTCCGTCTGTTGTTATAACAAACAGGGTATGTTCGGGTACGTCCTCTTTTCTTGCATATTTATGGATATTTCCGATATGGCGGATTGCACCGCCCACAGCATCGATAAGCGCCGTGCAACCACGGACTGTATAATCGTTCTCTGTCATTTTCGGAATATCCGAAAGGTTTATACGATCGTGCAAAACCTCGCTGACATTGTCAAAAAGTACCGTTGAAACGTAGCATTTGCCGTCTTGTTTTTTCTGCTTTTCTATCATCGCATTGAATCCGCCGATAGTGTCTGCCTCGAGTCCTGCCATTGATCCGCTTCTGTCAAGAATAAATACGAGCTCTGTAATGTTGTTTTTCATAATTAAAACCTCTCTTTTGTTTGATGTCATCATTATACATCAGCAAAAGAGAGGTTTGGTCGCATAGCAAGCGACATTT
>JAZRTS010000166.1:0-12274 GCA_045652135.1 Eubacteriales bacterium | reverse complement strand
TTTTTTACGCGCCGCCTCGCGGTGCGCTCCCCTGTGCCCGGGGCAGGCCACCCGCACACTGCGTGTGCGTGTCGTCTGTGGGGGGCGGGCACGGGGTGCTGTTTTTCGGGTCATATTTTTTTACATTTTTGCAAAACACTTCCGATTTTTATTGACATAATGAAACATTTGTAGTATAAAAATAGTAGGCTACAAACAGGAGGATCAATATGGTTATTTCGACTGCAATTTCCATTATACGTGACCGTTTCGGAAACAAAAAAGCAATCAAAATGTTATCGGACGCAGGCTTTAAAACGCTTGACTGTTCCCTTTTTGAAATGGCTTATTATGACAGTCCTTTCAACTCGGAAAATTGGGAAAAAGAAGCAAGAGAGCTGAAGGCTTATTCAGACGCACTCGGAGTTACGTACAACCAAGCGCACTTACCTTTCAACTTCAGGTGGAATGAGGAAGGCGAATGGGAGCGCTTTATCGGCCCTGCACATTACAGAGCGCTTGACATTTGCGGAATTATGGGCGTAAAATACGTTGTTGCGCACCCTATACATCACATGGAATACCTCGGCCACGAGGAAGAAGTGTTTGAATACAATATGCGTTTTTTCCGCACGATGATACCTTATTGCGAGAAGTACGGCTACAAGATATGTATTGAAAATATGTGGCAGCACGAAGTGAAAACAAGGCGCATCGGGCACGATTCCTGCTCACATATGGAGGAGCTTATACGCTATATCGACGGTCTTGGCGGAACGGAGCATTTTGCGGCTTGTCTTGACCTCGGTCACACAACGCTCGTCGGCTTTGAGCCGGAAGATTGCATACGAAAGCTCGGTCATAAGTATCTGTATGCTCTGCACATTCACGATAACGATTATATGAGCGACAGACACGACCTACCAGGTCAAGGAAAAATAAACTGGGAAGAGGTCTGCCGTGCGCTCGGCGAGATAGACTACGTCGGCGACTTCACCTACGAATCAAGTAATTTCCAAAGACACGTACCCGAGGATATGCTCCCAATATCGTTTAAATATATGCTCGACGTCGCCAAGCACCTTTCAGCCAAAATAGACAGCTACAGACCGAATAAATAAGTGTTTAAAATACAAAATAATACACGGCTCCGCTTTCCTTTCGGATAACGGAGCCGTGTTTGCTATAAACCCTTATTTTAAAATTATTTGAAAATACCGACTAATGCAGGTACGGTCTGCAAAAGAGCTAAAATGATATTTGATGCCAAGTCACTTTTATCTTTACTTTTCATATTCAACCATTCAGCACCGTGGATAGTGAGTTGATAATTTCTGCAATCAAATGCATTTTTATTTATATTTTTTCTTGCGATGTATTTACTATCTGCTAACGAGTCTATCAATGGTAAAAAGCTGTCTTCGGGCACACACGATAATTCGGGGTGAATAATATGTCCAAGAGATATAGCATCCAAAATATAACAAAACATTTTGCTTTTTTCAGCATAATACGTTTTGTTTGGTATATATATCGGAGTTGCATCTTCCGGCATCTGCCATTTTTTACATAAAGGACATTGAACGGCGCCGTCTATATACGGTGCCATAACTTTTACTTTTCTCTCTGATATATTTTTATTTTTCGCAAATTCTTTTGTTGTCATTTTTTTCTTAATTCACATTGACGAACTCCAACGTATAACTTTCGTTTGGATCAAGATTCATTATAAGAAATTCTGCATCCTTGAATTTTTCGCCTTTTTGAACAGCAGTAGAATAGTCCGTTCCACTAGCTACAACATATCCTTGCGAATCATAAAGCTTGTATCCAATGGCACACATAGACGATATATTATCACCTTGATGATTATACGTCTGTTCTCCGGACCAGTATATATATACATATACTCCATCGGAATATACACTATTAATCTTATATTTTACTGACGTAACCTTGCAAGAGATATCTATTGATCCGTTATAACGATAATCATGTATTGTAATGGGTGTTTTGGGCAAAGTGATATTCATTTTGACGTTAATATCACCGCAACGTGTACACTCGCCGTTTTTATAGTCGTGACCTTTAGCAGCTATCGTTCTGGTTTCTTTTTTATCGCAATCGTAGCAAGTGCGGTACTCCAAACCGCTTGCAGTACACGTCGCATCTGTTTCAGTGTACCAACCGCCGTAATCATGTCCTGTCGATTTTACAGTTTCCGTCTTTCGGTCACCGCAAAGATAACATTCACTTACTTTCAAGCCGTCCTGTGCACACGTGGCTTCTCTTTCGGTTGTCCAAACACCGTAATTGTGTCCCTTTGAATATACCGTTTCCGTTTTTTTATCACCACAAATAGAGCACGTACATTCTCTTACACCGTTAACTGTGCACGTAGCAGCTTTTTGTGTTATCCAGTTACCGTATCTGTGCGTTGACTCTGCATACGATTTGGTTTCTTTTTCACCACAAGCACACGTACGTTCCTGTGTACCTGTTGCGATACAAGTTGCAGCTTTAACAGTTTTCCACGATCCAAAGAAATGAGTATGATCATCTGTGACCGTTATAGCATCCGTTCCCTCATTTTCTGTTCCTGTGCTTTGCGTTTCATCTCCGCAGGCGCATAACAGCATCATTAATGATAAAAATAATGATGCGGCTTTCAAAAAATTCTTCTTCATAAGTCCTCCTCTTTTGCCAAAAATGGCGAAAATTTTATTTTTTTCACCATTATACACCACATTTGGTGTATTGTCAAGAGGTATGGTGTTTTTGTGGTAGAATATTTACGGTGATGAATATGGAAAATATAAGGCTCAGACTTCGTGAAATGCGTGAGGATAATGACTTGCGTCAGGAAGATATTGCACATCTGCTGAAAACTACACAGCAGGTATATTCAAGATACGAAAAAGGCATAAATGAAATTCCAATAAGACATTTGATCACGATAGCAAGATTTTATAATGTCAGCATTGATTATCTTGTCGGTGAAACAGAAACAAAGAAACGATACCAATAAAACCGCCCCGAATCAGGAGCGGTTTTATATTGTTTTTGAAATTCACACTGCAAGGCAGTGTGCACCCCTTTGCCCGAGGCAGTTGACAGGTGTTACAGCAGTACGCCTGTCAACTGTGGGGGACGGGCACGGGGTGCTGTTTTTCAGATTATATACACATTTATGTTTATCTGCATTTTTCATTGAAGTCTTGTTAGCGAAACTAACATAAAAAAATCGATAAAACCGCTTCATTTCAATGTGAAGCGGTTTTATTATTCGATTTTATCACAATGCCATTGACAATGGTGCAGGGGTTTTGGCTGTAACCTCTTTGGCAACAAAGGCAAGGTATACAAGCGTTAAAAGCTCGCAGAGCGATTTTAAATGCTCTGACACGTTCGGGTGGAATACGCCGTCTAAGCATATGGAGCACACAAAAAGCAGTACCCACACTACGACTGATATTATATTCAAAGGGCTTATCATTTTGTCCTTTATAAGCGATATTATAACGAGCGCCAAGCCGAGTATCGCCAGTGCGTAACAAATAACTGAAATCAGAAATTCAGCCCACGATGTCAGAATGAGCATTTCGAATCCGTCGGGTGTTTCAACGATTCGTGGCATGGAGATGTATCTTACCGTCGTCATCAGCTCACATATAACAATATTCGCAATTTTTGCAAACGCAAAGACGAAACAGCCTATCGTAAGCAGGCGGTTTTCGTTCATTTTTCTGTATTCGTTTACAAAATATATCATATATACCACAAGCGCAACAATTATGAAAATATCAATGTATTCAGGAATCTTTCCTGCAAAAAAAGCGAGGATCCGTCCGTTGAACACGTACGGAATTACGAACGTGAATATCTTATTCAAAGCACTTACCAAAACAACCGCCGTTAATGCCGTCACGGTTTTTCTTGACAGTCCTATATAAAGCGACGAGCTTTCCTTTTCCAAAACCGAATAAAGGAAATATAGAAGCGACGTCAAGACATACGAGCTGACATAAATATATATCGTTTTATACGCATACACCTTCATTAAATAACCAAGCGGTATTATCAAAAACGCAAGACACACGGAAACTATCAGGCAGACGGCAACGTATATCCCAGCCTTTCCTATCCTTTTAAGCACACATTTTTTATAACTTTCGCTTTCTGCAAATGAATCATTAAAACAAATGCCGTGACGTCTGAACGAACACACCATATATACAGAAGCTGTGCAAAAAATACAAAATGCGCTTTTATAAAGCTCCGTTTCAAAAAAAGTTCTATTTATATTGTTCAGATAATGCACAAACGGCATAATTACCGAAAAATATGCAAGAACGATTTTGCACACCGCACCGAATGCTTTTTCAAAAAACGGTGCGCTTTTTTTAACGCCTGCAATAAGACATACAGCACACAAAAGAAACACGACAGCTTCAAACGATACGCTCAATAAATATCTCGGAAGCTCTGCATTTTGCACAACATTTAGAAGCTTGACCGCACCGAATACAAAAGAAACGAGTGCCGAAATTATAAATGCATTTCTGTAGATTTTTCCTTTTAAAGATTCCATAAATTTCTCCCTATCAGAAATAAAACAGCTCTTCAAACTTTTTGTCAAGTGCGATACAAAGGATAAGCGCAAGCTTTGCCGTCGGGTTGAACTGCCCGACCTCAATGGAGCTTATCGTATTACGTGACACACCGACCATATCGGCAAGCTGTTGCTGTGACAGCCCCTTTTCACCTCTCGCCGTCTTGAGGTTATTTTTTAATGTGAGCTTGTCATCCATATGTACACCATTATCCCTACCAAAAAAATGTCCGGAAAAGCATGAAAAAGATACTTTTTCTCCTTAAGCTTCACAAACATCGTCAAATCACTGCTTCCGGTCACTGTGAAAAGCAACAACAATCCGCCAAACGCAACCTCAGCTATATCAGACCAATATCTGGTAGCAATAATGAGCAGCACGCACAAAACTGAACCCACACATATGCTTATTTTGTAAGCTTGTGCAAGTACGCTTTCTTCGTATTCACCGTCTTGGTCTTCATTTTCTTCTCTGCTCTTTTTGAGTATTTCTTCTTTATCCATAACCGGCTCCTTGTTAAATTTTATTGTCACCCGATATTTCGAATTACATATTTCGTACGGAAATATCCACGCTCCGCCGAGAGGTTAATTTTTAGCATGAGCTTGTCATCCAAAAATACACCAAAGCACCAGAAAATACGACTGTCGCAATAATGCTGACAATACCGTAAATCAAATCTCTTTTTTCTTTCAGATAAACATACTTTGTCAAATCCAAACTCGCTTGCGTTGAAAAAAGCA
Organism: Eubacteriales bacterium; assembly: GCA_045652135.1. Taxonomy (GTDB): domain Bacteria; phylum Bacillota; class Clostridia; order Oscillospirales; family CAG-272; genus RGIG7213. The sequence continues at coordinate 6,939 of JAZRTS010000166.1, read as the reverse complement.
CAATAAATCCCGCAAATGCAACTTCAGGCGAAGCGAATATATATCGACTGACAACAGCGAGTATAAGGCAAACACAAACACCTATCCCATTGCTCACTTTATAAGCTTTTGAAAATAGGCTTTTTTCGTATTCACCGTCTTGGCCTTCATTTTCTTCTCTGCTCTTTTTGAGTATTTCTTCTTTATCCATAGCTAACCCCTTTGCCAAGTTTTATTTGCAAACATTATACACTTGCCAAGTTTTATTGTCAATAGGCATTTTGCAATAGTTACATTTTATTCATATTTATATTATCAACTGCAGTCATTTGCGCCCCAGCCGCCCCCCCTCGGCAGGGGCGCAGATATTTCCTGCGGAAATATCTGTAAAAACTTGAATATATCAAAACAGGTGACACATCAGCATCACCTGTTTTTTGTTTATTCAAACACGCATCCGTCGTACATACCCGAAAACCACACCATTTCAGAGGATTTTTTGCCGTCGAAAATCATTTTTCCGTCCACCTCGTCAAAGCAGTAAACAAACTGTCCGTCATCTGTTTTCAGCGTAAGTCTGCCGTTTTCAAGGTCATATTCGCCAACACCCAGATAACTGCTTATTCCCGAAAACATAAACGTGAATTTGCCGTTATCAAACAGCGTGAAGCAAGGTTTTAAAAGCTTTTCCTCCGATTCTTTGAACGTATATTGCTTTATTGCCGCGGCAGTTGACGTTCCGCTGTCGGGATAATGAAACGAACTGACATATGCTACTACACTCTGCACATCTTTAATATCTTTATTTTCCACATTCATACAAACAAGCCAGCCTTGCTTCACCATATCACCCGCACTGTACACATCTCCCACTAAACCAAGCGACAAAACACCGCGGGATTTTCGTGCATATTCAATGGAAAATCTGTCAGAAGACGTATTTCCCGAAGCATAGATAAGCAAAAGCGTATTGTTTTCAAAATACTCATCGGTAAACTCCCGACTTATCTCGTTAAACGACGGTGTATCGTCACAAGCCAATTCAAAATTCATAAATGGGTCCATTTTGCTTACAAAGTCGGCAAGCTGTTTGGTGCTTGTTATTTTTACTGTCGGCAAGGCTTCCGTGCCATCCGCCGTGATACCGCCTATTTCAAGCATCTTTTGAAAATTATCGCTGTTGTCAACGGGACAGCATCTGAAGCTGTAGCCGACGTTTTTGACAACGGGGTTGTTTTTGTGTTGGTTTATGAAGCGTTCAACGTTCCCCTCTCTGATGTCTATGCGGTCAGCATGTTCATCGCTTGCTTCCAAATAAATGTACCAAGGCTTTCCGTCGGGCAAACCGCCACCTATATACAAAGAAAACATTTCATCTATCTCATAATATCGTATATAAAGTCCGGAGCCTGTGACCAAATACGAATAATTTTCAAAATCCTCCCACGAAAGCGCATCGCCCTTTCGTGAAAGCTCCTTGACGTCATCAAGTGTAAGGCGTTTGCCTATCACCATCGCCGGGTCATCGACCCCGCCGACATCAGATTCGGTAAAATTGTAATGCTTTATTTTTTCGTATATTTCCTTGGCGTCTTCGGAGTTTTTGACCTTGTAGCTGAATGTCACCCCGTAGCTCTTCTGTGACACCCATACGGACTTAAAATCTGCATCAAAGTGGATATAAAGCCCCTGTAAATATGAAAGCATAAGATTTATGTCATCTTTTGTTTGCAGTACAAGTGTATGACTTCTGTCTCTGTATTCGTCACGGCTTTCTGAAATTTCTTTTTTTGATATTTTTATATCAAAAAGCTCGGAAAGCAGCTCATTTCCGACATCGCCTATTATGCTGTATCTTTCGCCGTCGGACACCCAAACGACCTCTGTATTTTCAACCGCATCCACAAGTGTCAGTCCCTCGATATTTTTAAGCCGTGCCGATGCAGGATCGGTCAAAAAACACACAGCGGTGAGGATGCACAAAACGACAGCAACAGCTATTAACCAAAATGCAGGCTTTTTGTAATTAAGCACAGACTTCACTCTGTTTTTAACATCAGTTTCACCGAAGGCTATCGGACAAGCTGTAAGCGCACGGCGGCTGACACTGCAGTTTAAAAGCGCTTGGGAGTAATCTGCCTTTTGGACTGTATCGAGCTTACCGACTACCTTTTCATCACACGCAAGCTCAATATCACGGCAAAGAAGCACATACGACACCCACATCAAGGGATTGAACCAGTGAAGCGAAAGAATAAGAAATCCTATCGGCTTCCACAAATAGTCCCGACGGTGAATGTGCGCACGCTCGTGAGAAATTACATATAGCATATCATCATCGCAAATTGCAAACGGCAAGTAAATTTTAGGCTTTATTATACCGAATACAAACGGTGTGGGTACATTTTCGCTCTGATAAATATTACCGTCAAGCAAAACAGCCGTGCCTATCTTGCTTTTAAGGCGCAAACAACTGACGAGCGCGTATAAAAGCATACACAAGACGCCTATAGCCCAGACAACCGACAATATCGGTATCCACACCTGAAACGGATTTACACTTGCGCCTGCATCGGGTGCAAGCGACGTGGAGAGTGATGGGTTTACCGCATTATTCAAAAGAGGAAAGCCTGTGTTTACCGTAGGAAGCTTATCCGTCATAATTTCAGGTGATACGGTCTCGGTACTCGGCACAAGGCTCATCACACTTTCAAAGGAAATCGGACACACAAGCCTTACAGCAACGATTCCCCAAAGCAGAACCGACAGCCATTTCGGAGCTTTTTTCAGCAACAGTCTTAGAACGAACACCGCCAAAAATGCCCAGCTTGCGGATATGCTCATATTCAGAACAGTCAGGAAAAATTCACTCATTGTTATTCTCCCTTCTGTATCGGTCTATCATCTGCTGAAGCGCATCAAGCTCACCGTCAGATATTTTGCGGTGCTTTGTAAATGCGGCGATAAACGCAGGGAGTGAACCTTCAAAGGTCTTATCCACCATTTCGTCTATCTCCGACGCCTGCACCTCATCCTTGCTGACGAGTGATGTCACTACGGTGTTTTCGTTTTTTAAAACACCGCGCTCCGACAGTCTTTTGATAACCGTGTATGTAGTTGTGGGCTTCCAGCCGAGGTGCTCGGCGCAGAGTTCAACGAGTTTACTGCTTTTGACGGGTTCATTTTCCCATAATATCAGGCAAAATCTGTATTCACTTTCAAATATTTTCGGGATACTCACAAGAAATCCTCCTTTCTCTAACGCATTAGAGTTCGTATATACTCTAACACATTAGAGCCGATTTGTCAAGAGGATTTGAAAATTTTAACGTGAATGGTGATGGTGCAGATGTCCGGAAACATTCCAATGCTCCGTACGGCACATTGTTTCATAACATTTTTCTGTGCTTTTTTCGGTTTCCACCGTTGCACATTGTATGCCGTGCTCACGAAGCTCCGTTTTTACAGCTTCTTTTATTTTTTCCGTCTCACTGTCGGTAACAATATGTAAAGAGGCAAAATGACGTCCTCCGTCAATGCTCCATAAATGGATATGATGGACATCAATTACACCGTCAATTTCTCCTATATGCCCTTTCATTTCGGAAATGTCTATATCATTCGGCACTTTTTCAAGGAAAATATCCATAGTTTCCTTGAGATTTTTAACGGCATTCACAAGAATGAATACCGAAACACAGACGCACATAATGGGATCGATAAATGTGACGTCGGTAAATTTCATAATGACAGCGCCGATTAAAACGACCGCCCAGCCGAGAACATCCTCAAGCATATGTAAATTTACCGCCCTTTGGTTTACCGTTTCACCGCCGTGTGTAACAAATGCCGCCGAGAAATTCACAATAACACCTATAACAGCGAATATTATCATTCCGTTATAGTTTACCTCCGTCGGGTTAAAAATTCTTAACACGGCGTTATATATCATCAAAGCAGAACCGAATAAAAGAATCAGCGACGTTATAACTCCGCCCAGCACCGAATATCTGCCATAGCCGAAGGTATATTTTTCGTCAGGTGCTTTTTTGCTTTTTTTCTCAAGAAAATACGACAGTCCAATGCTTACACCGTCACCGAGGTCGTGTACTGCATCGGAAATGATAGCAACACTTCCCGTGAAAATACCGCCGATAAATTCAAAAATCGAAAACGATACATTCAAAATAAATGCGATTAAAATATTTCTTTCAGTTTTCATAAGCTTCTCCATTGACTTATTTAATATTTTGTGATACAATACATTCAATACCGAACTTATTGTTCAATATCATTATATCAAATTCACGCATATATTCAATATACGATATTTTTCACATATTCATTACCGAACAAAATTCAAAAATTGTATGGAGACAAAATGGACAGACGGCAAAAAAAGACAAGACAGGCAATTTTTAACGCTTTTACGGAGCTTTTATCAAAAAAGGACTTCAATTCAATAACAGTCGGGGAGATAATAAACGAAGCTGACGTCGGCAGGGCAACATTTTATGCTCACTTTGAAACGAAGGATTTTTTATTGAAGGAGCTTTGCGAGGAGTTATTTTGCCATATATTCGACACCGAAAACGGCTGTAATACGGAACACAGACATATCTTTGAATGTGATGGTGAAAGCTCTGTTTTTCTCCATTTATTCCGTCATCTGCAGAAAAATGACAATAATATTCTGAAATTACTGTCATCGCCAAATAATGAATTATTTTTAGAATATTTCAAAGGTCAGCTCAAAATTCTGGTTGATGATCATATTTCTTTATTTGAAGCTCAAAAAAGCAAAATTATCCCCGATTCACTTTTCAAGCATCACATAATATCAACCTTTTCAGGAACGCTCCGCTGGTGGATAGATCACGGAATGAAAGAAAGTCCGGAATGTATAACAGAATATTTTTTTGAAATTATATAGCCACGGATATTCAGATTTGTGACATTGGTTCACAATTAATAATATCAAAGTTTGCAATATGTATATGTATGTGTATACCATTTATTATACAATATAATTGTAGACACGTACGAGGCAAATGATGACAGAGCTTGCAAATTATGCACCCTCACATCTTTGCCTTTTTCTATTTTCAAATCAAAACAAGCAGAACAGTAATGTATGCAACCGAACATTAAAATGACAGTTATACAAAAAAACGAGGTAAAACAAATGTACAGACAAAAAGTATTCCATGAAATAACTTCACTGATTTCCATACTTCTTTGTATCACTTTGACTTTAGGAATTTTCATCGACAGCAAGCTTATACAAGATGTCTATGCGCTTGACAGCACGGAGAAAATTACCGATGCAACAGCACTTGATAATTTCGACTACACAGTTAATCACGCCAAGCAAACGGTAGTGCTTACAAAATACAAAGGCACAGAAACAGCCGTTGAAGTTGCGCCGACATACACACTTGACGGTATTGAATATAATACGGTTTTGGACAGCACGACCGTATTTAACGGAAACACAAAGATTACATCTGTCAAACTTTATCCCGGCGTAAGTTTTGCAAATAATACTACAGACTATCTGTTTTATGATTGCACTAAGCTGATAACCGTAGATATGCAAGGCGTGAACACCACAGGTGTAACAAGCATGAGATATATGTTCTCGACAACCAACAAAGATACTTATGCTGCCTTAACTTCTATCAATATGTCAGGCATCGATACTTCAAGTGTGACAACGATGTATGCAATGTTCAGCAGGTGTATACAACTTACAAATCTCATAGGATATGAGGATTGGAACACAAGCTCACTTGAAAATATGTTTTGGATGTTCAACTATGTCCGAGGAATGAAGGTTATCGATATAAGCAAATGGGATTTAAGCCAAGTCAACAACTCTGCTTGGTGTTTCCAACACAACTATGCCGAGCAAATACTTCTTCCCGACAGTCTGAGAACAATGAGTGCGGGATTTCTGAACCATGCAAGACATGTTAAGGGCAAAACCTTTACTATTCCCGCAGGAGTAAAGAAAATAGGCTACGCTCATGCTATCTATGATTTTGCAGACGCCGAAACAAACGAATTCGAAGAGTTCATCGTAGCAGAGGGTAACGAAAATTACGTTGCGGTAGACGGTATTCTTTATTCTGCAGATATGAAAGAGCTGATAGCCGTTCCGCGCGGAAAGCCGTTTGAAAACAATACCTTTGTAATGCCCGAAGGTGTTGAATTTATGGGCGAGTTGAGTTTTTCAAGAAACGCCAATATACATACTCTTGTAATTCCGAATTCACTGCAGATTGAATGTGTACCCGAATTTGATGACAGATACATTGTATTCGAGGACATAGGAAATCTTAACGGGGGCAACTCTCTCAGCGTTGCTTTGTATCTTTACACAGGCGTTATAGCATACGAAGCAAAGGAAGATAACCCGAGATATACATCAAAAGACGGAATTTTATACAGCAAGGATATGTCAACCGTTATAGCTATTCCCACAAATTACAATCAGTATATTGACATTCCCGAAGGTGTCACCACAATGGCATTCGAGGCTTCGTGGGGATATAATACAACGGACAGTCACATGAGCGGGTCTTCCGGAATCAACATCCCTTCAACACTGGTCAATATTGCCCCTGACCAGCTTGTTAAGCTGAACCGTATGAATAAATCTTACGGAAGCACCTTCTCAATAGACATTTCTACCGATAACCCAATTTACAGTAAAGATACTAACGGCAATATTACCCCCGATCCTACTGCGGTAGCGTACAACGAGAATCTAAAAAAAGGTATATTCCTCATTTACAGATGCTATCGCGGAAGCAAATGACGGCGACACTGTATATCTGCTTCAGGACATTACGCTCGGTGAACAAATAACATTGTCAAAGGATATTACCATAAAAGGCTATCATTCCATTACAAGAGCTACATCCTATAGCGGTGCCTTGTTTGAAATCTCAGACG
>JAZRTS010000165.1:0-33175 GCA_045652135.1 Eubacteriales bacterium | reverse complement strand
AAAAGAGGCTTTATTAAAACGTTTGTAAGTCTTGTTGTTAAACTTTTTTCGTTTATTCTTGCGTTGCTGTTTGCTTCACCCGTATCACTTTTATTCGCAGATAAGATACTTCCTGAATATCCTGAATCTATTTCAAGTGCTGTTTCTTACACCATAGCTTTCGTTATAATTTACATATTGGCAAACATTGGTATAACGATCGCGGCAAATGTTCTTAACATAATCGCAAAGCTTCCGTTTTTGAATTTCGCCAATAAAACGCTCGGAATTGTTGCAGGTGCTGTATTGGGACTTGTATCGGCTTGGATTTTTGCAATAGTTCTTAATTTTATATTTCCTTTGCTTACAGAGTATAAACCCGAGCTTTTCACAAACACTTTACTTGATGATTCATTGCTCTTTGATATTATATATAATATCAATATTTTCAAGGATCTTTTTGCTAAAATATGCTCTTGAAACACTTTAATAAATAAGGAATGGTAGATAATGCAACTTTGTTCAAAATGTAAAAAACGTCTTGCCGTAGTATTTATGACGAGAATTGAAAACGGTAATACGATAAACGAGGGACTTTGCCTTAAATGTGCAAAGGAACTCGGCATAAAGCCTGTTGACGACATACTCAATAAAATGGGTGTCAGCGCCGAAGACCTTGACCGTATGGACGAGGAAATGGGAAGCATAATGCAAGGCGGTGCAGATTTTCCGACAATGGCTGGAGATGAAAATAATGCAGATGCGCCTGCTATTGATTTTGCTAAGCTTTTCGGCGGTGCGGGCGAAGCGAAAAAACAACAGAAGAAAGAGGAAAAGAAAAAAGATAAGGCGAGAAATTATCTTAATAACTATTGCCTTAATCTTACCGAAAGAGCAAAGGAAGGAAAGCTCGATAAGGTTATCGGCAGAGAAAGAGAAATTGAACGCGTAATCCAGATACTCAACAGACGTCAAAAAAATAATCCCTGTCTTATAGGTGAGCCGGGTGTCGGTAAAACAGCTATAGCCGAGGCTCTTGCCCAGAAAATAGCATCAAAAGAAGTACCGTATAAGCTTCAGGATAAAGAAGTATATTTACTTGATTTAACGGCGCTTGTTGCAGGTACGCAGTTCAGAGGTCAGTTTGAAGGCAGAGTGAAAGGGCTCATTGATGAGGTGAAAACTCTCGGAAATATCATTCTTGTAATAGATGAGGTTCACAATCTTGTCGGTGCGGGAGATGCAGAGGGAAGTATGAATGCCGCAAACATTATGAAGCCCGCGCTTTCACGTTCTGAAATACAGGTTATCGGCGCTACAACTCTCGGTGAGTACAGAAAGTATATCGAAAAAGATTCTGCGCTTGAGCGACGTTTTCAACCCGTTGTTGTGGCGGAGCCGTCTATATCGGATACCGTGAAAATACTTCAGGGTATAAAGACATATTATGAAACGCATCACGGCATAAAGATTTCAGATGAGATTGTATACCGTTCCGTAGTACTTTCCGAGAGATATATAACGGACAGATTTTTGCCCGATAAAGCAATCGACTTGCTTGACGAAGCAGCATCACATCTTGCGATACACACACCGCTTTTGAGTGAGTTTGCGCAGAAAAACGATCTTTTGAAATCGGTCCGAAAGGAAAAAGAAAAGCTGGAAGCAGAAGAAGCAAAGCCCGACGAGGATCTTGCTGCCCGCTATGAGCATCTTGCAAAGCTTAAAAGTGATGAGCTTCGATTGACTGATGAAATCAAAGAGCTTGAAGTGCAGAAAGAAGGCATAAGGCTCACTCTTGAAGACCTTGCACGCGTCATTGAAATATGGACAGGAATACCGTCGGGAAATATAACAGAGCATGAGTTTTCGAGAATAGGCGGACTTGAAGCAAGACTCCGCGAAAGAATAATCGGCCAGGACGAAGCTATAAGCGCTGTTTGCCGCGCCATCAAGCGAAACCGTGCAGGTGTATCGTATAAGAAAAAGCCCGTCTCGTTTATATTTGCAGGCCCTACAGGTGTCGGAAAGACAGAGCTTGTAAAAACGCTTGCGCGTGATATGTTCGATACGCCCGATGCGCTTATACGAGTTGATATGTCGGAGTTCATGGAAAAACATTCTGTTTCGCGCCTTATAGGCTCACCTCCCGGATACGTGGGATATGACGATGCAGGACAACTCACGGAGAAGATAAGACGCAGACCGTACAGTGTTGTTCTGTTTGACGAAATAGAAAAAGCTCATCCCGATGTGATGAATATAATGCTTCAAATACTCGATGACGGCAGGGTGACAGACGCACGCGGAAAAGAAGTTAATTTTGAAAATACCATCATCGTTATGACAACGAATGCCGGTTCAAATTATATGGCAGCTCCTGCAGGCTTCGGCAAAGAGGAAATGAAGGCGGGAAAAGAAAAAACGGAAAAGGCTCTTTCCGATTTTCTGCGTCCGGAATTTCTTAACAGAGTTGATGAGATAATCACGTTTAATTCGCTTTCTCGAGAGGACTTCAAGCGTATTGCGGAAATTATGCTTTCTGAATTCGAAAAAGCTCTTTCAGACAGAGGAATTTCAATTTTCTATACTGATGAAGCAAGAGATAAGATTGCAGACGAATCGTATTCAGCGAAATACGGTGCCAGAAATATGCGCCGCTATATAGAGAAGAATATTGAAGATAAAGCGGCAAATATAATAATCGACAACTTTGATAAAGACATTAAAACGATTAATATATGTGTTGAAAACGGAGAAATAGCCGTAAAAATATAACAAGGAGGTGAGCGTGTGGAAATACAATGGTATAAGTTCCGTTTCAATCAGCTTAAAACCATGCTTAAAACCGATTTTGAGAACGGTCTTGACAGAAAAGAAGTAAAAAAACGGCAGAGAAAATATCCTAAAAATATCATTTTTCCGCACTGCTCAGTCTTTGAAAAAAAACAAACCGCGCCAAGTATCATAACCGTTTTGCTCATACTTGTCTGTATCATCTATTACTTTGTAAGCCGTGATGTCAGCGCATTCTTTATATGTGCCGTTGCCATTATAAATTATCTTCTTATAATGACGGTTTGTAAACGTTCTGAAATGATAATTGCGCAAAATAAACACTATTCTGATCCTGAAACACGTGTTGTACGAGACGGTAAAGTTTTCAGAATAAGCCAGAAAGGGCTTGTTCCTGGCGACATCGTGCTTTTACGTGAGGGAGATATAGTGCCTTGCGACGGACGAGTGATAAGTGCGGAAAATTTCAAGGTACTTGAAATGAACATAAGCGGTGGAAACGGTGCAAAGGACCCTGAGTTTTTGTCGTATGAGCCTTCACTTCCGACCAAAGAACAGAAGAATATGGTATTTGCGGCATCCGTCGTATTCAAAGGCGAAGCAAGGGTACTTTGTTGCGCAACGGGCGAAAACACTGTTGCAAGACGAAGAAATCTCACATCGTCATCCGGTAAAGAGGAGCTTAAGCTTTTCTCGCACATACACAAACTGTCAAATATCATAAGTCTTTTTATGATATTCATTGTTTTTGCACTTGGATTAATATCCATTTTTGCATACGGTATGAACGACAGAATGACAGATGCATTTCTTTCGTCACTTGCATATGCCGTGTCGTCAATGTGTGAATTTTTCGGTGTTTTTGCACTTATAACGGTTGCTTACGGACTATATTTCATAGATTCCAAGGATGATGATTTTAGCCGTAACGTAATTGTCAAAAACGTTTCGGCGATAGATAAAATAAACGATATGACTTGTATAGTTATTTCGAAAAATTCAGGTATATGCAGTGACGACATCAAAATTCAGTACATATATACCGGAGGATACGAATATCCCGTTACGAAAGAAAATTCGCACGTTTCAAGGCGATTGTGTGCGATAGCTCCGTTCACTATAGATAAATATAAAAGACTTATGACGCCCGTGGAATCAGCCATTTACGAATATGCTGTGCAGGCTGATGATATGCAGCTTATTGATTTTGTTCCGCTTGGAAGCGCGTCACTCTTTGATACGGCGTTGACAGCTTCAAACGGAGAGTTTACCGTGATTGCACGAGGCGGTGGGGCTCAGATAATCAACAGATGCACTAAGTTCAGAAAATCAGCCGGTGTGTTCTCATTTAACACCGAACATAAAAACGACCTTCTTGAAGTTGTTGAATCCTATGAGAAAAACGGTTATAAAATAGCAGCTATAGCAACAAAGTCTTACGAAGAAAGTAATTTAAGAAAGCTTTCGGATGCACAGCACGATTTGTGCTTTGAAGGTTTCTTTATAATGCGCGAGACGGTTGTTGAGGGATGTCGCGAAACGGTAAAGAAATTTTCTGATGCAGGAATCAAAGTGATACTTTTTTGTGACGATATTTCAAGCCGTAACGAATACCTTGCAAAGAATCTTGGCATTGTCGATGACGACAGCAAGATAATATCATCGTATGAATTTGTTAATTCAAATCTCAATCTTCAGAATATAAAGCTGAAAAACTACAGATTATATCAAGGTTTTGACGCAAACGAAAAACGGTACGTCATCGACAGACTGCGTAAAAACGGTGAAAAAATAGGAATCCTCGGTAACACCCTTTCAGATGTTTCTCTTACGGTAGGTTCCGGTGTTGTAAGCTTTTCGGCAGGTACGAGCCTTGCGCCCAAAAAGCAATTAAAGGGTGCTGATATTTCTAAAGCACATTTAAAAGAAACGGGAAGTGAAGCACTTAAACACACGTCTGACGTACTTGTTTTAAGCGCAGATGACACGGAAAAGGGCGGTATAAATTCAGTATTAGATGCACTTAAAATTTCAAAGCGTATATACGATAATGCCGGTCGCATAATGCTGTATCTGTTTACGTCTTTTGCAATACGTTTAATTCTGACCGTTATTTCAGTATTTACATCTTTATTTTCGCTGTCCGCATCGCAGATACTGTTTTCGGGATTGATCGTGGATCTTTGCGGAATATTCACGCTTGCCACCGGCAAAAACTACGAGGATGGCGTTCTTGCTGTTACGGAATACGACAAGGTATACAAACAACCGTCAGCTTCGTTTTTATACAGTCTGGTATGGATAGTATTTGTTTGCATTTCCACGCTTCTCGTTCGATTTATTACGGGACTTTCTCAAACTTATGAAATTGCAAACGGTTGCGCATATTTTGCATATATACTGTGTCAATCGGCGCTTATACTTTCCTTTTACGCAAAGGGAAAAGAAAAAGCACTTAAAGGAATGGGGAAATTTATATGGTTGTTTGTTGTTCTGATCACCGAATTTTTCCTGCTTTCTGTTCCTGTGCTTTTCCCGAAGCTTGCGCAGTTTACCGCGCTTGGAACGATAAGTGAAAAATATTTGCCTCTTATATTTGCCCCTGCGCTTTTGATTATAGCTATAAATTTTTCAAATCATATAATCGGATTTTTTAAATCATTTAGCAAAACAAAACGCGAAGAACCGTCAGAGAGTCTCTGACGGTTCTTGATTTTTATAGCAAACTGCGTAATTTTTCCATTTTCTCATTACTTGGCTCAGTGATATGAGAAAAAGGGAAGTCTATACCCATCTTGTCGTATTTCATTTGACATATTTTACGAAAGGGAAGAAGCTCGGTTTTGTCAACACAGACAAATCTGTCTTTTATCTTTCGCAATTCCTTGATATTTTCCTCGCTGTCATTGATGTTTGGGATTATTACTTGGCGCAACGTTGTTTTTATTTTTTGTGTATTCAGATAGTCAATGAATTTTAACGGTTCATTAAGTGAACATCCGACGTAGTTTCGGTACAACTCATCACTTGTGTATTTTATATCAAGAAGCACCCGGTCGGTTACTTCCAGAAGCGCTTTGACGTTGTCGTTTAAAATACATCCGGATGTATCAAGACAAGTATTGATTCCGTTTTCGCGACACAAATTGAAAATTTCACGGACGAAATCTGCCTGCAAAAGCGGTTCGCCGCCTGATACGGTAATGCCGCCTTCTTTTCCGAAATACTCTTTGTATCGTACTGCTTTATTAACTATATCTTCAGGAGTGTATTCTGTACCTGCGTTTATTTGCCATGTGTCCGGATTATGACAGCACGCGCAACGCAACGGACAGCCTTGCAGAAAAACCACAAACCGAATTCCGGGACCGTCAACAGCACCGAAACTCTGGATAGAATGTACTAATCCCTTCATATACTATCGTGAAACGTGCGGCTGATAACTTCGCGCTGCTGTTCGCGCGAAAGCTTGTTGAAGTTTACGGCATATCCCGAAACACGGATGGTGAGATTGGGGTATGCTTCGGGATTTTCGTATGCTTTCATAAGAAGCTCACGATTCATTACATTTATATTTATGTGATGCGCTTTTTTTGCAAAATAACCGTCGAGTATCGATACGAGGTTAGATATACGTTCCTCCTCCGTTCTTCCGAGAGCCTCGGGAGTTACCGAGAACGTATTCGAAATACCATCACGGCAATCGTCATAGCTTATCTTTGATACGGAGTTGAGAGAAGCCAGAGCCCCGTTTTCTTCTCGGTTGTGCATCGGGTTAGCACCGGGGGCAAAAGGAGCGCCTGCGGGTCTTCCGTCAGGTGTTGCGCCCGTGTTTTTACCGTACATTACATTCGATGTGATAGTTAAGACAGAAAGCGTGTGAACGGCATTTCTGTAAGCAGGGGTTTTCCTAAGCTCAGTTATGACACGGTGAGTCATATCTTTAGCGATAAGGTCCACACGGTCATCGTCGTTTCCGTATTTGGGAAATTCACCGATCGTTTCAAAGTCTGTGATAAATCCGTTTTCATCCTTTATAGGACGGACATCTGCAAATTTAATAGCACTGAGTGAATCAGCAACAACAGATAATCCCGCAATTCCAAATGCCATAAAACGTTCTATCGAAGAATCGTGAAGCGCCATTTGGATTTTTTCGCAAGCGTATTTGTCATGCATATAATGTATGACGTTCATAGTGTTTACGTAGAGATGGCTGAGCCATTTGATATAGATATCAAATCTCTCCATAACGATATCAAAATCAAGCTTTTCTGTGTCAAGCACGGGCATTTGCGGTCCTATGTGTAAGCCGCTTGTAGTATCGTAACCGCCGTTTATGGCAATGAGCAGAAGCTTGGCGAGATTACAGCGTGCGCCGAACAACTGCATTTGCTTACCCAACTTCATCGCCGATACACAGCAAGCTATTGCATAATCGTCTCCGTAGATCGGACGCATAAGATCGTCATTTTCGTACTGTATAGAGTCGGTATCTGCAGAAACCTTGGCGCAAAATTCCTTGAACGGACGGGGAAGTGAGGTTGACCAAAGAACGGTAAGATTAGGTTCTGGAGAACAACCGAGAGTGTAAAGCGTGTTGAGTATACGGAAGCAGTTTTTGGTTACAAGTGTACGTCCGTCCTCACCCATACCACCTACGGCTTCTGTTATCCACATCGGATCTCCGCCGAAAAGTTCATTGTATTCAGGTGTGCGAAGGTGGCGTGCAATACGGAGCTTCATGACAAAGTCATCCATAAGCTCTTGTGCGCCCTCCTCTGTAAGAGTGCCGTTTGCAATGTCACGTTCGATATAAATATCAAAAAACGTGCTGACACGACCGAGCGACATCGCCGCACCGTTTTGCTCCTTGATAGCTCCGAGGTAAGCAAAGTAAGTCCACTGAATAGCCTCTCTTGCATTTCCTGCAGGCTGACTTATGTCATATCCGTACATAAGTGCCATTTCCTTTAAAAAGCCAAGGAAAACTATCTGCTGATGTATTTCTTCGCTCTGACGTATTTGCTCGGTAGCAAATGCACCCTCAGCGAGCTTTTTCTTATCCTTTTTCTTTTCCTCTATAAGTCTGTCCACACCGTAAAGAGCGACACGGCGGTAGTCACCGATAATTCTTCCTCTGCCGTAAGCATCGGGAAGTCCTGTGATGACGTGGCATTTTCTTGCTTGACGCATTTCATCTGTATACGCACGGAAAACACCGTCGTTGTGCGTTGTGCGGAAGCGGAATTCTTCTTCGATCTTATCGCTGAGCTTGTATCCGTACGCTTCACAAGCCTGACGAGCCATTCTGATACCGCCGAAGGGATTAACGCCTCGCTTCAAAGGTCTGTTTGTCTGCATACCTACAATAAGCTCGTTTTCTTTGTCAATATAACCCGGGGAATAGCTTGTGAGAGATGATACAGTAGCAGTATCGATATCAAGTACGCCGCCGTACTGGCGTTCTAATGTGAATAAAGTATTAAGCTTTTTCATAAGTGCTTCCGTGCGTGGGGTAGCACTTTCAAGAAAACTGCTGTCGCCGCAGTATTCTGTATAGTTTGACTGAATGAAATCTCTTACATTTATCTCATCCATCCATATACCTTTGGAAAAACCGTACCAATTCTTGTGTTCCATATAATACCTCTTTTCCGTGTTTTACACGTTAAATGATAATTTTTACTTTTTTAAACTAAAAAAAGGGCAAATCAGCTTACTGAAACTGAATTGCCCAGACGGTCGGCTATATTGCTTTTACATTCCCTTGCGGTACTCCGCAAAATCCGTCAGTTATGCAAAAGAATTATTTGTTGATATAATTAAGTAAAACTGATAACAATGCTATTATATATTAAAATCACCGATTTGTCAACTGCTTTATACGTTCTTTTTTATGAAGAAAAGCGAAAGTATCATCATAACTGTGCCTATTACGCAGTAAAGCGGAAAAATATCCGTGCTTCTTCCGGAATTTGTTATAATACCGACAACGATACACCCTGTTATGAATGTTGCACAGCCTGCATTCCACATATTAAATGTAATTCGTGAAATATATTTATGGGCTTTTGTAAAAATGAGCATAACAGAAGGCAGACAACCAAGCAAAAGCGGAAATAAAAACATATATTTCATATGAGTTGACGTCATTCCATAACTGAAATGTGTATAAATGACATTAAAAATAATACAAAATATGGTAATACATAGGTAAACTACCGATGATACGCAAAATCGCTTTTTTTGTATGTCAATAACCGATGTAAACAATATCACTTACCAACCTTTCTGAAATTGTACTGCCGCGGTTTACCGGCTTATTTACGACACGGCCGTTGAAATACATCGTCGATGAACCTCCGCCGTCGAGATTATATGCGGTTTTACAGCCTATTTCCTTCATAACTTCAGCAAGCTGCATAAGCGAAAGCCCTTTACTTTCTTTTGTTCTGCCGTCAGAAACGACAAAAACGTAATGAAGTTCATCGACCATACCTACAGCAGTTCTTGGATTGCTTGCCATAGCAACGCCTACCTCATCGTCCGATGTTACGCATATTTTTGACTCGTTAACGAGAACCGGACCGAATCCGAAAAGCTGATATACTCCGTAATTTAGCAACTCTTTTGCACTGATATCTTTTTCGTTGAAAATTTCAAAAGAACCGTCAAACATAACACAAAGATCATCGTATTCATAATCAGTCCGCACACTGTCTCTGTACATGATTCCATTTTTTATAACGTACCCTTTTTTATTTGCACCGTAATAATCACCGTTTATTGCAAGAATTGCCCCATTCTGTTTGGCAATAGTAGAAGTTTTGTCATTGATATTCGTGCCGAATTTGTTTTTGGCGATAGCAGTTTTAAAGTATTCGGCAGATGAAAGATAAATATCAGCTATGTATATCTGAGTATCGTGTAATCTTATTGTATCAAGTGTTATTCGTATATTATCATCTCTGTATTCCGTATCGGAAATAACGGGAAGTGTAGTGTCAGAATCTGTATCAGGTGACGCTGTCGTTTCGATTTCCATATCGGACACAGGAGGGACTGTTGTATCCCATTCTGTGTAAATATCGGCATCGCTATCCGTGTTTTCTGTTGATTCCGTTGTTTTATCCGTTACAAAATTATCGTTTGTAGTGTCTTCGGTGGGAATGTCTTCAATTTCTCCGAAGGTGAATTTAATATCCGCGCTCACAATTTCACCGTTTCCGCTCGGCGCGATCTCTTTTGGAATAACAAATGCATCCAAAAGCACTGCAAGGGAAAGTAAGATCAGGAAAAACGAATACATTAAACTGAAAACAAAAGGCTTTTTTAAGGTTTTCATAATTTACCGCTTTCGTATTAATATGACACAATCATACAATATGTACCTGTTGGTTGTGTGAAAAAGATGTGAATATATGCTGTAAGATTATGAAATTATCAGAAAACATAAAAAGCCCGACCAATATGGTCGGGCAGAAATTATTTGTTGTTAAATATCATATCACTGAGCTTCGCGAGATCGTTATTGTCTATATCGTTGTCACCGTCGATATCGGCAGCGTCCTTGATTATCGCAATGTAAGGATAAGTCAGATAAGTACGTACGCGCACCATATCTTTTCCGTTTATTCTGCTGTCGCCGTTGGCATCACCCAAAATAAAATCTGTGTACATGATCTCGAAGGGAATTGAAAATTCCGTACAATGGTACTGTATAGCAGTTGAAATATAACACTTTATAAGAATGTTATTGCATTCCGAGAAAGCGTATTCGTTTACGGTGCCGACAGTATTCGGTACGGTTACCGCGCTCAAAGCGTCACAATCATAAAACGCCAAAGCATTTAACGTATTTACGGAAGAAATATCAACACCGCTTAAACGGTCACAGTTTATAAATGCGCCGCGACCTATGTTTTCGGTCTTTTTATTTAATGTTACTGTTCCTGTTTTACCTTCCGGGCATATATAAACAGTCTTTTTGGAATAATCGTAAAGAATACCGTTTTCTGCTGAAAATTTACCGTTGGCAGAATCTACGTATATTGCAGTAAGGGAAGAACATTTTAAAAATGCATATCTGCTAACTGTAATTAAGTTAGCAGGCAGAGTAACCGTTTTAAGCGCGGTTTGCGCGAAAGCACGAAGACCTATTGATTCGGTTGAGATCGATAGATTTATGCTTGAAAGTGATTTGCAATTGAAAAATGCAAAATCTCCTATACTTCTTGCCGATTGCATTGACACAGATGAAAGGGAAGTACATTCAGCAAATGCCGATTTGCCTATATATTTTACGCTTTCACCAAGTGATACGGACGTGAGCGAGGATGATGCAAAAGCATTTTCACCTATCCATTCGATGCAGTACACGAAAGATACAGATTTGATTTTTGTGTTTCCTTCAAATGCACCGTCACCTATTTCCGTTATCTTGTAGCCCATGTGAAACAATGGCAATACGATGTTCGATTCGGAACCTGTATATCCCACTATTTTTGCACGTCTGCTTCCTACTTCGAAAATGAAGTTTGACGGATCTGTAACTGTGATAAAATCTATCCCGGAGGAACGTGCATACGATTCAGCTGTAGAGCCCGCAACACCGACAAGCTTGAATTTTGTATTTGCGTTAAAAGTGTTTGACTGTATTGAAGTTACAGTTGGCGGAATATACAAATA
Source organism: Eubacteriales bacterium (assembly GCA_045652135.1). Classification (GTDB taxonomy): domain Bacteria; phylum Bacillota; class Clostridia; order Oscillospirales; family CAG-272; genus RGIG7213. Next base: position 21,709 of record JAZRTS010000165.1, on the reverse strand, counting down.
TTTAAGTCTTTCAACATTTGTAAACGAACCGGAATATATATGTGTAACAGGCAGTCCGCCATGTGTTTCGGGAATTTCAAGTACGTATTCAGATGTTGTACACCCTGAAACCGCGTAACCGTTTCCGTATTTTGAAAATGTAAATGAGGAAACGGAAGATCCCGGAAATTCTTTCTCCGCCTCTCGTTCCTGCTCAAATTGCAAAGCAGCATCTTCAGATGCAAAAAATGCAATATACTGAATGTCTATGGAGCAGCCGAGAAGTTCCACGCCATGAGAATGAAGCGGGTCAAAACGAAAAATCGATTTATTCGCCCAGTTTGTGCCTGCGGATGTTGCATCAACTATTACTGTATTCCATTCTCCGTCAGTATTCCAATTTATTGAAACGGAAGGCTCTGCGCTTTTAAAATATATCTGTCCGCCGCCGACATCAGTTGTTCTGTATTTTATAAGAATATACTTGTCAGTGACTGTCGCCGTAGTTGCTCTCAAATGAACGAAAGGGTCATTGTTCAAAGCTCTGAATGTTACGTAGTCGCCCATATTTGTCATCTCAACACCGCTGATGATATTGTTAGGAGCGTAGCAAAGATCGTCACCTTCGTAAATATCAGCACATGAAGCACCGCTTGCGCATACCGACATAAAAATGAAAAGCATCGATATGACGCTACAGGCAAAAAGTAGTTTTTTGAAATAATTACTCATTTTAATCTCCGTTAAAAATGGGGCGACGTATTTATATCGCCGCCCCATATTTAAATCAGTTGCCTATGACTGCTGTTATTTTATTAAGATCATCTTGAACAAGAGATCCGTTTCTGTCGAAGTCGCCGGCAGCCTCAAAACCTGTCACAGACTGACCTAAAATGTGTTTTTTCATTCTGATCACGTCAATGCCGTTGATCTTACCGTCGCCGTTAAAGTCACCGGGAACGATGATAGTACCTGCTGTTACAAGGACACCGCCTACATTACGCTTTACAACGTAACCGGAGCCTGCAATCGCAGTAGGAGCCATCTGGTTGCCGTTAGCATCAAATATCACACTGGGAGCGTTGATATTTGCCAGAATATCAGCAATCGTTGTGTTAGGGGATACATCGAAGAGGTATTTTTCACCCTTATATTCTTCGTATGAATAAGTACTGAAGTCATACAAAGGAATGTCGTATGAATCTGCAAGTGTTACATTAATCTTGAATGTACCGACTACAAATGTCTTACCTGACTTTGTGTGGCCCTGTACAGTACCTACATGCGTACCAATTGTAAGATTTGATGTGTCGATAACATCTGCAAATGCGTGGCAGTCCAGACAAGCGTCAACAAGATCCTTGGGCTGGGTCGCAATAACGTCGGGACGTTCGGATTTAGCGAGAATTATAGGTTCATGACCGTCAAATGTCAATGTAAATCCGTTAAGACCGCTGGGAGCAAGCGCCCAACCGTGTGTAGTGAACGTTTGTCCGTGTTCAATGGTTAATACTTCCTTGCTTGAAGGAGCATCGAACGCCTTGATGACGGCACTCAATTCAGATTCTATCGTGAGATTGATAAGCGCAAGAGGGAAGTTCTGCGAAACTCCGTTTGATGATAAAGGTCCTGATTTTGCCTTTATAATGATGATGTGATTACCCGGTGACATCTGACTTACGTCAATAGTTCCGGAATAAGCATTTGCGCTGTGTGACGGATAACCCGACATATTATTCTGTACATCTTGCCTGAACGAGGAATTCAATTGCTTCCAATTTGTTCCGTAGTCAACGCTGTAGTAATATCCCGTTGTTTTGAGAGTTGAGATACCCCAACCTGCAAACTGAAGCGTGGGATTTGTGTCGGAGTTTATCGTGTAGGAGATCTCTGCAATTCTGTTTGCCTGTGAAGACGATGCAGGAACGTCGATACCCGTTGCGAAGGAGAACTTATCCTTCTGGAAGTATGTACCGGGGTCGTTTGTAGAGGAAGGCATACCCTCGTATACGGGAATTATGAACTTGAATTTGATATCAAGGTTTGATGAAAGCGCTGTCTGCATCGTACGGCTTTCGGAGTAGGGAGCCATAAGGTTCTGCATGTACTGGTAAGAGAAGTTTACGCACTGACCGTTGATAACGCTTCGAGCATCAACGTTGAACTTCTGATAGTACAGTGTATGACGGTAAGAAGCGAGGTATGTATCGCGAAGCTTTACAACACCGCCTTCGATAGCCTTCATTCTTGTGGTCCAAGGGCCTGTTTCAGCAACACCCTTCTGAGCTTCCTTCATACCGCCGAGCCAGATAGCGAAGTAGCCGTCACCTGCCGCACCGATATTGAAGTAGTTGTAGTAACCGTTGTACTGCTTGAGTGAAGATGAGCTGTAGCCCGAACCGGGAGCGCCGTTTGTTCCGTTTACATACGAGGAATAAAGCGAATCACCGCATTTACCTGAGATAAGCGGGCTTGTGCCGTCTGTGCCTTGCTCCTGCTTCAGACGAGCCGCAACGAATACGGGGTTTACATTGTATCTTTCGCCAAGCTCGATGAAGTACTGTGCATATGTCTTTGTGTTGCCTGCATCGGGAATTACCTTGTTAGCCATAAATGTTCCCTTGAGGGCTGTTTCAACATCCTGAACTGTGTAGGGAGTTGAACCCTTGTAAAGGTCAAGGAACATAAATATGTGTCTTTCATCAAGGAAGTTTCTCGGGTCCATAGCATATTTAACAGCCGATGTGTTTGCAGGGTACCAACCCGAGTCATAAGATGTGTAATTCTTTATATATCCGCTTCCCGAATAAGTCGAAACAAGGTTTCTGTGTTCGGGAGACATTTCCTGCGAAATTACATAATCCCATGTGTACGGACCGGGTCTGCCGTAGTCACGGCTGAGCTGTGTTATGTTGGATGCTTCAAATATCCAATCAGGGTGGATCATATGAAGATTCGTCAGCTTCTCCGCATAAGCTGCGGGGAAGCCGATATTAAGCATGTGCTGATAATAAAGCTGGTATTCGCCTGCTGCAACACTCGTGAAGGGAATTACTGCAAACAGTGTTGCCACACATAGTACGACTGCCAATATTTTACGTGATAATTTCATTTTTTACTCCTGGGAAATTGTTTATTTGCCAATTAAAGCTGTAAGTGCATTAATATCAGATTGTGAAATTGAGTTTGTTCCGTCAAAGTCAACTGCTTCGATATAGCCTTTTTCGGAAGAATTAGCCATTTTCTTTGCACGGATAAGGTCCTTACCGTTTACAATACCGTCGCACGTTGTATCAGCCTTTACAATTACGATGGCTTCGTCGAATACCATTGAATATTTGTAGTACTGAACCTTGTAACCTGTCTTGAGGATTCCCGATGAAACAGTGTATCCTGCTTCGTCGATTATTCTGCATTCATCGTTAAGCTTTGAAAGGAGGCTTGAAACGGATTCGCCTGCGTTGATGTTTGTAAGTGTTTTACCGCTTGCAGTTTCGCCGAGCTTGTATGTGCTTGTATTAAGCTCAATTTCACCGCCCTCGGCAATACAGTTAAGTGTAAAGGAAGCGATAGGATACGTTTCACCGTTTTCGAGCTTACCTCTCAATCTGACAACGTGTGTGCCGAGACCGTAGTTAGCCATATCAACGGAAACGTTGAATGCGTTCATCGATCCATGTGTATATCCGCCGATAGCGTTCTGTACGTCTGCACGGAGACCTGCCTGTGCATTTACCCAGTTGCCGCCGTCAACGCTGAACTGATATGCAGAACGTGCTTTTGTATGTACGCTCCAACCGCCGACAGAGAATACTGTCGAATCAGCAAAGTTGAATGTAAGAGAATTTCTCGTTACACCGCCTTGGGGTGTTCCGCCTGCGGGTACGTCAATGTTTGAAAGGAATCCGGATGTATCTGTGAACTTTGTACCGGGGTCCTTTTGAGGAGTGGAGGGCATTCCGCTGAATACGGGAATGGAGAATGTGTATGCGTTGTCAACGAGATCGTATTCAAGATATCCCTTGTATGAGCTGTATGCTTCGTCGTGTACGGCATATACAGTCTGCATATACTGTCCCCAGAACATACGTCCCGAACGGGGGTCGATATTGAACTTCTGGAGATAGAGTGTGTTCTGATACTGGTCGATGTACTTTTGCTTAACCTTCGGAATACCGCCTGTGAGAGCCTTCATGTGTGTGTTCCAGCCCTCGGATTTAGCTTCCTTCATTGCGTTGAGGTAAATGTTGAAGTAACCGTTACCCGACGCATTGATGTTGAAGTAGTTGTAATATCCGTTATACTGCTTGAGTGAAGATGAGCTGTAGCCCGAACTGGGTGCGCCGTTTGAACCGTTTAAAAAATATCTATAAAGTTCGTCGCCGCAAGCGCCGTTAAGAAGCGGCTTTGTGTTACCGTCAACACCTTTTTCCTGTCTGAGACGGGCAGCGATAAACATCGGGTCGATACCTGTTGCAACAGATGTATTATAAACCACCTGTGCGTATGTAAGTCTCTGCGGGTTATCGGAGCCGGGAACTACTGCATTGTGCATAAATGTGCCGGAGAATACACGGTTGACAGATTCAACGGAGCATGCATTTGTGCTTGCCTTGTAGTTAAGGTCTTTAAACATGAAAATACGCTTTTCATTCAGGAAGTTTCTGGGATCCATAAAGAATCGCAATGTTGCTTCGCTGACAGGGCACTTTCCGGAGTCGTAGGAGCCGTATTTGAGCCAATAAGCGGAATAGCTTGACGAAGAGTCGATAAGGTTGTTGTCTTCGCCGCCCGACGGGCCCCAGATTTCGTTATAGATAACGTAATCCCAAGTGAAGCTTGAATTGATATTTGTGACCATTAAAGGCTCAAATATCCACTGCGGATGCTGAACGTGCAGGTCTGCAAGACGTGTCACGTATGTTTCGGGGAAGCCTTTGTTACGAAGATACTGCTTGTAATCTTCGTCGCCGAGGGCAGGGTTTGCATTTGCCGTTATTGCGGCGCAGGACACTATAAAAGTGATCGCAAGCAAAACAGACAAAATCTTTTTGAAGTGTTTCATGTTGTCCTCCTTAATTTGGAAATAAATTTGAAGATCGGATAAAAATGCCGATTTAATCTTACCCTTATATATTAATACAAATTATCGAAAATATCAATAGGTTATGTGAAATTTTCCGGTTTTCACAAAGTACGGGCAATCTTTTTGTTCATAATACACAAAAATAATTCGTGTGTAAATTTTTCATGACTAAATTAAGACGTTCATCCCGACAAATGTCTTTGTTGCAAATTTAATGATTCGCAGTGCTTATTGTTAATCTCAATAACGAAAATGCATCCGAAATAACGTTTTTATCAAAAAAATGCTTTTTTTGTTTATGTTGCACAAAAAAACGTCAAAAAGTTTGTCGGTTTTATTTTTCTTGCCTTTATTGACAGTTATAAAATGGTATGTTAAAATAGGTTGTAATAAATAAAAGGAGAATTTCTATGTACATCTCTAAAAAATCAATTGTATCACTATTTTTGTGTTTCTCCTTTATGCTTGCGATGTTTACGTTCCTCGCACCCGTAAAGGCAGATGCATCAAATCTCATCATCACGCTTGACCCCGGTCACGGCGGACACGACCCCGGTGCTACAGGCGCAAGACAGTGGGGCGGTGACGATGAAAAGAACTACAACTTAAGACAGGCATTTGCCGCAAAGGAAAGACTTGAAGAATACGGTGTTACTGTTCATATGACAAGAACAGATGACACATTCGTTGTTCTCGAAGACCGTCCGTATAAGGCAAGCCGTGACGGTTCTGATGCTTTCATCAGTATCCATAATAACTCTTATACATCTTCATCTGCACGCGGATGTGTTGTATTCATTCCTAACAAATACGGAAGACCGATCTATGACAAGTCTTTGGGAATTGCCAATTCAATTATGAAGAGACTTATGAATGATGTCGGTATTCCGAAGAACACTAACCCTTATTCTGTAAATGAATCTACGGGTATGACGTACAACGGTTCATACGCAAGCTATAATTGCGGAAGCGGCCCCTGCGACCAGTACAAGGTTATCAGATGGTCAAAGATCTACGGTAACATCAATGCCGCTATGATCGTTGAATCCTGCTTCCAGTCAAACAAGAGCGACGTTCAGTCCTTCCTTCTTAACCCTGCAAAGGTTATCCAGACAGGTGAAGCTATTGCTGACGGTATCGCTGATTACTACGGCTTGAAGATGAAAACTTATCACAGCTGTATCGACCTTTCCGCAACTGAATCAAAGAGCGGTAACGATCTTCTGGTTGCTGACAAGACCTTTACAAAGGGAATTGACGGTGCAATGTCAATTTCGGGCTGGAGCGTTCACTCCGAAGGTATTTCAAAGTTTGAATACAGCGTTAACGGCGGTGCATGGCAGTCTTTGAATGCTTCCTTCCGTCAGGACGTTGCAAATGCAATGCCCACATATACAAACTGTAAGGATATAAACGCCTTTTCAGCAGAACTTGCTATCCCCACACTTCCTTCGGGTAAATATCCGATCAAGGTAAGAGGTTGCACAAAGGCCGGCAACTACTACGATATCGCAGAATATAATGTAATAGTATATCCTTCTGCAGGTTCAACGTATATGCGTACGGAAAAGGATCGCTTCGCTTTGAATGAGCCGATCAAGATAACTGCAAAGGGTGATGCTCCCGGTGCGTGGGTTGGTTTGTTTGCTGAAAGCGATATTCCCGGTAACGTAAGCTCATACTACTGGTTTGAAATGCACAATGGCGAGATTACTATCAATGACCTTATCAAAGAAGGTACAAAGAATGACCGCCCCGCACTTACACCCGGTACTTACAAGCTTGTTACATTCGTTGATTCGGGTTATCTCCAGGATCCCAATGCTCCTGCAAAGAAAATTACACTTCTCGACAGAATTGAAAAGAACTACGATTCTCCCTCCGGTGACACAACAGTAAGCAAGGGCGAAGACGTATATCTCCAGGGTTGGGCACTCCACCCCGAAGCTATTTCGGACTTCCGTCTCTACGTTGATGGCACAGAAGCGAAGTCACTTAACTCTATGTATCGTCAGGACGTTCTGAATGCTTATCCGCATTACGCAACGATATGCGCTGACCTTCACGGCTTCGGCGAAAACGTTTCAACAAGCAACCTGTCGCTCGGTAAGCACACGTTTGAAGTTAAAGCAGTAACCACAAAGGGTGAAGCGTTCACTGTATGTACATTCGTTGTTACTGTTGAAGCTCCTCCGTATGACGGTGTTATAACTCCTATCAATCCTTCTGTTACGATTGACAGAACAGGTATAAATGCAAAGGTAAAGGGAATTGACAACGGACTTGATGCCGCTGCTATCGAAGCGATGTTTGACGGCGACTGCAGAATTACAAAAGCAGACGGAACAGCTGTTGACGGCTACGTCGGAAGCGGTTGCGTGATCAAGCTTTACCACGACGGTATTCCTTATGATACAGCTATCATCATTGTAAAAGCTGATATCGACGGAGACGGAATGGTATCAGGTAAAGACCTTATCCGCGCAAAGAAGCTTTCGCTTAATATATCTGCAGACGGTTACACAGAAGCAGGCGATGTAAACGGAGATGGTGCAATTAACGATGCTGACCTTGCTCTTATTACAAACGCAGCACTTAACTTTTAATTATATTATTCATTGAATAGCTATGATTTTGCCGTGAGGTTTTTACCTCACGGCGGTCGTACTTAAAAATATTATTTAATCATTAAGGAGGTATTGGTTAATGCTGAAAAAATTACTCTCATTTATCATTGTAACAGTTATGATACTGTCAATGGTTCCTATGGTCAGTGTATCAGCAAAAGGTGACAACCCTTCACTTGATACACATAAGATCTGTCTTGACCCCGGTCACGGTGCAAACACGGGTGCTACAGGCGCTATGAAGTGGGGCGGTGAACAGGAAGACTATTACAACCTCAGAATTTCCAATCAGACAAAAAAGGTTCTTGAAGAGCACGGTGTTTCTGTTGTTATGACAAGAACATCGAACAGCTATAGCCCCTCGTTTGCTGAACGTGCGGCAACGGCTGTTAATAACGGTGCGGGTACACTTGTAAGTATTCACAATAACTCCAGTGACTCGTCAAGCGCAAACGGTTGCGGTGCGTTTATTACAAACCCCAACTACCTTCCTAACCACGCGGCACGAAGCTCCAGCCTCGGCGACGCCATTCTTACACGTCTTACAAAGGATGTCGGCGTCAGAAGATGGGAAATGTATTACGTAAACGGCTCACAAACATATCCCGACGGATCAAGAGCTGACTATTACGGAATTCTCCGTCAGAGTAAGATGCACTGGCTCAACGCTTCGGTTATCATCGAATGTGTATTCCAGTCCAACTACAATGACGTTCACAACTATCTGCTTAACCCCTCTAAGGTTATCGATATGGGTACTGCTATCGCAAACGGTATTATGGATGCTTACGGTATCGGTAAGGAAGAGCAGTACTTCAACAATGTTGATACATCTACCACAACTTGCGTAAACGGTCCTGAAATGGTTGTTAAGCTCAACAGATCGCTTACATACGGTGTTGATAAAGCACTTAATGTTTCCGGTTGGAGCGTACACAAGGAAGGTGTAGCAAAGTATCAGTATCAGATCAATGGCGGTTCTTGGACAGATATGAACGGTTGGTTCCGTCAGGACGTTGCAAATGCAACACCTGCTTATTCTAACTGCAAAGAACTCAATGCTTTCCAACAGAATATTGACATTTCATCTCTCGGTATAGGTGCAGCTTCGCTGAAAATCAGAGGTGTGACAAAGAGAAACAATACATACAATATTGCCGAATATATCCTCTTTGTAAATCCTACACCCGGTACAACATCAATGACAACGAATAAGGATAAGTATACACTTGATGAACCTATCAAGATCACTGCAACAGGTGTTCTCGAAGGCGCTTGGGTAGGCTTGTTCGCTCCCGATGACGTTCCCGGTACGGTAAGCTCATATTGCTGGTTTGAAATGCACAACGGCACAGTTACACTCAACGACTTCCTTAAGGAAGGTATCTATAACAGCCGTGGCGACATCACACCCGGTACATATAAGATTTTGACATTTGTTGATTCAGGATATAACGTTGACCCCAATGTTCCCGAAAAGACAATAACACTTCTTCCGAGAAAAGAATTTTCAGTTGATGCACCCGGTGCTGATGTAACTGATATGACTGTTGAAGCAGGTGATAATATTCACATGGCAGGCTGGTCAGTTCACCCCGAGGGTATTGCATCATTTGAGCTTGTTGTTGATGGCACATCAAGAACAAAGCTTACAAAGACAACGCGTGGTGACATTTTTGCAGCTTTCCCGTCTTATGAAGCAGCATGCGCAGACCTTTACGCATTTTCACACGATTTCCCCACATATTCTTTGGCACTTGGCACACACACGGCTGAAATCGTTGTAACAGCAAAGACAGGTGAAACTTACGTTATCAAGACATTTAAGTTTACTGTTACACCTCCTGCATACGATGGTAAGCTCGAAGCGTTAGAGAATGGTATCACAGTTGACAGAACAGGCGACAAGGTTAAGGTAACAGGTATTACCGAAATGCTTGATGCATCAACTGTTGCGGCTATGTTTGACGGCGATTGCAGAATCACAAAGGCAGACGGCTCAGCTCTTACAAACGGTTATGTAGGAAGCGGTTGCATAATCAACCTTTACTTTGGTGAAAAGATATATGATTCCGCTGTAATCATCGTTAAGGCTGATATTGACGGTGACGGTATTGCAACAGGCAAGGACCTTATCCGTGCAAAGAAGGTTATGCTTAATATGTCTGTTGACGGTTGGTCGGAAGCAGGCGATATTAACGGCGATGGTGTTATCAACGATGCTGACCTTTCCTTTATCGCAAATTCTTGCATCAAATAAGACATCGATATATTTTATATTATTCATAATATAGGAGGTTTTAAATGATTAAGAAATTATTTGCATTTCTTTTGGTAACGGTTACGATCTTCACTTGTATTCCGTTTGTTGCCGCATCGGCTCTTGAGGATAACATAATCACTCTTGACCCCGGTCACGGTAGGAATTCAGGTGCTACAGGCGCTCAGCAGTGGGGCGGTCTTCAGGAAGACCACTACAATTTGACTATCTCATTGCAAACTGAAAAGGTGCTGAAAGAAACATACGGTGTTAAGGTTTTCATGACAAGAACAACACACGAAGAAAATCCGGGCTATAGTGACCGTGTTAATAAGGCACTTAACAACAATTCCGGTACTTTTGTAAGTATTCACAATAACAGTTATGATATATCTTCGCTTCGTGGTTCTTGTATATTCATTCCTAATGATAACCTTAATAAGGCAATGTATGACCGTTCATATGACCTCGGTGTAAAGATACAGAACAGGCTTAGGGATGACGTAGGAATTCCGATAAAAGATCGTCCTTATGCCGAAAATTCAGGTACACGTCCCGGCACGGACTTGCCAAGAGAAAAATATGCGATTATGTGGAGAGCTAAAGAATGGGGACTTACAAGAGCGTGTATCGTCGAAGGTTGTTTTCAGACAAACTATGAAGATGTTCACGCATTTCTTCTCAACCCCGCAAAGCTCATTGAAATGGGTACAGCAATTGCTGACGGTATTGCGGACCACCTCGGACTTCAGGCTGATAACGGCGAAAAGATAAACTGCATTGAACCCGGATCAGCGGTTACAAACGGTTCTGTAGCAGTTAACGGCGGCGATGTTACAAGAGGCGAAGCATTCTCATTCCAGGGCTGGAGTGTTCACGAGGACGGTATTGCAAATTACGAATACAGTATAAACGGTGGTTCATGGAAATCAGTTGATTCTTCATATTCACGCAGTGACGTTGTTGCAAATCTTGACACATCGATTTTCGGTGCTTGTACTGACAAAAACTCATTCAAGCACACGTTAGATACAAGCGCACTTTCAGTTGGCTCTAACACGATTTCTTTGCGTGGTGTTACAAAAGCCGGCGATACTTACGATATAGGTAAAATATCGCTGTTTGCAATGCCTGCGGCAGGCGAAACATTCACGACTATGGAGAAGCATCTCTTCTCGGTAGGCGAAGAAATAAAAGTAACAGCCAAGGGTATGCTTGAAGGTGCTTGGGTAGCAGTATTCAAGCAGGGAGAGGTTCCCGGCGATGTTAAATCGATATGTTACTTCGAAATGCACAACAGCACCAAAACATTTGACCTTATAGCTGACGGTGTATTCAACTCCTCAAGAGGCGGTTCACCCTTGCAGGAGGGTATATACGTTCTGTATACCTTCGTTGATGAATCATATAAGGTAAACACAAGTGTTGAGCCTATAACATTTATTGTCAGTGATTCAATGGCGGCTGAAAAGTCTATTACTCCTGTAAATGGAAATAACATAACAACGGGCTTTGATATGGTATTCGGTGTTAAGGATATGCTGAATGCTGACCAAGTAGCTGACCTCTTTGAAGGCAACTGCATTGTTACTTCTCCTGAAGGAACAGATGCACCTGCACTGATCGGAAGCGGCTGTAAAATATACCTTTGCGAAGGTGATATGATCTATGATGTTGCTACAATTATCGTTGAGGCTGACGTTGACGGCGACGGTATTGCAAGCGGTAAAGACCTCATCCGTGCAAAGAAAATGATGCTTAATGCTACAAAGAGCGGTTGGCTTGAAGCAGGCGACTTTGACGGCGACTGTGTCATATCAGACAGCGATCTTTCCATTCTTGCGGATGCAATTGCAAATCATTGATTCAAATACTTAATTTCACAAAATTCGGTATCTACTCCGACGGTGACAATCTCACCGTCGGAGTTTTCATATGAAAAATAATGAACCCCAAAAAAATTATGCGATTCTTTCAGACTTAAATATGGTATGTTGTTTTCATCAAGAAATACTTCGGCTTTTTCTTTACATTTTTCAATACTGAATTTATTTTTATATCCGTAAAGTGCGAATGATTTTTCTTTTAAATTCCCGAGCCCATCAGAAAGTGCAAATGTATTGTCATTGTATCCGAGTAAAAATTTTTCCGATTGTTTTTCGACTGTTTTTTTATTGACGAACGGATAAAGATGCCCGTATACCTCTTTTATGCATTTTTTTGCTTTTTTCCCGTCATAATATAATACAGCGGTATTTTTTGATAAACTTGTGTCTGAAAGGGAAGTGAATTCAAAGTTTTTAAATGAATCCGCATAATGTTCGAATTCATCACCAGGTATTTTTTTTATCTCTTCGAATACAATATACGAAAGCGTAAGTGATGTAATAAGGCTTAAAAGTAAAACTAATTTTCTCATAAATTCACCTGTTTTTTTTATTCAATAATAGTGTTTCCGCATACTTTATTTTTACGTGTACTAAATTATGTAAACATTTAATTATAAAAATGCTATTTTATGGCAAAATAATGTATGAAATTGATAAAAAATATTGAAATAAACAATAAATTTTGCCATTTGCTATTGAATAATGAAAAAAAAGGTGATATAATACATTCACATTAAATTATTAGGAGAGTAAACACCAATGAACAAAACAGAACTCATTGCAGAAGTAGCTACAAAAGCAGGTCTTACAAAGGTACAGGCTGAGGCAGCTGTAAATGCTGTTATTGATTCCATGACTGACGCACTTGCCGGAGGCGATAAAATCCAGCTTTTCGGTTTCGGTACATTTGAAGTAAAGGATCTTAAAGCGAGAGTTGGTATCAACCCCAGAACAAAAGAAACAATGGAGATTCCCGCTTCCAAGCGTACAGTTTTCTCTGCAGGCAAAAAGCTTAAGGACGCTGTCAACAAATAATGCGCCTTGATAAATTTTTGAAGGTTTCCCGTATTATAAAAAGACGCACAGTTGCAAATAACGCATGCGATACAGATCACGTGTCGGTTAACGGGCGGCCTGCAAAAGCTTCTTACGATGTAAAAGAAAATGACATAATTCAAATTACTTTCGGAGATAAAGTTCTGAAGGTAAAAGTGAAGGATGTAAGGGAACACGTTTTAAAGGCTGACGCAAGTGAGCTTTATGAGGTTGTTGAATAAGCATCGTGCAATTAAATAAAGACCGATTCAAATAACGAATCGGTCTTTATTATATAACAAAGGCCTTGCATAAATGGCGAATTTCTTATCGGATAAATCACGAATTGGTTTTGTGCAGATTTGTTCCACAGTAAACAAATAACGAACCGCGATAGAGTTTAAGATCTGTCGCGGTTCGTTTATTCAGTTCGCAAAATTGGAATGCATTGATAAAGATTACGGCAAAGCTACATCTGAAAACGGAACAACGATTTTCACAAGTTTACCTACTTGGCACTCTACGCAAAACAACTCATTGGAAGCATAGAAAGTTGCCCATCCATTTGAATTTTTGCAAAATTCACGAAATTTAACCGTAGGTTGCGCATCAAGCCATTCACGAACATTGTAATAAGAGTTTATGTCCGAATAACTGTGACTTGGTGTAAACCTGAAATGCAACTCTTCACCGGATTCTGAAACCTTATATGAGCCGCAAAAGAACACGTTATCAGGTATTTTCTGTATATCCGTTTGCAGTTCAAAACAGTACACATGAACTGTTTTTGCCTTTATAAATTTATAGTCGGGTGTTCTTGCCTTCCACGCTACCTTAGCATCTTCCTTTGTTTTGAAGCATCCCAAAATAACAGGCGATTTATAAATATTCTCTTTTTTTACTTCCGGAACGGAGACCATTACATACATTGGCAATGCGTATTTGTGAATGTGTCTAATTACTTCATTTTGCATTATTTTTTTCCTTACTAATTGTTACGTTTTATCGTCAATTTCGCTTGTATATCGCAAGGTAGATGCATATATATATCCATTATCCCTAAAGCTGCACATACAAAAATGGAGGATTTTCATCAGTCCCATTATAGCACAAATCGGCAGAGAAAACGAGTTCTTTGCCGAAATATTCGTGTTGTTGATTCCACTCTTAAAATACAGAGAGAAAAATAAGCATTTTTTATTTAGTTGGCAGGCTTTGTAAATTCTGTAAAATGAATTATCTCTGTGTTGGGGAAATATTGAAGTAATATATCGGGGTATTTATAGCCGAGATCTGCAAGGTCACGAACACCTATTTGCGACATACCTGCACCGTGACCGTACCCCTTTCCTATGAAGGTAAAGTTTCCGTTTGCGGTGCTTTTTTCACTATTTACTTTTTTTGCATTTTTTACAAAATTTTCAGCCTCTTTGAGTACATCAAGGCTTACAGCACCCTTTGATGTATTGACCGAAAGAATATTCGGAAGCGATGATGTTTTTATACCCGTTGATGTTATGACGTGTATCTGATCTTTATTTTCCGGAGGCAAAAGCTTGAGCCCGTCTGCTGTCATAACGTATATTCCGGTCGAATTGTCGGGAATACCATCTTCAATTACTCCGTTATGAGAAATTACGAAGTTTGCACTAAGCAGGTAATCACTCATTGAATTTTTGACGTTTCTCGTTCTGAATATCGTTGCTTCAGTACCGTGTATATCTGTTACGGTTATTGAGTAAACGTAAGATGAATTTTCGCACAATCTATTGATCTTGATATCCTTTATCTCGTCCTTAAACTGTGTGTATCCGCGGCTTCGCATATGCGTACAAAGCTCTTTTGGGGTAGCAGTGAATTCCCATACTCCGTACTTATGTGTTTCGTATTTTTCCCAAGGAGTAAATCTTCCCACAAGATATTTTTCGGGAAGCTGATTCCATACCTCGTGAGCTGCCGCAATACTTCCGCCTGTTACAGCAGAATAATATGCTGTGGCGGGTTTTCCCTCGCACATCATCATAAGTCCGTCTGTTGCCTTTACAGCCTCTCTTACACCGTCTGTTACACGGGAATGTCCTAAGGACGTCTGGCAGTTTGAATCACAGCAAAGATCAAATCCTTGAGAAGCGTGCTTGCCTAAATTTGCATACGCATAAGTACGCACACAGATAGCAAACGCCTTAAGTGATTCAAGTGGCCAGGAAGATGATACTTCCCACGGAACAACACTTTCTACGTATTCTTCCATTTCTGATATCATAACAAGAGAAAGACTGTCGGTTGATGAGGTTTTATATCTTTTGGCTTCAAATATTCCGGGCCAATAGTAACCTGACTGTATTTTTATATAGTTATATTTTCCGTCCTCTTTTTTCGGATAGCAACCGATACCTTTTTCGTACGAATCAAGAAAATAAAAGAGGATTTCTGCTGTTTGGTGGTCAAGAACCGTGACCTCATTTTCTTTCGACGGAGAGAGAATCGAGGCACCGTCAACATGCTCAGCTATACCGGTTAAAGCAGTTTGAGCGTCTTCTTTAGTAAAGTATGAGCCTATAAGTATTTTAAACTCACCGTTGATACTTGACGGTATAATGATTTCTTCGAACGTTTGAGATAATTCCGCTATCGCTTCGTTTAAATCACGCGCATTATCGTAAACATAGGGAAGCAAAACATGATAACCTCCGACGACAGCTTTGCTTACATCCGTCGTCGTACGGTATTCCCACTTTGATTCGGACTCTTTATATTTATAAAGATTTCCTCCCTTGGCATAACAGATATCCGATGTCTTTTCTATCGTATAAAGATAAGTAAACTTGTGATCTTCAGTTGTTGAATAAAGATCAAATCCCAACTGTGCATCCGACGGTCTTAATCGGTAACATTCCTTAGTGTCGGGAGAATAGAATATTCCTACACGCAAAAGCGTATCGCCTTCTTTGAAAACCGTGGGTGGTACAAAAGGCTCCTCATCTTCAGGAGGTGTAACCGGTTCGCCTGTGGATGTATCGTTAACCATTTCGCCGTTTTCGGTAGTTTCTTCAGCGTATACAATACCGGTCAAAAGAGAAAAGGACAGCAAACAGGCAATTATTTTTCTGAAGTGTGTCGTCATCGGTTGCCCCTCTTAACCTATGATTTTATATTCGCCTTTTATCATAATTTCAGTGCCGCTTGAAGTACAGCATATACCTCTGCCATCAGCCTTTGGTAAAAGCACGTAATGATTTTTTATTATATCGCCGTTATTGGGAATTGAAGTTTCCGTTGTCTTGTCGGTGAGTCTTTGTGTATCTGTAGGGCATACAGCTTTTGCACTTCCCGTGAGAAGTATAATATCGCAAGCACCGAGAGCCACGATCTTCTGTCCCGCTTTAAGAGTTTCCGTTGTGAAAACCACGTAATTACCGTCACCGCCGCCGACGGAATTTTTTGCAATTTCTTCTCTTACGTAAGCTTCCATCTCGGATTTAAGCTCGGATTTGAGTTTTTCCATTTCAGCATTAACATACGATAGTGAAACGAGAGGGTCTTCCGCAGTCGTGTACGTTTCGCCTGCCGCGGTTGCAAATGCGGTCAATATTACACACATGACGAGTATCGTTGAGGAGCATTTCATAAGTAAATGTCCGCACGTTGTAACGATCTTCTTAAGCATTTCAGTTCTTTCCTTTCTTATTCAATTCCAATTTGTCTTGCGTCTATATCGTACTGTTCAAGCAAAGTTCCCGATGCAGGTATCTTTATTTTTCTGTATTTTCCAACGTTAGCAAACGGGGCATCCGTTTCTTTGAATGCGGCGGCTATTTTCTGATTTTTCTTTATGTTGAAAAGTGTGACACCGCCTGCGGTTCTTGTGGATTTTTCGGGGATAAGCTTCGTTGATATCATAATTGCACGTCTGTTATCGGATACTAAAATGAGATTGAACGGTTCATCCTCGTAAAATATACCGACAATAGGAGAAGCAGAGCTGTATGCACCCGTGAGCTTTCGGCGGTTGCTCTTTGTTTCGTAGTTTTTCATCGAAACCTTTACGCCCTTGCCGTTTTCAAATATAAATATAAGATTTTTCGGCTCAAAGTTGTCGGGAATAAGCTTCATAAATATGGCTCTTTCGCCTGCATCAAATGAGAGCTTTGACGGAACATAATCACCGAGAACCGATGCTTTCAAGCAATCGAAGTCAGCAAGCTTTGCTTTGTAAGCCTGCGCCTTATCGGAGAAGAAAACAACGCTGTCACGGTTTTCGCCGTCCTCGGAAAGTATAATTTTGTCGCCGTCTTTGAGCATATGTTCATCCGATGCACGCAAAGAAACGAGCGTGCATTTTTTGAAATATCCATCTTTTGTAAATACGGTACGTATATTGAAGTTTTCAATGTTTTCGCTTTCCTTGTAGATCTGTATATCATCCTGTGCAAGAATGAGCGATTTACGGGGAATACCGTATCTTTCTTTGATGGCTTTAAGCTGTTTTATAATAACGTCCTTGATTTTTCTATCCGAATTTATCGTTTCCTCAAGATCAATTATCTCTTTCTGTAAACTTTCTATTTCTTCAATACGGTTTAATATATACTCTTTGTTGAGGTTGCGTAACTTTATTTCCGCAACGTATTCCGCTTGTCTCATCGTAAGGTCAAATGCCTTTGCGAGATTTGGTACAACGTCAGCGTCGTTCGACGTTTCTCTGACTATTTTTATTGCTTTGTCAATATCAAGAAGTATCTTACCGAGACCTCTTAAAAGCTCCAACTTGTCCTTTTTTGCGTTGAGGTCAAACGTAAACTCACGTCTTAAACAGTTTACACGGAAAGCGATCCACTCGGTGAGTATTCCGATAATTCCAAGAACTTTAGGCGTACCGTTAATTAATACGTTGAAGTTACAGCCCATATTGTCTTCGAGCGGTGTAAGCTTAAAGAGCTTGAGCATAAGTGTATCGGGATCAATCCCGCGACGAAGGTCAAGTGTAAATCTGAAGCCTTCGATACCTATTTCGTCACGGTAATCCGTTATTTCCTTGAGCTTGCCTTCCTTTATAAGATCGGCAATTTTCTTCATTATGAGCTCTATGGACGTTGAAAAGGGAATTTCCGTTATGTTTATACAGTTATTATCCTTGTCATACTCATACTTTGCGCGTATCTTTACAGTACCTTTACCCGTTTCATAAAGTTCTTTCATCTTATCTCTGTTATAGATAATGAAGCCGCCGCCGGGGAAGTCGGGTGCTTTTACGATATCAAGCATCCTGTCTGTTGAAATATGGCTGTTTTTAAGAAGTTCTATTGTTCCGTCGCATATCTCCGAAAGATTGAACGAGCAGATATTTGATGCCATACCTACAGCGATACCGAGATTTGAAGAAACGAGGATGTTTGGGAAAGAAACGGGCAAAAGCAGCGGTTCTTTCTGCGTTGCATCGTAGTTGTCAACAAGATCGACTGCATTTTTATTGATACCGCCGAATATTTCAGCGCATATTTTTGCAAGCTTTACCTCTGTGTAACGGGAAGCCGCAACTTCCATATTGGTTGAATGAAGGCCCCACGTACCCTTAGAGTCGATAAATGGGTGCAACAGCGCCGCGTGGCCCGTTGTCATTCTTACCATCGTTTCGTAAATAGATGAGTCACCGTGCGGATTGAGTGTCATCGTTGCACCGACTACATTCGTACTTTTTGTCCTCGGTCCGTTCATCAGATTCATCTTGTACATAGTATACAGAAGCTTTCTGTGAGCAGGCTTGAAGCCGTCTATTTCCGGTATTGCACGGGAAATAATTACACTCATAACGTAAGGCATATAGTTTTTTTCTATAGTTTCCGTTATGGGCTGTGTCGATATTTCAGCCAAAGGAAAATTTTCTTCAGGTTCCGTTATTTTCTTTTTTCTTGCCATTTTGTCACCTTATATATCGGCATCCTTGATGTAAAAAGCACCGTGAGTTGATATAAATTCCTTTCTTGCTTCGATATTGTCTCCGAGAAGTGTGTCAAACATCTTATATGTTTCCTCTTCGTCTGTGGGGCATACCTGTATAAGTCTCCTTGTTTTCGGGGACATTGTTGACATATGCATCATATCCGCGTCGTTTTCACCGAGACCTTTTGAACGTTGGAGAGTGTATTTTTTGTCTCCCAGACCTTTGATTATCTCATCCTTATCCGCATCGCTGTAAGCAAACAGTATCTCATCCTTGCAGGTTATCTGATAAAGGGGAGATTCGGCGATATATACCTTACCCGCCTTGATCAAAGAGGGAAGCAGACGGTAGAATATCGTGAGGATAAGCGTTCTTATCTGGAATCCGTCTACGTCGGCATCGGTACAAATAATGACCTTTGACCAGCGCAGATTGTCAAGATTAAATTCCGCAGTATCGGATTTGTGCTTTGATTTGATTTCAACACCGCAACCGAGAATTTTTAAAAGGTCAACTATTATCTGGCTTTCAAATATCTTCTCATAAGAGCTTTTAAGACAGTTAAGCGTTTTACCTCTTACGGGAATTATTGCCTGAAATTCGGGCAGTCTTGCAAGCTTACAAGACGACAAAGCTGAATCACCCTCAACTATAAATAATTCACGTATGTTTTTATCCTTGGAACGGCAGTCAACGAATTTTTCAATTTTGTTCGTTATGTCATTTGTTGTGGCAAGCTTCTTTTTGAGATTCAGACGTGTTGCCTCCGCTGACTCGCGGCTTCTTTTGTTTACAAGTACCTGTGTTGCTATTTTTTCGGCATCTACAGGGTTTTCAGCAAAAAATATTTCGAGATTCTGCTTTATGAAATTCGTCATACACTCTTGGATAAAGCTGTTTGTTATAGCCTTTTTTGTCTGATTTTCGTATGACGTGTATGTTGAAAAGCTGTTGGTTACAATAATAAGCGAATCCTTGATGTCGCCAAATTGTATTTTCGCTTCGTTTTTGTTGTATTTGCCTATAGATTTTATATATTTATCGATAGCATATACAAAACCGTTTTTAACAGCGTTATCGGGAGAACCGCCGTGCTCAAGAAAGCTCGAATTGTGGTAGTATTCCGTAAGATTTACGATATTTGAAAATGTAAAGGCTATTTCGAATTTAAGCTTGTAATCAGCCTTGTCTGCTCTGTCACGGCCGACACCCTCACCCGAAAGATTTACCGTCTGGGTCAGAGCAGTTGTTCCTGCGAGCGTTTCAACGTAATCGGAAATGCCTTTTTCGTAAAGGTATTCACGTTCCTCAAATCCGTTTTCAGAGTTTTGCACCTTTAAAATGAATTTGAGGCCTGCGTTTACGATAGCCTGCTTTTTCAGAACGTCATCGTAAAATTCAAACGGAATATTGATGTCCGTAAAAACATCAAGGTCCGGCTTCCAATGTATTATCGTTCCTGTTTTTTTCTCTTTTTTGGAAAGCTCACGAACTTCAAGCTCTGTTACGGGAAATCCTCTTTCAAAAGAAATCGAGCTGACATAGCCCTTTGAATAAGATTTTACCGTCATAAACTGTGAAGAAAACTGTGTTGCGCAAGCACCAAGACCGTTTAAGCCGAGCGAATACTCATAAGCCGACTCATCGGAGTTATTGTCATATTTACCGCCTGCGTAAAGCTCACAGAATACAAGCTCCCAGTTGTATCTCTGTTCCTTTTCGTTATATCCGAGAGGAACACCTCGTCCGAAGTCCTCTATTTCTATGGAATTGTCATTATAAACGGTAACGTAAATTACGTTACCGAAGCCCTCACGGGCTTCATCAATTGAGTTTGAAAGTATTTCAAAAACCGAATGCTCGCATCCCGAAAGACCGTCAGATCCGAATATAACACCGGGACGCAAACGCACCCTGTCCGGACCTTTAAGCATTTTTATATCTTGTTCCGTTGTCACCGCGGAATTCTTTTTTGCCATATTAAGCTACTCCTTAAATTAATATTATAATAATATCATAAACCTCGCTTGAGTAAATTAATATTGTGTAAATATTTTACTTTATTATACGGTCTATAAACTTATTGACACACAGAAAAAAATGTTATATAATAAACTTATGGAAAAAAGATTTATTTTGCATTGCGACTTAAACGGCTTTTTCGCCTCTGTCGAATGTGTTTTAAAACCTGAACTTAAAAATGTACCGATGGCTGTCGGCGGGGATGAAGAAAGACGTCACGGAATAATTCTTGCAAAAAACGAGCTTGCAAAAAAATACGGTGTAAAAACCGCCGAAACACTTGCAAGCGCAAGAAAAAAATGTCCGAATATAGTTATTGTACCGCCGCACCACGGCCTTTATCAGAAATACAGTAAAATAGTAAACTTGATATATCTTCGTTATACAGACCTTGTTGAGCCGTTCGGAATCGACGAATCGTGGCTTGACATCACGGGAAGTATGCACCTTTTCGGCGAAAAAGATTATAAAACGGCAGAAAAAATTGCAGATCAAATAAGAAATACCGTAAAAAAAGAAACGGGGCTTACACTTTCTGTCGGTGTTTCGTTTAACAAGGTTTTTGCAAAGCTCGGTTCTGACTACAAAAAGCCCGATGCAACAACAGTTATAACGGAAGATAATTTCAAAAATATCGTTCACCCACTTGCAGTTGAAGCGCTTTTGATGGCGGGAAGGTCGGCAAGCGAAAAACTCAACTCGTTGAGGATCAGAACTATAGGCGAGCTTGCAAAATACGAACCTGTACTGCTTGAAAAAAAGCTCGGTGTGCCTGGCACGGCACCCTACAGATACGCAAACGGTCTTGATGAGGATCCCGTATCTTCATTTTACTCAAAGCGTGAGATTAAGTCGGTCGGACGCGGTATG
>JAZRTS010000164.1:0-15703 GCA_045652135.1 Eubacteriales bacterium | reverse complement strand
AAAATTATATAAAGGCAGGGCAAGCTTATGGGCGGTTTTTTTGGTGTAGTTTCAAAAGAGGATTGTGTTTTCGAGCTTTTCTACGGTACTGACTACCATTCGCATTTGGGTACGCGCCGCGCCGGTATGGCAACATACGATGAAAAGGCAGGCTTCGACAGGGCAATACATAATATAGAAAATTCTCCTTTCAGAACTAAATTCGCCTCGGAATCCACTTCGATGAAGGGTACAATGGGAATCGGATGCATTTCGGACTATGAGCCGCAACCAATTCTTGTCCGTTCGCATCACGGTACGTTTGCCATAACCACCGTTGGTAAAATAAATAACGCAAACAAGATAGTTGATGAAATAATCGCAGGCAAAACACACTTTTTTGAAATGCGCAGCGGAGACATCAACCCAACGGAACTTGTTGCCGCCATCATCAACCAAAAGGACAACTTCATCGACGGAATCAAATACGCACAGGAAATAATAGACGGCTCGATAAGCATGCTTATTCTGACACCGAAGGGTGTTTATGCCGCACGTGACAAGCTCGGCAGAACGCCGATATCGATAGGTGAGCGCTCTGACGGTTACTGCGCAAGCTTTGAAAGTTTTGCGTATCTTAACCTCGGATATAAAAGCTATAAGGAGCTTGGCCCGGGTGAGATAGTCGTTATGACCGCAGGCGGTGTAAAAACTCTCGCAGAGTCGGGAAAGGATATGAAGATATGCACATTTTTGTGGATATACTACGGCTATCCGTCATCGTCATATGAGGGTATCAGTGTTGAAAAGGTACGCTACAAATGCGGTGAGCTTTTATCAAAGCGTGATAATGCCGCCCCCGACATCGTTGCAGGTATCCCCGACTCCGGCATTGCCCACGCAATCGGTTACGCAAGCGAATCCGGAATTCCTTACGCAAGACCTTTTATCAAATATACACCCACGTGGCCCCGTTCATTTATGCCCCCGAATCAGGTCAAGCGAAATCTCATCGCAAAAATGAAGCTTATCGCAATTCACGACCTTATAGACAAGAAAAAGCTGCTTCTTATCGACGATTCCATCGTAAGAGGTACACAGCTCGGCGAAACAACGGAATTTCTTTACGAAAGCGGTGCTGAAGAAGTACACATAAGACTCGGCTGTCCGCCGATACTTTTCAGCTGTAAATATCTTAATTTTTCACGCTCGACATCTGAAATGGAGCTTATAACAAGACGTGTTATAAGAGAGCTTGAAGGCGGTGAGCCGCCACGTGAAATACTTGAAGAATACGCTGACCCCGAATCCGAAAGATACGCAAAAATGATAGAGATCATAAAAGATGAGCTTCACTTCACTTCACTGCGCTATCACAGACTTGACGATATGATAGAAGCAACGGGACTGCCTGCAGACCGTCTTTGCACGTACTGCTGGAACGGAAAAGAATAAAATAAGACCTGCTCAAACAATGATTTGAGCAGGTCTTGATTTTTGTAAATTAATTTCTGAAATAAATCTGCATCCTTCGGATGTGAGCTGTGAAGACGGGACACCGAAGCGCACATTAACGAACGTTGAATAACGCTTCACATTGTAAACGCATCAACGAGAAGCTCTGCATAAGCCATAACGTTGAAAACATACTGTTCTGCGGAAAATCTGTAAGACGCGCTTGACTTTGGGACGAATATTTTGAACGTCGTTTCATTCTTCAGAGCATTATACGCAAGCTCGGTATTCCAATAATTAAGGCACGATATACGGGATAAAAACATCCCCGAAAATCCGAACGCGGATATATCGCCCATAAATCTTTTGTTTTTCAAAACGAGCTCAAATACGTACTGAAGCGGCGTTTCACTTACGATAAAATCCGCTTCTTTGTCCAAAAGCATCATACCGAGCGCTACAAGCGACACCGTCAACGAAGTAATGTTTTCATTAATCGGAACATCCAATGGCTTGCAGGAAAAGCAAAGCGTTTTGCCTTTTGCTTTTTCAAAACGATTTTGATAGCTTACGATCGTATATTCAACTATCTTTTCAAGGCTGACTTCGTTTGCTTTTTCTTCCGTTGAGATATGGGAAAGCATCGTCAGCTTCTGAAGTTTTCTGAAAGCCGTATCTCGGTCAGATAAAAATGAAGTTCTTGAGTGAAGCTCCGTATACTTCTGTTCGATGATAAATCTTGATGTCAAAAGCGCATCGGGGTTTTCCGATGCCGGATCACTGAAATAAATATTTTTATACTCTTCGGAATTCGGATTTGCAAGACTGACGCAAGCAAGATATTCTTTTTCCTTCAAAGTAAGGACCGCCGTATACGGAAAGCTTTTCTGTTTTGAATTAACAAGCGGTCTTATTTCTATTTCAAGCCCTATATCAGATCTTCCGATATTCGGAAAACAACTTTCATTATAATCAACTATCTCATTCAAGGAATTGACAGTTATCATAGGTAACTGTATTTCTGACGTATCCGTTAAAAAAGTTTTTTCATTCATCATTTTTCCTTGCCGTTATCTCTGCGCGTTTTTTCATTCGGGATCAGTTTTTCCTCAGAGATGATGTCTATACCGCTGACTTCGATTTTTTCTTCATTCAGATACAAAGCTTTCAACTGTTTACCGCCGGGGAGAAATTTTCTTTCTTGACGCAGAAGACCGCCGTCGAGCATTTTTGTCATCGTTTCTCTTATATTTTCCTTGTCTTCGCCGTATCTCGCGGCAACAGCTTCCATGGCAGATAAGAACGTAACATATCTTCGGCTTTTCGCATTTTTTTGCTTTTTAAGGTAATTTACGACCATTGAAACACGCATATTTTCAATTTCCTCGGATGTAGGTATCTCCACGTATTTCGATGCGGCATTTTTAAGCATGCCCGACAGGCAATCCCTCACAGCATAAACGATAACTTCTTTTTTACACGTATTTGTAAGAAACTTCACGACCGATGTAAAATGACCGTCGCCGGTAAAAATAATAAAGGTATCAATATCCTTTGCAAACATCGCTCTTTGATATATGCTGTCAAGCATAATGAAGTCCGTAAAATCTTTTTTATAATGCTGGCTCGTGTTCTGCGTTTCTATAACGTTGTTTGAAACTTCTCTTATCTTGGATATTTCATAACGCATGCCGGGATTTGAAAAATCACCGAAAAAAAACATATCGGATATGTTGAATTTTTTATCAAGCTCATTTTTCCATTTTTTTATTTCGGGACGGCTTGAATAATTTTTATACATTGAAACGTGCCAATGCTCATAATCTACAAAAACAAGTGCTTTTTTTCTTTTTTTTGCGAATAAATTCCCTATAAGTCCTATTTTTCCTTACCTCCTTTCCACAACTTTCCGTCCGCAAATTATATCATACATACCGTTGTTTGTCAAGTAAGATAAAAGGCAAACGGACGCCGCATCCGCTTGCCTTGGTATCATTTAAGTATACTTGAAAGATTGTCCTTTATTTTTCTTGCAACCTCGGGACGGTTCATACAGTAGACGTGTATGCAGTTGACACCGTTTGCAAGCAGGTCAATTATCTGGTCCGTTGCGTAAGCGATTCCTGCCTGCTTCATCGATTCGGGATTTGAGCCGAATTTATCTGTTATCGCTTTGAAGCGTTGCGGCAGAAAATTGCCAGATATTTTGCATATCCTTTCCGTCTGCTTTGCATTTGTAACGGGCATTATACCCGCAACAACGGGAACCGTAATGCCTGCCTCCCGTATTTTGTAAAGGTAATTATAAAGGATATTGTTGTCAAAAAACATCTGAGTAGTCAAAAAATCGCACCCTGCATCGACCTTTTCTTTAATGTGCTTTATATCTTCTTTAAGAGTGCTCGCTTCGGGGTGTTTTTCGGGATAGCACGCACCGCCGATGCAAAAGTCGCCGTGTTTTTTTATCTCTCTTATAAGCTCAGAGGCATAGCGGTAAGATGCGTTTTCGGGAAATTCCCAACCCGTGGGAATATCACCGCGCAGGGCAAGTATATTATTCATTCCTGCGGATTTTATTTTTTCAATCTGATTTTTAACGGCATCCTCGGTTGATGAAACGCAAGTAAGGTGTACGATAGGTGTGATTCCGCAGTTTTTTATATTTTCCGCAACCGATACCGTGTAATCGCTCGTACCGCCGCCGGCACCGTATGTAACGCTCATAAAAGCGGGATTAAGCTTTGCAATTTCCGACGTTGCATTCATCACCGTATCTATTGAATCAGACGTTTTCGGCGGAAATACCTCAAATGACATAGTGGGCGCATCCTTTGCAATATTTGCATTTATTATATCGATTATCTTCAAATTTCTCACTCCTTTTCTGCAATTATATACCCTTTTAATTTTTTTGTCAATACCGATGATGTGCTATTGAAATTTAGCAAAATATGTGATAGAATAAACAAAGTCTATCAAGGAGGCTTAATTATGGACGATTCATCCTTCAACAGTATAACATATACAGTCGAAAAAAAGGTAGAGGGAAAGTACAGACTGCAGAGGATAATGTACACAGTCGGCGCCGTGCTTGCATCAATTCTTTTGTGCGCTCTGTGTGTTGCCGTTAAAATGCTTATTTACTTTACTCCCGTTATGTTTATGCTTTGCCTAATTTTGTTCAAGTATCTTTTTATCTATTTTCAGATAGAGTACAGATACACCATTGAACGCGGTGTGCTTACAATGGAAAAGGTCTTCGGCGCGAAAAAGTGCAAGAAATATTATCAGGTCACACTTTCCGAGCTTGACAATATCGTTCCTCACACCGATGTTACGGTAAATAAGGGCGACGTTGTTTTCCCATCCTGTATAAGTCTTTCCGAGCCGACGCCAGACCTTTACGCGATGATTTCAGATGACGGAGAAAAGAAGACCGTTTTATATTTTGAAGCGACTAAAAAAACGCTTAAAATAATGAAATATCACAACAAAAACACGGTTATTATAGATACACTCAGGCATTAAAACGATTACAGTTGCATAAATTTAACCATAAAAAGGTTAAAGGAGTGCAAATCTATGAAAAAAACACTGTTTACTGTCTTGCTTATATTATCCGTACTCATAACGGGATGCGGTAAAACGGAAAGCCCCGATGATTATATTTCATCATTCAAAGATGAATATACCGCAAACGTAACCATTGAAGAAGACGGCGCATCATACACCGTGCGTGTCACAAAAGATGCCGAAGGTACGGTAGATATGGTATTTGCCGCCCCGTCGGTACTTTGGGGAATGGGTTACAGTTTTGAAGGCGAGGACAGCTATCTTATCTATAACGATATGAGTATTGAGCTTGGAATAGAGGATCTTCCGACATCATCAGAGGGCGGCGTATACCGCTGGCACAGACTTCTTGAATGTGCGGGAGATTTCACGGTAAGCTCACAGAATTTAAACGGTGAAAAAGCAGTAAAGCTCACAAACGGTGAATGTGAGATATATTTTGACAAAGAAACTAATTCGCCCCTTATGATGAAGTCGGGCGGTACAGTCATAACATTTGATGAATGGAACGGAAAAAATACTGATGCTCAAACCACGGACGTATCTACAAATTGACTCAAAGGCTCTTGTTTCAAATTTTAATTTCATAAAATCAAAGCTTCCCGAAAGCGTTGCGCTCATGTGCGTTGTCAAGGCTGATTGCTACGGTCACGGGGGCGAATGTATAAAAATACTGTCAGATGCTGGCGCTGAGCATTTCGCCGTATCCTCTCTTGACGAAGCGCTTGAGGCACGCACGCACACAGACGGCGACATTCTGATATTAAGCTACACAAATCCCGATGATATTTCTTACGTAACCAACGAAAATATCATACAGACGGTATATTCAGCGGAATATGCACAGCTTTTGTCGGCGTGCATCCCTGACGGCAAAAAGCTTCGTGTTCACATAAAAATAGAAACGGGAATGAACCGTCTTGGCTTCGGCTGTGATGATGAAGACGGTATAAGCTATGTCATAAGCAACCCTAAATTTGAAGTTGAGGGTGTATTTACACATTTTGCACGCGCAGATGAACGTGACAAAACGGAATGCTCTCACCAGCTTGAAAAATTCGAAAAAGCCAAAAATCTTATATCATCTTTAACGGATAAAGCTCTCGTTTACCACTGTGCAAACAGCGGTGCGATACTTGACCTGCCCTCGTCACTCATAGGTATGGCACGCGCAGGCATAGTGCTTTACGGCTTTCCGCCGTCAGATGAGATAAGCGGTGACGGTCTTGCACCCGTTATGAAATTCGTATCGACCGTTGTCCACATACATGAGCTTGAGCAAGGTGACGCCGTATCGTACGGCGGTGACTTCAGGGCTGATAAAAGAATGACCGTTGCAACCGTTGCCTGCGGCTACGGCGACGGCATTTCACGCCGCTTTACAGGCGCATATATCAAAATAAACGGCTGCCGTGTCCGTGTTATCGGACGTGTGTGTATGGATCATTTTATGGTTGACATAACCGATATGGATGAAAAGCCGAATGTCGGTGACGAGGCTGTCGTTTTTGACGATGCCGCCGAATATGCAGAGCATATAGGCACTATTCCCTACGAATGTATGTGCGCCGTCAGCAAAAGAGTAAAAAGGATATACATATAAAATTCACCCTTTTGGAGGCAAATTGTATATATACCTTTCAAGGAATATAAAAATAAGCGTCATAACAGCTGTGACGCTTATTATTTTTTCCCTTACGTATAAAACGGCTGATGTGTTTTTTATGCTTTCGGCATCATTTTTACACGAGCTTGGACACATCGCAGCCGCAATAATTCGTAAAGTAAAAATTACATCCGTCACCGTGACCGTCGGCGGAGCTGACATAAAAATGAACGGCATCACATCATATCGTGACGATGCCGTAATTTCATCGGGCGGTATCGTGTGTAATCTTTTATTTTTCGCTTTATTTCCTCATCACAGCTTCGGCATTTATAACCTCATTTACGCATTGTTAAACGGACTTCCCGTTTGCGCTCTTGACGGCGGCAGAACGCTTCACGCTCTGCTGATGATGCGATTTTCGGAAAAATATGAGACGCTTTGTAATATTCTTTCGTCAGTTACGCTTTTTATACTGTGGCAGTTTTCGGTGTATTTGCTTTTCAAAACGGGCGCAAACATTTCCCTCTTTTTGTTCTGTGTGTGTATTTTTTCGTCAATACTCGACGGATAGATGAAGCATTTTCATATTTTTAAAAATATACAAAACTTCTATTGATTTAATTTTATCGGTATGATATAATTGTAAAGATAAAAACGGCTTGAGGGATATAAATGGAAATACCGAAAATTGACGTGGGCGATATACTCACGATGAAAAAACAACACCCGTGCGGAGGAAAAACCTTCCGCGTGCTCCGTGTCGGCTCGGACATAAGGATAGCGTGCGAAACCTGCGGTCACGACGTTACCGTTGCCCGTGTAAAGCTTGAAAAGAACATAAAAAAAATAGAAAAGTCGGAGGATTGTCACAATGCTTGATAAGCTCAAAGAAGCGGAAGAAAAATTTATTACAATAGAAAAAGATCTCTCCGACAGCGAGATAATTGCAGACCAGACAAAATACACCGCCTTGATGAAAGAATACAAGCGGCTTTCACCCATCATTGAAAAGTACCGTGAGTATAAGGGATTTGTCAAAATGCAGAAAGACGCAGAGGAGCTTTTGTCTGACAAGCCCGATGAAGAAATGAAGGCCTTGGCGCAAGAGGAGCTGGCAGAGGCGAAGGAAGGCATTGAAAAATGCACAAATGAGCTTAAAATACTGCTTTTACCACGTGACGAAAATGACGATAAAAACGTCGTTATCGAAATTCGTGCAGGCGCAGGCGGTGACGAAGCGGCACTCTTTTCCTACGTTTTGTACAGAATGTACACGATGTACGCTGAATCCGTAGGCTGGAAAACGGAGCTTTTGAGTGTCAACGAAACGGGGCTCGGCGGTTTTAAGGAAGTATCGTTCACCGTTATGGGTGACGGCGCATATTCAAAGCTGAAATTCGAATCGGGCGTTCACCGTGTTCAGCGTGTACCCGAAACAGAAGCGCAGGGCAGAATTCACACCTCTACAGTTACGGTTGCGGTATTGCCCGAGGCTGAAGATGTTGAAATAGAAATAAACCCCGCAGACATTAAATTTGAAACGTGTAAGAGCAGCGGTGCAGGCGGTCAGCACATAAACAAAACCGAATCCGCAATAAGGCTTTACCACAAACCCACAGGCATCGTCATAGAATGTCAGGACGAGCGAAGCCAGTTCAAAAATAAGGACAAGGCGATGAAGCTTTTGCGTGCGAAGCTTTACGATATGAAAACACAGGAACAGCACGATAAAATTGCAAACGAAAGGAAAAGTCAGGTCGGCACGGGCGACAGAAGCGAGCGCATAAGAACGTATAACTATCCGCAGGGACGCGTTACGGACCACAGAGTCGGATATACCTCATACACGCTTGAAAGCTTCTTGAACGGAAATATATCGGAAATGATTGATTACATCATCAACGTCGATACAGCCGAAAAGCTAAAATCATAATGAACACCTTACTTGCAAAGATAAACCCCGACAACATCGATACGCAGATGATCGAAAAAGCCGCCGATATAATAAAAAACGGTGGACTCGTCGCATTTCCCACCGAAACCGTTTACGGTCTTGGGGCTGATGCCGAGCGTGCAGATGTTGCCGAAAAAATATATAAGGCTAAGGGGCGTCCTTCTGACAATCCTTTGATAATACACATTGCAAAAGCGGAGGATGCGGAAAAATACGCATACACAAATGAGCTTTATTATAAGCTGACAGGCGCTTTTTCACCCGGTCCTCTGACGGTAATTCTGCCCAAAAAGAATACCGTTCCCGACACGGTCACAGGGGGGCTTAACACGGTGGCGATAAGAATACCGTCGAATAAAATCGCAAGGGCGCTCATAGAGCGCGCAGGCGTTGCCATAGCCGCACCGTCAGCAAACACATCCGGAAAGCCATCCCCTACGGAGGCATCGCACGTAATTGAGGACCTTTCGGGTAAAGCCGATATGATAATTGACGGCGGAGCATCTGAAATAGGACTTGAATCAACCGTTGTAAAGGTCGATGAAAACAGCATCCTGCTTTTACGTCCGGGTGCGGTAGACGTTGAAATGCTCAAGGCTGTATGCGAAAACGTGGCGATATCGTCTGCAATACTTGAAAAGCTGAAAGCGGGAGAAAAGGCCGAATCCCCCGGAATGATGTATAAACACTATGCCCCCGACATCCCCGTGTATCTCGTTGAAGGCGAAGAAAGCAAAGTAGTTGAGTTTTTCAAGAAAAAGCTTGAAAACGACCCCAAAACGGGAATTCTCTGCTATACCGACAGCCGTGACAAGGTATTCGGCGAAAACGTAAAATATCTTGACCGTTCGCCGATAAAGCAAGCCAACGTGTTGTTTGCGTATTTGCGTGATTACAACTGCTCAACGGCATCCGAGGTATACTCCGTTATTCCCGACTCCGACGGTGTCGGACTTGCCGTGCTTAACAGACTGATGCGTGCGGCAGGATTTCAGATAATAAAGGTGTAATATGAAGATAATAGGCATCACAGGGCAAAGCGGCGCAGGCAAAAGCACCGTGTGCAAGATTTTCGAAAAGCACGGAATACCTTGTGTAAATACAGACGAAATATACCACTCGATGCTTTGCAAAAATTCAACTCTCGTGTGTGAGCTTGTGAGGGCATTCGGAATCGAAATAACAGATTGGCAAGGCGGAATATACCGTCCTGCGCTTGCTAAAATCGTTTTTTCTTCAAAAGAAAAACTTAATCGCTTAAATAAAATTGCTCACTTTCACATTCTTGCACGCTCACGCGAAATGATAAAAGAATACAAAAGCAAAGGCTTTGACACAGTTATGGTCGATGCTTCCCAGCTTTTTGAAAGCGGATTTGACAAGGAATGTGATATAACTCTCGCCGTAACGGGTGAATACGAAACGCTTATTAAAAGAATAACAGAGCGTGACGGAATCAGCCGCAAAGCGGCTGAAAAAAGGCTTGTCAATCAGTATTCGAAAGAATATTTCAAGGAAAAATGCACTTATGTGATTGAAAATAATTCTGACATAAATGCACTTGAATCATCTGTAAAAAATATCGTTGATATTATAAAAGGAGAAACAAATGGCTGATGCTGTAAAAAGAAGCGTTATTGCTATACTTCTTATAGTTGCATCTGTTTTGCTCGGGTACATTGTAGATGTGACGCTTGATAAGCGTGAAAAAGCAAATTACCCGACAAAATACAGCGAATACGTTGAAAAATATTCCGAAATGTACAGTGTACCGACAGACGTCGTATATGCTGTGATAAAAACAGAAAGTGATTTTAACCCGAACGCAAAGTCTGACAAAGGCGCTTTCGGTCTTATGCAGCTTATGCCCACCACCTTTGAATGGGCATGCGGAAAAGCGGGAATACCTTATAACAAGGACAAGATAACCGATCCCGAAATAAACATTCAGTGCGGTGTTTATTACCTTTCGTACTGTTACGATCAATTTCTGATATGGGATACTGTGTATGCGGCGTACAATGCCGGGCACGGTCAGGTGAGAAAATGGCTGTCTGATGACACGCTTTCCAAAAACGGCAGACTTACGGATATACCGTTTGCGGAAACCGAAGCATACGTCAAGCGTGTATCGGAGGCAAGAGAAAAGTATATAAAGCTTATGGAGGTAGATACAAATGAGTGAAAAAACAAAAGGTCAGCTCCTTTCCGAAAAGCTGACGTACAAAAAATTGACTGCTTATGAAAAATATCCGGGCGAAGCAGATGCTGCATACGCTTACTGCGAAGGGTATAAAAAATTCCTCGACACAGGCAAAACCGCAAGAGAAGCTGCAGACGAAGCTGTAAGACTTGCAAAGCTGAACGGATTTGAGGAATTCGCTTTCGGCAAGGCTGTCAAGGCAGGCGACAAATACTACTATATCAACAGAAACAGAAGCGTATTTTTGTTCGTGATAGGTACGGAAGACATTGAAAACGGCATACGCATCTGCGCGTCACACATTGACTCCCCTGCAATAGATATAAGAGCTGTTCCCCTTTACGAAAACGGAGGAATGGCATTCTTCAGAACGCATTATTACGGCGGTATCAAAAAATATCAATGGACGGCAATACCGCTTTCGCTTCACGGCATCATCACCAAGAAAGACGGCGAGGCTGTCAATATCTGCATAGGTGAGGACGAAAACGATCCTATTTTCTATATAAACGATCTTCTCCCACACTTGGCAAAGGAGCAGTATACAAAGCTTTTACACGAGGGCATTGACGGCGAAACGCTCAATATTCTTCTCGGCTCTGTTCCCTATCCCGACGATGCGGTAAGTGAAAAAATAAAGCTCAATGTTCTGTCTATTCTCTACGAAAAGTACGGAATTACAGAGGAAGATTTTATATCTGCGGAGCTTCAGATAGTTCCCGCGCTCAAGGCGCGTGACGTCGGCTTTGACAGAAGTCTTATTGCTTCCTACGGTCACGATGACAGGGTGTGCGCTTATCCGTCCTTGACGGCTATGTTTGAAGTAAACGCTCCCGTTCATACGCTTATGGCAGTGCTTGCGGATAAAGAGGAAACAGGCTCAAACGGTGCTACGGGTATGAAAGGTGCTTTGCTTGACGACATCATCACGGACATCTGCGTAACGCTCGGTAAAAATGAGCGCACAGTGCGTGCAAATTCAATGTGTCTTTCCGCTGACGTTTGCGCCGCGTACGATCCCAATTTTGCAAACGCTTACGAGAAGAACAACTCGGCTATCGTCGGTTGCGGCGTAGGTCTTTGCAAGTACACGGGCGCAAGAGGAAAATCCGACACAAACGATGCAACGGGCGAATATACGGCGAAGATCGCACGTATTTTCGACAGCGCAAATGTTGTATGGCAGATGTGCGAAATGGGCAAGGTGGATTTCGGCGGCGGCGGTACAGTCGCAAAGTATATTGCCGAAAGAAACATCGACACGATCGATGCAGGCGTTCCCGTAATTTCAATGCACGCACCGTATGAAGTTGTTTCAAAAGCAGACGTTTACAATATGCACAAGGCAACGAAAGCGTTTTACGAAAAATAAAATTTCAATTATGAATCAATTAAAAAATCGGTGGAATTTTCCACCGATTTTTTAGGTTTATCAAGCGTTTAAAAATCTGCGTTTGAACGACACGGATGCTATACCGAGGAAAGATACAAGCAAGCACAAAATGATAAACGGAGCCGCATCAGCGGTGTTCGCATTCGGTGCAATACCGAAATATGTATTAGTTGCAGTACCGCCCGATATTTTCCAAGTGTCATCTGTATATTTGAATTCAAATGTAATTTTTTGATAGCCTTGATCAAACGGCAGCTCGTAAAGGCAAGTCAGCTGTGCCGTATCACCGTTTACGGTGAGCTTCTTATCGTCAAAATCCTCAAACGTTGCTTCGCCCGATATATGTGATTGTACAACAGCGCCCGTTCTTATAAACATTTCGCCGTCGCAGTAAATCACACCTTCTCTGAATATTTCTTCAAAATTCTCCTCTATATATTCGGAAGTAAGAAATGTTCCAAATCTTTCTTTCCAATATTCGGGGGATTTGTATTCTTCAAGAGGATAGAAAATGTTGTTGGAAAAAGTACCTTCGGGATAATTTTCTATCTGATACTTATCCCCATACAGATACTTTGTTATTTTAACTCCGATTTCATGAGAAACATTTTCAGATTTGTAAAGACCGCCTGTTTCTCCGTACCAAAGTATCTGTGCGTGCTCGGCGAGCAGGTCAATAAGAGTCTTTGCATCGTTCATTGTAAATTCGGCAGCAGCCGAGGGAAAAAGTGCAAGCGAAGATGCAAGCACAGCAAAACAAATAATAACTGACAATAACTTCTTCATAATGATCTTCCCTTCTTTATCAATTTTGTTTTCAAGCAGCTCTGAACTCTTGCTCCGTAATTTAATTATACCATAAACTGAATTCGCTGTCAATTCACAAGTTGTGAAATCGGACAAAATTTAACATTATTTTTTGTATAAATTGCCACACTGCGCATTAATTTGTTATAGCGTAAACGGTTAAACGGTATATCATTTTTTCACTCTCTTTGACATCTTTTGAAAACAATTTTAGAAGTATAAGAAAATTTTGCATTTTTATATTTACATTTTCATTATTTTGTTGTATAATACTCAAAGTTAATAAATAATAAGGAGATAGATCAATGGCAAACAAAATTTTAGTAGAAACATCTGCACGCCACGTTCATCTTACAAGAGAACACGTTGAGATCCTTTTCGGTAAGGGTGCAACACTTACACACAAGAAGGACTTGAGCCAGCCCGGCCAGTTCGCTTGCGAAGAAAGAGTAACTGTTTCAGGCCCCAAGAAGGATATTCCCAACGTAATCATCCTCGGTCCTGAAAGACCTGCTTCCCAGGTTGAAATTTCTTTCACAGACGCTCGTACACTCGGCGTTACAGCTCCCGTTAAGGAAAGCGGTGACGTTGCGGGCACACCCGGTGTTAAGCTTGTAGGCCCCTGCGGCGAGGTTGAGCTTAATGAAGGCGTTATCATCGCAAAGCGTCACATCCACATGACACCCGAAGATGCTGCAGCTCTCGGTGTTGAGGACAAGCAGATCGTAAGCGTTAAGGTTGATTCCGAGCGTACAACGATATTCGGTGACACAGTTGTTCGTGTAAGCCCCAAGTTTGCACTTGCAATGCACATCGACACAGATGAATCAAATGCTGCATGCGCTTTCGGCACATGCTACGGTGAGATCGTAAAATAATCATCTTAAAAGGAGATATATAAAATGGCTGAATTACAGTATTCAAATGAAGTACAGCATATGTGTAAGGTCGCTAAAGGCCCCCACCACGGTCCTGCTCCCATTCCCGAAGAAGGCAAATGGGTAAAGGTTTATGAGATCAAGGATATTTCCGGTCTTTCCCACGGTATCGGCTGGTGCGCTCCCCAGCAGGGTACATGTAAGCTTACACTTAATGTAAAAGAAGGTATCATTGAGGAAGCTCTCGTTGAAACACTCGGTTGCTCAGGTATGACACACTCTGCGGCTATGGCTGCTGAAATTCTCCAGGGCAAGACACTTCTCGAAGCTCTTAACACTGACCTTGTTTGCGATGCTATCAACGTTGCTATGCGCGAGATCTTCAAGCAGCTCGTTTACGGTAGATCACAGACAGCTTTCTCCGAAAACGGTCTTCCCGTTGGTGCTTCTCTTGAAGACCTCGGTAAGGGACTTCGTTCACAGGTAGGTACGATCTTCGCTACAAAGGAAAAGGGCGTTCGTTACCTCGAAATGGCAGAAGGCTATATACTTTCCCTCGCACTTGACGCAAATGATGAGGTTTGCGGATACAAGTTCGTTCACCTCGGCAAGATGATGGAAGCTATATCCAACGGTACAGATGCCGCTGAAGCTTATGAAAAGAACATTAAGACTTACGGCAGATACGACGGTGCGGCTAAATACATCAACCCCAGAAAGCAGTAATGGAGGGCAGACAAATGATAAGATTTGAAGGATATGAAAGAAGAATCGCCGGAATCGAAGCTTGCATGGCTGAATACGGCATTAAGGATCTTGAAGAAGCAAGAGACATCTGCCTTGCAAAGGGTATCAACGTTGAAGATATCGTTAAAGGCGTTCAGCCCATCGCATTTGAAAACGCTGTTTGGGCTTATACACTCGGTTGCGCAGTTGCAATCAAAAAGGGAGTAACAAATGCGGCTGATGCTGCTGAAGCTATCGGTATCGGTCTTCAGGCATTCTGCATCCCCGGCTCTGTTGCCGCTAACCGTAAGGTTGGTCTCGGCCACGGTAACCTCGGCGCAATGCTTCTCCGTGAAGAAACAAAGTGCTTCTGCTTCTTGGCAGGTCACGAGTCATTTGCGGCTGCTGAAGGTGCTATCGGTATCGCAAGAAGTGCAAACAAGGTAAGAAAAGAACCCCTCCAGGTTATTCTTAACGGTCTTGGCAAGGATGCCGCTTATATCATCTCCAGAATCAACGGCTTCACATATGTTGAAACAGATTATGATTTCTACTCTGATGAGCTTACAGTTAAGCGCACTATCGCTTACTCCGACGGCGAACGCTCCAAGGTAAGATGCTACGGCGCTAACGACGTTCTCGAAGGCGTTGCAATCATGAAGAAGGAAGCTGTTGACGTTTCCATCACAGGTAACTCAACTAACCCCACAAGATTCCAGCACCTCGTTGCAGGCACATACAAGAAGTGGGCTATCGAAAACGATAAGAAGTACTTCTCTGTTGCATCCGGCGGCGGTACAGGCAGAACACTTCACCCCGATAACATGGCTGCAGGCCCTGCTTCCTACGGTCTTACAGACTCTATGGGACGTATGCACGGTGATGCGCAGTTCGCAGGTTCTTCCTCCGTTCCCGCACACGTTGAAATGATGGGTCTCATCGGCGCAGGTAACAACCCCATGGTTGGTATGACAGTTGCTTGTGCTGTTGCAATTGAAGAAGCAAGCAAATAATCTGATTTGATTACAAAAAGAGCTTTGGATTTTCCAAGGCTCTTTTTTATGCGCCGCCTTGCGGTGCGCACCCCTTTGCCCGAGGCAGACGACACGCAAACTGCGTTTGCGTG
>JAZRTS010000163.1:0-56321 GCA_045652135.1 Eubacteriales bacterium | reverse complement strand
GAAAAGGCCTTCTTGCACATTTCTCGTCATTCTGTTAACTTCCATGCAAGGTTGTACTGTAAACAACATATCGGGAAAGCTTGTGCTTTAATGAAAATGAACAGAGGACGGACATCGAGTCTGTCCTCTTTCGGCTTTGTTCAGATCTTTTTTTGCCCTCTCGCGGTACTGATGTACAGCTTCGGGGCGAAGAAAAGGGCAGGGGTGCGGCAAAATAAAAAAGAGGGCAAGCGTTGAACCTGTCCTCTTTGTGTTCTGAATTTAAAATCGTTTTTACCAGTTGCGGATAACTGAGGGGTCTGCGAAAACCTCCTCGAATTTTTTAATCAGGGGGATAACGTCACCGAAGCCGCCGATTCTGTGGTCGAAGGCAAAGGTCATGGGGAGCATTTTCTTTGTGGCAATATCAACCTCGCCCTTTTCGTTTCTGACGGGGTAGTCAACATCCTTGATGCTGCTGATACCGAAGAGGAAAACCTGAGGATAAAGCAGGGGGCCGTAGGAGATATGACCTGTAAGCTCGGGGCAGAGTGTACCTGTGTTTGTAAAGCAGACGGTACCTTCGTTAAGGTCGTACATGCCGAGTCCTTCAGGGTTTCTGTTCTTTTTCTTGA
Organism: Eubacteriales bacterium; assembly: GCA_045652135.1. Lineage (GTDB taxonomy): Bacteria > Bacillota > Clostridia > Oscillospirales > CAG-272 > RGIG7213. The sequence continues at coordinate 55,707 of JAZRTS010000163.1, read as the reverse complement.
AAAGGTCGGCGACACTTGTAACGCTGTATTTTCCTACAAATCCCGATGCAATCTGTGCAATAGTGGAAACTACTTTGCCCTTCAATACGAAGCCTACCATTCTCTGCTGAATAAGGTCAAAGAGAACCTGGTCTACATCAGTTTTTTTAAGCTTTTCCATAATGTCGGCAATCTGGTCAGAGATTTCTCTCAGGCTCTTGTCCTCAATTCCGCGTACCTTTACAGGGAAGGTTGCACCGTCATCCATAAAAATGGGCATAGCAACGTCAATATGCTTTTTGATGATGAGTCTTCCGCAGGAGGCGGTATGGTTGTACTCAAGGTGAGCGTTGAGTCTGGGAGCAACCTTGAGACCTTCAGCCAACAGCTTCATCATAAGCGTGTTGAAGGAAAGCTGATAATCACTTTCTGCCTTGAGCTTTTTGAATTCCTCGTAGAATTTTGTGATATCTGCCTCGTAAACATAGGTGGGGGTGGGGATTGTTCTTTGAGCGTTTACAAGAACATTGCCCGAAACTCTTGCCTTCAGATTGAAGTATTCAATTCTGTCACCCTCTTCGGGTGCAGCAAGTGCTCTTTGCATGTAATACTTTAAACTCATGTTTTTTACTTCCTTTTCTCTCATATATGTGTTGCCGCGGCGGCAACAAAATTAAAGCCATTACTATTATAATACAATAGAGATTCCTTTTTGTAAATATATGTTAAACAAAAAGGTAATTTTTGTTTTCGCGACAGGTTTAATGGGTGATTGTATTGATTTTTGAGCCGCTAATTGGTATAATAAAATGAAAAATTATATCATCTGATATTTATAGAATAAGAGAGGTAATAATCATGATTAAAATTTCACCGTCAATTCTTTCCTGTGACTATTCAAAAATGGGCGAGGAGTTTGAAAATATGAAAAAATGCGGAGCTGACTGGCTTCACATTGATGTTATGGACGGCCACTTTGTGCCCAATATAACTCTCGGTGCGCCCCTTGTCAAGTGCCTTCGCAAATGCTCCGACCTTGTTTTTGACTGTCACCTCATGATAAGTGACCCCAAAAAGTATATTCCCGATTTCATCAGCGCAGGTGCAGACCTTATCTGCTTCCACGTTGAAAGTGATTCACCCGTCGGGGAAACAATTGACCTCATCCGTGAAAACGGCAAAATTGCAGCCCTTGCCGTAAAGCCCGGCACTCCCATTGAGACAGTTTATCCCTACCTTGAAAAGCTTGGTATGGTTCTTGTTATGACAGTTGAGCCCGGCTTCGGCGGACAGTCCTTCATGGGAGACATGATGGATAAAATCGTTGCCCTTCGTAAGGAGTGCGCTTCAAGAGGCATTGAAATGGATATTCAGGTTGACGGCGGAATTTCCCTTGACACCGTTGAAACTGCCGCAAAGGCAGGCGCAAATGTCCTTGTTGCAGGCTCTGCAATCTTCGGCAGCGCTGACCCTGAAAAGACAATAACAGAGCTTCGTGCAAAGGCAGCAAAATACTTTTGATTTACCTTCTTAACGTTAACTTTTTAAGAAAGGCACGCTTACGATGAACAAGAAAAAATTCTTCGCAAAAGCAAGAAGCCCTTACAAAACAAGCAATCCCAGAGTAAGAAACAGCTACTACACCTTTTCAAAGGAGTACCCTGCGGGTAACATTCCTCTTAAAAGGCGTATTCATCTTCGCTTCAAGTCAGAGCACACAAAAAAGAGCGTATATGTTCTTGCTTCACTCATGCTTGTTCTTTTCTCCTTCTTTTCCGTAAGGCTTCTGCTTGACATTTCTTATAAAACCCCCGCTGAAAATGACGGCTCACAGTCTGTCGGTCAGCTTCAGCAGGAGGCTGAGTCGATTCTCAAGAGTGAAGGCTTCCGAGCTCTTTACATGCCCTATGACCGACTCGGCGACACCGCTTACATCAGGTCCTTTATCCGCAAGGCTGAAAAAAAGGATTGCAACGGCGTTGTCATTGACTTTAAAACAGAAAGCGGTAAGCTTTGTTACAGCTCACTTAACACCCATGCAATCAATGCAAGGTGTGCTGTTTTTGATAACAACACCGTCCGTGAGGCAATGAGTATTTTCAAAAAGGAAAACATGGCGGTTGCGGCAAGAATTTACTGCTTCCTTGACAACACAATTCCCGCAAACAGCCCCGCCCTTGCGGTCAAATACATGAACACTGATGTTAACTGGATTGACGCTGCAATGGGTGATGACGGAAAAACCTGGCTCAATCCCTGCTCAAAGGCAGCACAGGCTTATCTTATCGATATTATAAAAGAGCTTCAGGGGTTCAATATTGACGGCTTTATTCTTGAAAAGTGTCACTTCCCCGACAGCGGAAACACCGACGGTGCAACCTACCCGGGAGTGAAAGGCTTCAAAAACAAAAATGATGCTCTTCGCACCTTTATTTCCGATGTGAAGAAATCTCTTGACGAGGATAAGTTCCTGATTATCGCCCAGAGTGCAACCGATGCTCTCAACGGCAACAAAAAGCTTTTTTCTGGCAGCATCAGCAGCGCCTCCTTTGACGGAATTGCGGCAGACACCCTTATCCGTCCCGAGGATTATCAGCTTGACAAGAAAACCGATTTTGTGCAGATGCTTGAGCTTTTCTCTTCAATCGGAAAGAATTATGAGGAAAAGACCTTCGTCCCTGTAATAGATTTCAGCGAATATTCCCGCAAATACATGAGAACGGTGAAAAAGAACAGCACAAGCTTTATTCTTTTTGATAAAACAGGTGCTTACTAAAGGAGAACAAAATGACAAAAACTGCTTTTATTGCCATCGTCGGCAAGCCCAATGTAGGAAAATCATCAATACTCAACAAGGTTCTCGGACAGAAAATTGCCATTGTTTCTGATAAGCCCCAGACCACCCGAACAAGAATTATGGGTGTGCTCACAAGGGGTGAAACTCAGCTTGTTTTCACTGACACTCCCGGCTTCCACAAGCCCAGGACAAAGCTCGGTGAAAAAATGATTAAGGCAGTCGGTGACAGTATTTCCGGCGTTGATGCCTGTCTTTTTGTGGTTGAGCCTGCAGGTGAGCTTACCGAAAGTGAGCTTGAGCTGCTCAATAAAATCAAAAGAAGCAACATTCCCGCAATTCTTGCTATAAATAAAATTGACACCCTTAACGATAAGGCTCTCATCATCAGCAGAATCGCAGAGCTTTCAGCCTTACACGGCTTTGAATGTGTTGTGCCCGTTTCTGCGGTAAAAAATGACGGCATTGATATTCTCGTCGATGAAATGGAAAAGCTTGCCTTCCCCTCAGAGCATTTTTTCCCTGAGGACACTCTCACCGACCAGCCCGAAAGAGTCCTTGCTTCTGAAATTATCCGTGAAAAAATGCTCCGCCTTCTTGATAAGGAGATACCTCACGGTGTTGCGGTTTCCATTGAAAAAATGCGCGAGAGAAGCGACCGCGACCTCATGGACATCGAGGCAATCATCTACTGTGAAAAGGAAAGCCACAAGGGCATTATCATCGGTAAAAAGGGTGCTACCCTCAAGCGTATTTCTACCTACGCCCGTCAGGATATGGAAAAGTTTTTTGCCTGCCAGGTCAACCTCCAATGCTGGGTAAAGGTTAAGGAGGACTGGCGTAACCGCGAGGGACTTATTCACAATTTCGGACTTGATTAAAAAAAATTCTGCACAAAAACAGGTGCTGATTTTTGTCAGTAACACAGAATTGATTTTCAGCTGTTTACTTACTGCCTTTTCTGCAAAAGATAAAGATGTGAAAAGAAGCAATCTTTTCAATTTGCAGTTGAGGTGACAGACTATGAACAAAAAAGCTTTATGGGATAAATTCATCCGCACGGGAAAGGTTTCCGACTATCTCAGATACCGCAAGGCAGAAAGAAATGTCGAGGACTATGAGCTGACCGATTACGAAATCGCGCAGGAAATCCATCCCGATTGTCCCAACGGAGAGGATTACAAATATGACAATCAGAACGGACGGTATAGTAATTCGTGAAAAAAATGCCGCCATGCAGGACAAGCTGATAACTCTGCTGACAAAGGAGTCGGGGGTTATAAATGCCTTTGTCAACGGAGGGCGAAGCCCCAAAAATAAAAATGTTTCCTCCACGGATTTGCTTTGCTATTCCGATTTTTCCCTTGAAAAAACTAAAAAAGGCACTTGCTATATAAAGGAAGCAACGCCTAAAAATGTCTTTTTCTCCTTGAGAAACGACATCGTGACTCTTTCCCTTGCCCAGTATCTTGCAGAGCTGACAAGTGAGCTTGCGCCTAGAGAAGAAGAGGCAGGGGAGTTTCTTTCCTTGCTTCTCAACAGCCTTCATCTGCTTTGCGTGGGTGAAAAGGACAGGAATCTTATCAAGGCGGTTGCGGAATTGAGAATGCTCACTCTTTCGGGCTATATGCCACAGATTGTAGGCTGCAGCAAGTGCGGTGCCTTTGAGGATGAAAGGATGTTTTTTGATGTCTTTTCGGGTGAAATTTTCTGCAGTAAGTGCCGTCCTGCGCAAAAGGTCAGGGAAATCTCCTGCGGCACACTCAGAGCTATAAGGCACATCTGCTTAAGCGACGCAGGAAAGATTTTCAGCTTCAGCCTGCCTGCAGAGGGAATGCTTGAGCTTTCCGCCGCCGCGGAAAAATATCTGCTTTCCGTTACAGGTAAGCGATACAAGACACTCGATTTTTATAAAAAGATGACAGAGTTCTGATGAAGGTTTTGTCAAAAACCGCTTTTCATTTTACGTTATTCACCGTGTAATCCTGAGCATCGCGAAGAATTTTAAGCTTCATTCTGTCTTCTGTATTTCTATTGCGCCGTCAGTCGCAGCAATGACTACTGACTAATGAAAATTCATTTAAAAGAGGTGAAACCATGAACAAACATTACAAAGCTCTTGAGCTTGACAAAATACTTGCACGCCTTGCCGATTTTACAGGCTGTGCCGATGCAAGGGAAATGGCTCAACAGCTTGAGCCCGAGCATAATATTGACCTTGCAAGGGTGCTTTTACAGCAGACCGATGACGCATATATGCTTATGGCAAAATTCGGTGCGCCCTCCTTTGGCGGACTTAAAAATGTCAATAACTCCCTGTCCCGTGCAAATGCGGGAAGCGTGCTTAATATGAGAGAGCTTCTTGACATTGCGGAGGTGCTTCGCGTAATCCGTTCACTCAATGAATGGAAAAGCCGTAACAGCGGAATCACAACCTCAATTGATACATATTTTTACACACTTTCACCTAATAAATATCTCGAAGATAAAATCACTTCAGCAATTATCAGCGAGGATGAAATGAGTGATAACGCTTCTTCTGCTCTTTATGATATAAGAAGAAAAATACGCGTTGCCTCCTCAAAGGTAAGGGACAGCCTTGATAAAATGACCCGTTCACCTCATTTTCAGAAGTTTCTGCGTGAAAACATTGTCACCATGCGTAACGGCAGATATGTTGTGCCTGTAAAAATTGAGCACAGAGGTGACATCAACGGTCTTGTTCACGATACATCATCAAGCGGCGCAACGGTTTTCATTGAGCCTGCCGCTGTAGTTGAAGCAAATAACGAAATCAAGGTGCTTCAGGGTAAGGAAAGGGAAGAAATCGAGCGTATTCTTTTTGAGCTTTCCGTAGAAGCAGGCTCATTCTATCAGGGAATCAAGCACTCATATGAATGTGCCGTTGAGCTTAACCTTATTTTTGCTAAGGCAAAGCTTGCCTATGAAATGAAAGCCACCATGCCCATTGTCAACGATAAGGGCATCATCAATTTAAAAAGTGCACGTCACCCTCTGATTGACCCTAAAAAGGTTGTTGCCACGGATATTTCTCTGGGTAAGGATTTTGATACCCTTGTTATCACAGGTCCCAACACGGGCGGTAAAACCGTTTCAATAAAAACCGTGGGACTTCTTTCTCTGATGGCGATGTGCGGTCTTATGCTTCCTGTCAGAGATCAGAGTGAAATCTCCGTTTTCGACAGCATTCTTGCCGATATCGGTGACGAGCAGAGCATTGAGCAGAGCCTTTCCACCTTCTCCTCACACATGGTCAATATCATTGACATCATGGAAAAGGCTGATGAAAAAAGTCTTGTGCTGATTGACGAGCTCGGTGCAGGTACTGACCCCATTGAAGGTGCGGCACTTGCTATATCGATACTTGAAAAGCTTCATGAAAAGGGCGCAAAAATTGCCGCCACAACTCACTATGCCGAGCTTAAGGCGTATGCCCTTGAGACTCCGCGTATTGAAAACGGCAGCTGTGAGTTTGATGTTGAGTCACTCAAGCCTACCTACCGCCTTTTAATCGGTACACCCGGACGCTCCAATGCTTTTGCTATTTCTCTTCGTCTGGGCATGGAGTCCGGTGTGATTGACAGAGCCAAGGAGCTTGTTTCAAAGGAGAGCACACAGTTTGAAAATGTGCTTCACAACCTTGAGCTCAGCCGACAGGAATTTGAAAAGCAGAAGGAGATAGCCGATAATCTCAAGGCTGAGGCCGAAAGAGAAAAGGCAGAGGCACAGAAGCTTAAGGATGGCATTGAAAAGCTGCGCAAGGATGAGCTTGAAAAGGCACAGAGCCAGGCACTCAAAATTGTTGAGCAGGCAAAACGCTCCGCAATGGCACTTACTCAGGAGCTTGAGGAGCTTAAAAAGCAGAGCGACAAGAGCGCCGACAAGGCTGAAATGCTCCGCAGGGCAAAGCAGATGATGAAAAAAGGCTTTGCAAACTTTGATGACATCACTAACCCCGTTGTAGCCGCCGTCATTGAGGACGAAAACTATGTGCTTCCCCGTGAGCTTAAAATCGGTGACGAGGTGCTTGTTGCCGACATGGGAAAAACAGCCACCGTTACCGCCCTCAAGGACAGAAAGGGCAATGTTGAGGTTATGGCAGGCATTATGAAAATGCGCACCCCTGAAAGTAATCTCCGACTTATCGAAAAGGGTAAGCAGCACAAGAATAACAGCAAGCCCCGCAATGTTCCTAACAGGACAGAGCGTGTATTTTCACCCGGCTCTGAGGCACAGACCCGTTGTGACCTTCGCGGTATGAATGTGGAGGAGGGTGTGCTTGAGGTTGACCGCTACATTGATCAGGCACTTCGTCTCGGTCTTGGCGAAATCACTGTTATTCACGGCAAGGGCACAGGCGTCCTGCGCAAGGGTATTCACGAATACCTGCGTAAAAACCGCTATGTTAAATCCTTCCGTCTCGGGGTTTACGGTGAGGGAGAAACAGGTGTAACAATTGTAACGCTGAAATAAAAGAAGCATCGCCTTTTTTAGGCGGTGCTTTTTATTGTATATGAAAATTGTATATGAAAAGCGGACAGAAATTCATCTGTCCGCTTTGGGTGTCAACTATAATCAAGGTGATGCGATTCGGTTTTTTCCCGTCAGCTGTTCTCCTTAACAATTCTGAATGCCATTTCTTCAAGCTGCTCAATGCTTTCAAGTGCGCCGACCTGCTGACGGTAGGCGGCAGCACCCTTGATACCCTTGATGTACCAGGCGGCGTGCTTTCGCGCCTCTCTGATGCCGATGCGCTCACCCTTGTATTCACAGATAAGCTTAATGTGCTTAATCATCACGAGCATTCTTTCGCTTACAGGCGGCTCGGGGAGAATGATTCCCTGCTGAAGGTAGGCATTTATCTGGCTGAAAACCCAGGGTCTGCCGAGAGCACCTCTGCCGACCATAAGGTAGTCACAGCCTGTTTCTTCAAGCATTCTTGCGGCAGAAACTCCGTCGGTGATGTCACCGTTGCCGATAAGAGGAATGCCGATGCTTTCTTTTACGCGGGCAATCATTTCAAGGTCGACAGGGGGTGCATACATCTGCTGACGTGTTCTTCCGTGGAGAGTCACGGCGGACATGCCTGCTCTTTCTGCTCTCTGTGCCATGTCAATACAGTTGATGCTATCCTTGTCCCATCCAAGACGGATTTTTACCGTAACGGGAATATCAACAGCGGACCTGACGCTTTTCATGATTTCCTCGGCGAGGTCGGGAGTTTTCAGAAGTGCACTTCCGCCGCCGTTGCCTGCAATTTTGGGCGCGGGACAGCCCATGTTGATGTCAATTACGTCGGGCGCGTAATCGAGGCACGCCCTTGCACTTTGTGCCATAATTTCCGGGTCGTTGCCGAAAATCTGTGCTGCGGCGGGGCGCTCCTTTTCTGAAAGGGAAAGGAGCTTTTTGCTTTTTCTGTCGCACATGGTGAGTCCCTTACTGCTGACCATTTCGCTGACAACGTAGGAAGCGCCGTAGGAAACGCAGATTTCTCTGAATGCCTTATCGGCAACTCCCGCCATGGGAGCAAGTGCCGCTGTGCGGCTGTCTATTTCAATGTTACCTATTTTCATTTTTGTCACCCTGAATTTTATTTTCAAGGTATTCTACCACAAAAAAAGCAACAAGTCATCACTTTTATGAAAAAAAGCTTACACAATCGCAGGACTGACTCTCTCAAAGCTTTCGGAATTTTGTGTCCGAGGGGGCTTTTATGTGTGGTTTAAAGTGCTGCTTATTCAAATCTGCAGGGCAGAAGCTCACCGAGAGTAAGCTCCCTGTAATCGTCACCGTTTTTGCCGAGAATGACTGTGAACCCGTCGCTGCAGAATTCACCCATCACCTGACGGCAAACTCCGCAAGGTGGACAGTAGTCGGCAAAATCCTGTTCTTTTCCGCCGACTATTGCAATTTTTTCAAAGTCGCGCTCACCCTCACTTATCGCCTTGAAGAAGGCAGTTCTTTCAGCGCAGTTTGTTGGGCCGAAGGCTGCGTTTTCAATGTTACAGCCAAGGTAAATCCTGCCGCTTTTTGCTAAAAGTGCCGCACCCACCGTGAAATGTGAGTAGGGGGCATAGGCGTTTTCAGCCGCCTGCTTTGCTTTTGAAATAAGCTCTGCATTTGTCATGCTTTTATTCTCCCGTAATTTTATTTCTGAAGCTCTCGCCGCAGATGTCTGACTTAAGAGCGAAAATGTCTTCGATTGTTTTGCCGATGTCAGCAAAGGTGCTTCTTGTGCCGAGATTGACAGGCTTTACTCTTTTGCCGTAAACGAGCAGGGGTGTATGCTCTCTTGAATGGTCGGTGCTTGGTGTGAGCGGGTCACAGCCGTGGTCGGAGGTAATCATAAGAAGGTCGTCGACCTTCATTTTTTCCATGAATGAGCCGAGCCACAGGTCAAATTCACTCAATGCCTTGGCATAGCCTGTGGCGTCGTTACGGTGACCGTAAACCATGTCAAAATCCACAAGATTAGTAAAGCAAAGCCCGTGAAAATCACTTTCCAGCGCTTTTTCCGTCAGCTCCATGCCGTGGCTGTTTGAACGGGTGGGGTTGGATTTTTTCATGCCCTTGCCCGCAAAAATATCATAAATTTTGCCGATAGGAATAACCTCAAGGCGGTTTTTTGTCAGCACATCAATGAGGGTGTCCTTGGGTGGCTCGAGGGAAAAATCGTGGCGGTTTGCTGTTCTTTTAAAGTGGGGATATTCTCCCTCAAAGGGACGGGCGATAACTCTGCCTACACCGTGGCTGCCCTTGAGTATCTCCCTTGCAATACGGCAGTATCCGTAAAGCTTTTCGGGCGGTACAAGGCTTTCGTGTGCCGCAATCTGAAAAACGCTGTCTGCGGAGGTGTAAACAATGAGCTTGCCTGTTTCAAGGTGCTCTCTGCCGTAATCCTCAAGCACCTTTGTGCCTGAGTAGGGCTTATTGCAAAGAATACCTCTGCCCGTTTTTTCGCTGAACTCCTGTAATATCTCCCGGGGAAAGCCCTCGGGATAGGTGGGCAGGGGAACATCGGAAACAATGCCTGCAATTTCCCAATGACCTATTGTGGTGTCCTTACCCTTGCTCATTTCGCTGAAGCGTCCGTAGGCGCCGATAGGGCTTTCTTCCTTTTGGCCGAGGTTGACTCCGTCAATGTTAAAAAGTCCCAGCCTTTTCATGTTGGGCACATGAAATTCCTTTTGTGAAAAGCAGGAGCGCAGGGTGTTGCTTCCCTCGTCACCGTAAAGGTGAGAATCCCTCATTTCACCAATGCCGAAGGAGTCAAGTATAATCAGAAATACACGGCGGATGCTCATTTGTCAAACCTCACCGCTGTTTCAAGGGCAATTTTCATCATGTCGGTGAAGGTGTTCTGTCTCTCCTCGGCGGAGCATGCCTCACCTGTGAAGGGAAGGTCGGAGATTGTGCAGATTGCGAGTGCTCTTTTTCTGAGGTGCTTTGCATTCAGATAAAGCGCGGCGGCCTCCATTTCAACTGCAAGTGAGCCTGCCGCTGCCCATTTTTTCAGACAGCTTTCGTCCGCATCGTAGAAGGTGTCCGAGGAGAAGAGGTTGCCTATTTTAAGCTCAATGCCGATTTCCTTTGCGCATTCGTCGGCTGTGCTGAGAAGCTCATAGGAGCAGGTGGGGGCAAGAGTGCCTGTTACTCCGTACTGCTTCATGAATGAGGAGTTTGTGTCTGCGCCTATACCTGCAACAACATCGCGCAGCTTTATACCCTCGCCTATTCCGCCTGCAGAGCCGATGCGGATAATGTTTTCCACACCGAAGAATTTAAAAAGCTCGTAGGAGTAGATGCCGATTGAGGGCATACCCATACCGCTTGCCATAACGGATACCTTGTGTCCTTTATAATAGCCTGTATAGCCCTGGATATTTCTTACATTATTGATGAGAACGGCATCCTCGAGGAAGGTTTCCGCAATCATTTTTGCTCTTAACGGGTCGCCCGGCATAAGCACAGTTTTTGCAAAGCCGATATTATCAAGTAAATTTATGTGGGGAGTGTTCATAGCTTTTCTCCTGTTTTAATGAATAATGAATAGTGAATAATTGAGGGTCTGCGACGCATTGTAATGCTATCTGTCGGCTTTGCCGACATCTCCCACGGGAGATATTGTTTGCGTTTAAAGGGTCCTCGGACCTCACTTAATATCCTTCGCCGACCTCATTTTTGACAAGCTTGACAATTCTGCTTGTGCCGAGTCTTGATGCGCCCAGCTTAAGCATATCCTCGGCATCCTGTAAGCTTGAAATGCCGCCTGCCGCCTTGATGAGTGTCACATCGGAAACATTTGCCTTGAAAAGGGCAATGTCCTCTCTGGTGGCACCGCCTGCACTAAAGCCTGTTGAGGTTTTGATGTAGTCTGCCTCTGATTCGGAAACGATGCGGCACATTTCAATTTTCTCCTCCTCGGTCAGAAGGCAGGTTTCAATAATTACCTTTAAAAGTCTGCCGTCGCATGCTGCCTTTACAGCGTTGATTTCTTCAAGAATTTCGCCGTATCTCTTTTCCTTGAGCATGCCGATGTTAATAACCATATCAATTTCGTCAGCGCCGTTGCTTATTGCATCAGCAGTTTCAAATGCTTTCACCGCTGTAGTGTTGTAGCCGTTGGGAAAGCCGATTACCGTGCAGATTTTAAGGTCATTGCCGACATACTCCTTTGCCTTTTTAACAAAGGCGGGTGCAATGCATACACTTGCACAGCCGTATTTTATTCCGTCATCACAAAGTGTCTTTATATCGTCCCATGTGGCGGCCTGACCTAAAACCGTATGGTCTACCCTTGAAAGTATATCTTTAATTTCCATAATAATTACCTCCAGTATGATTTTTACACCTTTAATATTATATATTCAATGATAAAAAGTCAAATATTTTAGTACAAATTATTGTAAATGAAGTTTTTTTGGTTTATTATATAAAAAAGGAGATGAAGAAAATGGCAAACATTGAAATTACAAGAAAAACGCCCTTGGGAGAAATTCTTGCAACACCTGCAGGACACGATATTATTATGAAGGCGCTTTATCAGGTAGGCATGAGCGGTGATGTGCTTAAAAAGGGTCCGCTTTCAAAGCTTACCCTTGGCGCTTTGCAGAAGCTTACAGGCGGAAAAATTGACGACAGCTTTGTTGATTCACTTCTGGGTATACTTAACATTGAAAAGGATAAGCCGCTTATGGACGATGCCCCCATTGAGAAAAAGTGGTGGAAGGAAGCGGTGTTTTATCAGATTTATCCCCGCTCCTTCAAGGACAGCAACGGTGACGGAATCGGTGACATAAAGGGTATTACCGAAAAGCTTGATTATCTCAAGGCTCTCGGTGTGGATGCAATCTGGTTCAGCCCCATGTATGATTCTCCCAACGATGACAACGGCTACGATATCCGCGATTACAGGAAAATCATGGAAGAGTTCGGCACAATGGAGGACTTTGACGAGCTTGTAAAGGGTATTCATGACAGAGACATGAAAATCATCATGGACCTTGTTATCAACCACAGCTCCGATGAGCACGAGTGGTTTAAATCAAGTGTAAGCGACCCCGACTCTCCCTACAAGGATTACTATATCTGGCGTGACGGTGACGAAAACACACCTCCCAATAACTGGAATTCAATTTTCAGCGGCTCGGCATGGAATTATTATCCCGAGCGCAAGCAATGGGCATTGCACCTTTTCTCAAAAAAGCAGATGGACTTCAACTGGGAAAACGAAGCTCTCAGAAAAGATCTTTACAAAATGATAAACTGGTGGCTTGACAAGGGTGTTGACGGCTTCCGTCTTGATGTTATCAGCTTTATTTCCAAGGTTGACGGTCTTCCCGACGGCAACAGCACTATCGGCTCTATGATGGGCGTAATAGGTGTTGAAAACTATTTCTATGGCCCGAAGCTTCATAAGTATCTTCATGAAATGGCAGAAAACACCTTCAATAAGTACGATGCCTTCACCGTCGGTGAATGTCAGGGCACAGGTATTGAAATGAGTAAGCTTATGACAGGTGACTACCGCAAGGAGCTGAGCGTTGTTTTCTCCTTCGACCATGTGGAAAATCCCGGCAAAAAGCGCTTCCTTAAGTATAAGTATGACCTTCGTCCCATGGCAAAGGAGCTTGTTAACTGGCAGCTTAATTACGGCAATCGTTGCTGGCCTACAGTTTTCTTTGAAAATCACGACACAACAAGAATGACAAGCAAGGTTTGCCCCGACGGCTTTTACAGAAATGAGCTCAGCAAGCTTCTTGCAGTAATGCAGCTTACAATGAAGGGCTGTCCCTTTATCTATCAGGGACAGGAAATCGGTATGTGTAACGCCGACTTCAAGGACATGAGTGAGCTTCGCGATGTTGAGTCAATCAACTACTATAACGAGCTTATTGAAAAAGGTGAGGCATCTGACAAGGTCTTCGAGGTTGTCAGTGCAGGCAGCCGTGATAACGGCAGAACTCCCATGTGCTGGACAAAGGATGAAAACGCAGGCTTCACAACAGGCACTCCCTGGATTAAGACCATCGGCAACTTTGAGCGCATCAATGTTGAGTCCCAGGATAAGGACCGCTTCTCCGTGCTTAATTTCTACCGCAGCATGACAAAGCTCAGACACGAAAACGCTGCCCTTGTTTACGGCGATTTTGAGCTTGCAAAATCAGATTGGAAGGATGTTCTCTGCTACTACAGAAGGGGTGAGGACGGAACCTTCTTTATTGAAATGAATCTTACCGATAAGCCGAAAAAGAGACCTGTTTCCGTCAAGGCTTTTGAAAAGGTAATTTCAAATATAAACAGCACAAAGACAGACACACTTGCTCCCTTTGAAGCAAATGTTTACAAGGTTAAATAATTGAATAATCAGCCGCCTTTTGTTAATCATATTGATATATGACAACAGGCGGTGATTTTTTTGTACAGACCCGTAACGGTAAGAGAAATAATTGAAAAAAGCGCGAAAAAATTCGGGCAGAATACTGCCTTTACCTTTCTTGACAAGGAGGGGAAGGTAAAGGAAATAACCTATGAAACGATGAAAAATGATGTGGACAGTCTGGCTCTGGTATTTTTGCATAAGCTGAAGCTGCATAATGAAAAGGTGGGCATCATTGCCTTTAACTGCTACGAATGGTGTGTGGCTTATCTTGCTTGCCTTTCGGCAGGGATTGTGGCTGTGCCCGTTGACAGAGAGCTTTCGGGAGAGGATGCAGGCGAAATTCTCCGTGCGGCAGGGGTAAGAGCCGTCGTGTGCGACAAAAACAGCTTCATAAAGCTGAATAAAGAAAAGGATATAGCTTACATCACCCTTGATGATGCTCAACAGGGCTTTTATCCTCTTATCTGCGAGGGTGAGACACTGAAAAAAGAGGGCTTTACCCTTGAAGCGGACATTGACCCGAGAGCGCTTGCGGTGCTGCTTTACACCTCCGGTACAACGGGGAACGCCAAGGGCGTTATGCTTTCAAACCACAACCTGTGCAGCGACCTTTACCTTGTGAGGGATAATATCAGAGTGGGTGAAAATGACCGTTCACTTTCTCTTCTGCCTCTTCACCACACCTATGAAGCAATAGCCCTTCTGATGATGCTTTACTGTGGCGGCTGTATTGCCTTTTGCGGCGGAATAAGATACCTTGGTAAAAGCTTTGAGCTTTTTTCTCCCACGGTTTTTGTGACCGTGCCGCTTATACTTGAAAAGCTTCACGAAAGAATTGTCGCTGAAATTGAAAGCAAGGGCTTAAGGCAGAAATTCCGTCTGGCGGCACTCATGTCCTCTGCGGTAAGTGACGAAAAAAAGAAAAAGCTTTTCGGTGACATTCAATCCTTCTTTGGCGGAAGGCTTGAAAAAATTGTAGTAGGTGCGGCGGCAGTACAGTCGGAGGTTGTCCGCGATTTTGAGCTTTTCGGCTTCAGGGTGCTCATCGGTTACGGGCTTACGGAATGCTCTCCCATTGTAATCTGCAACAGCATTGACGACAGATCAACAGATACCGTAGGACGCCCCCTGGGTGAAACTGAAATTAAAATTGACTCGCCCGACGAAAAGGGTGTAGGAGAAATTCTTGTCAAGGGTCCCATGGTCATGCTTGGCTACTATAAAAATCAGAAGGCTACCGATGAGGTCTTCCGTGACGGTTGGTTTTGTACGGGAGATCTGGGCTACAGGGATAAAAACGGCAGATACCGTATAAGCGGACGGTGCAAGAATGTGATTGTTACGGCAAACGGTAAAAATATTTATCCCGAGGAGCTTGAAACCCGTCTGAACAAAAGTCCCTTTATTGCAGAGAGCCTTGTTTACGGCGAAAAGGGGGATATTGTCAGCTGTGAGGTTGTGCCCGATGAGGCGGTGGTGAAGGCAAGGCTAAAAAAATCCGTTGTGAGTGAGGAAGAGATAAAATCCGTCATAAACGAAGCCGTTCGTAGCATAAACAGGCTTTTGCCTGCTTACAAAAGAATAAAAAAGGTTACCGTGAGAAAGGACGGCTTTACAAAAACCACAACACATAAAATAAAAAGAAAATATTAACCGTTATAATTGAAAATCGGGCAGATTTATAGTATAATCAATAGTCAGATTTAAGAAAAGGAGGGATAAAATGTCCGAGCTGCTTGTGATTGAAGGAACTGTTGAGGATATAGTGTATTCCAATGCGGAAAACGGATATACCGTTGTGACAATCAGTACCGACGAAAGTCTTATTACGGCTGTGGGCATTATGCCCTCCTGTGCGCCCGGTGAAAAGCTTAAAATTCACGGCAGGTGGAAGAAGCATCCCACCTTCGGCACTCAGTTTGCCGTTGAAAAATGTGAGCGCAGTATGCCTGAATCTGCCGCCGATATGTACCGCTACCTTTCGGGCGGAGCAATAAAGGGCATAGGCCCTGCAACTGCAAACAAAATTGTTGAGCGCTTTGGCGAGGAAAGCTTTGAGGTTATTGAGCATCACCCGGAAAGGCTCAGTCAGATAAGGGGCATTACAAGGGAAAAGGCGCTTGAAATAAGCAAAAGCTTCAAAAGTCAGTTCGCCGCAAGGGAGGTTATTATTGCCCTGGAAAGGTGGGGTCTTTCTCCCTCGGAATCCCTTGCTGCCTATAAAGCCTTCGGAAGCTCCGCGGTTGAAAGAATAAACGAAAATCCGTACATTCTCTGCGGTGAAAAAACAGGGCTTCGCTTTGAACGTGTTGATGAAATTGCAGCAGCCTTTCCGACAAGGGTCAAGGATATTTACCGTCAGCGCGCGGGTATATTACATATTTTAAGGCATAACCTCAACAACGGACACACCTGTGTGCCCAGAGAAAAGCTTATCATACCCTCTGAGGAGCTTATCGGTACAGACCGCGACGGAACTAATGAAATAATAGACGACCTTATTGAAGACAGAGAGATTGTGCAGGACTTTTTTGACGATAAGCCCTACATCTTTCTGACTGAGGAATATATTGACGAAAAGAGCATTGCTGACAGAATTAAGGTTATGCTCCGCTTTCCGCCCGCAAAGGGAAGAATCAGCGAAAGTGCAATTGATGAAATAGAAAAGAAAAAGGGCATTTCTTTTGAGGAAAAGCAGCGCAAGGCAATCCTTACCGCCGTCAATGACGGTCTGCTTGTGCTGACGGGCGGCCCCGGTACAGGTAAAACCACAACTCTCAACGGTATTCTTGAGCTTTTTGAAAAGAAAAAGCTCCGTGTGCTTCTTGCCGCACCCACAGGAAGAGCCGCTATGAGAATG
The DNA here is from genome assembly GCA_045652135.1 of Eubacteriales bacterium. Classification (GTDB taxonomy): domain Bacteria; phylum Bacillota; class Clostridia; order Oscillospirales; family CAG-272; genus RGIG7213. The sequence goes on along the minus strand of JAZRTS010000163.1, from coordinate 39,171 downwards.
AGTGAGGTTACAGGCAGACAGGCAAAAACAATTCACCGTCTGCTTGAGGTTGAGTGGGGTGAGGGCGACAGACAGCGCTTTACAAGAAACATGGAAAATCCCCTTGATGCAGATGCGGTGATAGTAGACGAGCTTTCTATGGTTGATGTGCACGTTTTTGCCGCACTGCTTGATGCACTTCCCCTTAATTGCAGGCTTGTAATGGTGGGAGACTCTGACCAGCTTCCGCCCGTAGGTGCGGGAAATGTATTACAGGATATAATCTCCTCGGGTCTTATTCCCACGGTTGCTCTTACGGAGGTTTTCAGACAGAGCCTTGAAAGCCTGATTGTAACCAATGCCCACAAAATTGTAAGGGGAGAATACCCTGAGCTTTCCGTCAAGGATAAGGATTGCTTCTTTATGCAGAGAAGCAACATGTATAACTGTGCCGAAACGGTGGTTGACCTTTGCACAAACAGACTGCCGAAGGCTTACGGCTACGACTCCTTTGAGGATATACAGATTATCTGTCCCTCAAAAATGGGAGAAACGGGTACGGTGAGAATAAACGAAATGATGCAGAAGGTGCTTAATCCTCCTTCAAGGGATAAGGAGGAGCTTGTGCGTGCAAGCCGTGTTTTCCGTGAGGGGGACAAGGTTATGCAGATTAAAAACAATTATGACATTGTCTGGACAAGGGGCAAGGAAACCATGGCAGGCGTATATAACGGTGACATCGGAAGAATAATTTCCGTCAACCACAATGCGGGCTTTATGAAAATCCTTTTTGATACAAGAACTGCAATTTATCCCTTCGACAGCGCAAATGAGCTTGAGCTTGCTTATGCAATCACCGTGCACAAAAGTCAGGGCAGTGAGTTCGAAAGTGTTGTCATGCCCGTGTGCGCGGTTCCGCCGAGGCTTTGCTACCGCAATCTTCTTTACACGGCGGTTACAAGGGCAAAGGCAAGACTGATTCTTCTCGGCAATCAGCAGGAAATTTTTTCCATGGTGGATAACGATAAAAAAACACGCCGTTATTCCGCACTCAGATATATGCTTTTGAAGGATTGACCCGTTGACAAAAGCGTAAAAACAAAGTAAAATAAAACGTACGGTAAAAAATGAAGGGAAGGTGAAAAAATGGCAGGCTACAACATCGGTATTGACCTTGGCACAAGCACGGTTACAGCCTTTGTCAGCGGCAGAGGTATTGTGCTTTGTGAGGATAATTCAATCTGCTATGATGCAAGAAGTGATGAGCTTGTTGCAATCGGAGACGATGCGGGAAGAATGTTCGGCAAGGCTCCCGACAGCTATGTGCTGAAAAGACCGATTTCCGGCGGTGTCATTTCCGATTTCACCGTGATGTCGGAGATTCTTTCCCATTTTATTATGAGGATATGTAAAAACAGCATCTTCAGACCCAATGTGCTTATAAGTGCCCCCAGCTGCAGCACTCAGCTTGAAAAAAAGACGGTTATTGAAGCCGCCTGTGCCGCAGGTGCAGGTAAGGTTCACCTTGTTGATGAGCCTGTTGTTGCTGCTCTCGGAGCAGGTCTTTCCATTGACCACCCCCGCGGTGTGATGGTTGTTGACATCGGTGCGGGTACAACGGATATTGCCGTTATAACTATGGGCACTGTGGCTTATGCCGCTTCATTGAGAAGGGTTTCCGGTGACACCATGGACGAATCGGTGTGCCGCTTTGTTAAAAAGAACATGAACATTCACATCGGCAAGCAGACAGGCAGAAAAATCAAGCATGCCATCGGCTGTGCCGTTAAAAGAGAAGAGGAATTCGAAATCATCTGTACAGGCAAGGACTTTGTGACAGGTATGCCGAAGAATTTCAACATCAGCTCAAGGGATGTCTGCGAGGCACTTGAGGATGATGTGAAAGCTATTTTTGACGGTGTGATGGAGGTTCTCGACCAGACTCCTCCCGAGCTTTATTCGGATATATGTAATGAGGGCATAATAATTGCCGGCGGTGGTGCAAAGCTTTACGGCATTGATAAGTTCCTTTCACAAAAGCTCGGCATAAGGGTTACTGTTGCCGCTGACCCGGAGCATTGCGGTGCAAAGGGTGCAGGCTTCATTCTCAAAAACATGAAAAAGCTTGAGGATAACGGCTATTCCTTCCGCGTAAAGGAAAGTGCCTATAATTTCAGAGACTAATCCTCGCTGATTACATTTGCCGTCACCTCATAAAGAGGTCTGCTTACGGGCTTCTCGGTGATTTCTGTTTTTTCAAGGAAGGTGTTTGTGACGGTAAACTGACAGCAGATTCTGTTTGAATAATAGACAATGTGAAAATTGTCCGTGTCCGTAGTGAGCTCTCCTGTTCTTAAAAGGTCTTCACCTTTTGAGGGCAGGATTTTTTCTGTTATTGCGGTGCTTTTTTCTTTTTCAAAAAGGGTGAATGCGGTAAGCATCAGCGTTGCCTTTTGACGGAAAAAATCCGCCTCGGCGTCGGTGGGAGATTTATAGCTGCCCGTTTCATCAATTTTGCTGATTGTAAGGCGCATCTTTTTTATTTCGTTTTTCTCGTTTGTCTCCGCGGTAAGAAGGAGCTCTGTGTTCCCTCTGCTGAAAACTGTTCTGTAGCTGCTGCCGTCTGTGACAAAATCCGTAAGGCTTATTTTTTCATCGCTGACGGCGTTTAGCTTTTCGGTAAAAAGCAGAAGGTTTGAGCTGCCGGCAGGAGTACAGGCGGAAAGACTGCACACACAAATAAGTGCGGCAAAAAGGGTAATTACTTTTTTCATAAAATCACCTCGGGGGAGTATATGAGCCGAAAAGGGACAAAATTCACAAAAGCCTGCCTGCAGCGGGCTAAATTTATTCCTTTTTCACTTGACACTTTGCCTATTATTTTATATAATATTAAACTGATAGTTTATATATAAATCTATATGCGAAAGGATGAAATATAATGGCACAGGAAAAACTTCTTACCAGCGCCGGTTTTAAAGAACTTGAAGAGGAACTTGAGGAACTGAAGGTTAAAGGCCGTCAGGAAATCAAGGAGAAAATCCAGGTAGCACTTTCCTTCGGTGACTTGTCCGAAAACAGCGAATACGACGAAGCAAGAAACGATCAGGCAAAGCTTGAAGCACGCATCAAGGAAATTGAAGAAACTCTTGCAACTGCAAAAATCATTGACGAGGATGCACTCAGCACCGACGTTATCCAGATGGGCTCAAAGGTAACAATCAAGGACATCGAATACGGTGATGTTTACAAGTATCAGATTATCTCCTCATCCTCAACCTCAAAGGATAAGGGTACTGACTACCTTACAAGTGACGAATCTCCCGTAGCAAAGGCAATCATCGGCCACAAGGTTGGCGATGTTGTTGATGTTGAGGCTCCCATGGGCATTATCAAGTACGAAATCATCGAAATCACAAAATAAATTCACTTCAATCCCGAAAGGATGAAAAAAATGGCACAGGAAAAAAATGCAAATCTTCCCCAGGAAGAAGCCGTACAGGACGTTAACGAATTAAGACAGGTAAGGGTTGACAAGCTTGAAGCTCTTCAGCAGGCAGGCAAGGATCCCTTTGTTATTACAAAATACGACCAGACACACCACAGCGCAGTAATCAAGGAAAGCTTTGAAGAGCTCGAGGGTAAAACAGTCCGTGTTGCAGGCCGTATGATGTCAAAACGTATCATGGGTAAGGCCTCCTTCTGCAACATACAGGACCTTAAGGGCAACATTCAGTCTTACGTTGCCCGTGACAGCCTCGGCGAAGAAGAATACAAGGGCTTCAAGAAGCTCGACATCGGTGACATCATCGGTATCGAGGGCGTTGTATTCAAGACAAAGACAGGCGAAATCTCAATCCACGCAGAAAAGATTGAGCTTCTCACAAAGTCACTTCTTCCCCTTCCCGAAAAGTTCCACGGACTTACAAATACCGACACAAGATACCGTCAGCGTTATGTTGACCTTATCATGAACCAGGAGTCAAAGCAGACTCTCATCAACCGTTCAAGAATCATCCGCGAGGTAAGAAAGTACCTTGACGGTGAGGGCTTCCTTGAGGTTGAAACTCCCATGCTCGTTTCAAACGCAGGCGGTGCAGCTGCACGTCCCTTTGAAACTCACTTCAACGCACTTGACGAGGATTTCAAGCTCCGCATTTCTCTTGAGCTTTATCTTAAGAGACTTATCGTAGGCGGTCTTGAAAGAGTTTATGAAATCGGCAGAGTTTTCCGTAACGAGGGTCTTGACACCCGTCACAACCCCGAGTTCACACTTATGGAGCTTTATCAGGCTTACACCGACTATCACGGCATGATGGATCTTACAGAGAATCTTTATCGCCATGTTGCACAGGCTGTTCTCGGCACAACAAAAATTGTTTACAACGGCGTTGAAATGGATCTCGGTAAGCCCTTCGAGCGTATCACCATGCTTGATGCTGTCAAGAAGTACACAGGCATTGATTTCAACGAAATCAAAACTGACGACGAAGCAAAGGCTCTTGCAAAGGAAAAGGGCGTTGAATTTGAAGCAAGACACAAGAAGGGTGACATCCTCAACCTCTTCTTTGAAGAGTTTGTTGAGCACCACCTTATTCAGCCCACCTTCCTTATGGACCACCCCGTTGAGATTTCACCTCTTACAAAGCGTAAGCCTGAAAATCCCGACTACGTTGAGCGCTTCGAGTTCTTCATGAACGGCTGGGAAATGGCAAACGCTTACTCCGAGCTCAACGACCCCATTGATCAGAGAGAGCGCTTCAAGGCACAGGAAGAGCTTCTCAAGCAGGGCGACGAAGAAGCAAACACAACTGACGAGGATTTCATGACTGCACTCGAGTACGGCATGGCTCCCACCGGCGGTATCGGCTTCGGTATCGACAGAATGGTTATGCTTCTTACTGACTCAGCTGCAATCAGAGATGTTCTCCTCTTCCCCACAATGAAGTCACTTGACAAATAATCCCTTATAAATAAAGGGTTTTCGGGGCACGGGTACTCAAAAATACCCCAATTTTACCCCAATTTTTCCGGAATAATACAGAAACCGCCTTCGTAACGAGGGCGGTTTTTTGCGCTGTTTTTTCATTTTTTCAATTATTGTATAATTTCAGCTTACGTAATATAATTATAAAATTTTCAAGTTAGTAATTCATAGCCTTGCTTATATAAAAACCGCCACAAAGGTGACGGCTATACACTTATTTTTTATAATGATTAAAATCCCCAAACCAACCGGGATCACTATGACCAACCTTATCTCCATCGCTGTTATAGTGATTGAAGCCACCAAAGAGACCCGGCTCGGAATGACCAGTTTTATGTCCGTTGTTGTCATAATGATTCTGTCCGCCGAAGAATCCAGGGTAAGAGCGTCCTACCTTATTGCCTTTGGCATCGTAGTTTGTGTAGCCTCCGAAAAGACTAGGTCTGCTTTCGCCAACTTTGTTGCCTTTGGCGTCATAGTGAATTATGTCGCCGAAGAAGCCTCGTCTGCTGTAACCGTCTTTACCCATATGTTTTCCTCCTTGTTTTCTTTTGTATTTCTGTCATTTGATTTTTACTATGGTTTGATTGTATAACGGCAAAAAACGAATTGCAATAGGGGTCGAGCGTGTTGTCCGTTTATACGGACTGAAATTCACATAAGGGTGATCGGCTATTGCATTCGTAGCGACTTTAGGAGTATAATGTGTGCAACAGAACAGATACGGAGGCTGCTATTATGCCTGACCTTAACGATTTTTATGCTTTTAAGATGACCAGCGGAGGAAGCAGCTCTGGAGGAAGAAATAATAATTCTGTTAATGGCGGTAGCGGTAACTCAGGCTGTGCTACTGCTTTGATTGTGTTGGCAATTATCGGTTGGGTGCTGTGCCTTATCGGTAAATCATAAACGGAGGACAAAATATGAAGGTTACTATTATTCGAAGCAACAGAAAAACTTTATCAATTCAGCTCAAGCCCGGTGAAATCATCGCCCGTGCACCTTTGCGTATGAAGGATAAAGAGATCTACAACTTCATTGACTCCAAAAAGTCGTGGATTGAAAAGAATCTTGCCAAGATAGAGAAACATGAAAAAGCAATCAGCGAGGTTCTCCCTTTCACGCAGGAAGAAATAAACGCCCTTGCCGAAAAAGCAAAAGCCATCATTCCTGATCGTGTGAGATATTACGCTCCGAAAATCGGCGTTACATATAACAGGATCACTATCCGTTGTCAGCGTACCCGTTGGGGCAGTTGTTCGTCAAAGGGGAACTTAAACTTTAATTGCCTGTTGGCACTGTTTCCGGTTGAGGTTATCGACAGCGTTGTTGTGCACGAACTCTGCCACAGGAAGCATATGAATCATTCACCGCAGTTCTATGCCGAGATTGAAAAGGTGTTCCCTGAGTATAAGAAGTGGCATAAGTGGTTGAGTGAGAATGGTGGGGTGTATATGGGGAGAGTGAAATGAGATTATATTGCAATAAGAAATTTTTTGCAGTATAATACATATTAAATCCATATTGTTAAGAAAACAAGAAGGTATTTAAATGATTAAACAACTAACCCACGACCCAATTTTTCTAAGCCTGAAATCGGAAGTCGCAACAAAAGAAGATTTACAAGTAGCTGAAGATTTACTCGATACACTAACCGCACATAAAGACGGCTGTGTCGGTATGGCTGCAAATATGATAGGTGTACGCAAACGCATTATCGCCTTTGATAACGAAGGTACATATATGGTTATGTTTAACCCTGAGATTATCAAAAAGTCAGAACCGTACGAAACAGAAGAAGGTTGCCTTTCTCTGCTTGGAGGTCCCCGTAAGTGTAAACGTTATAAGACTATAAAAGTCAAATGGCAGACAGCTGAAATGCAGATTCGCATCAAAACATTTACAGGCTTCCCTGCACAGATAATTCAGCATGAGGTTGACCATTGCGGCGGAATACTAATTTAAGGTGAAACTATGAAAATAATAATTGATGCTGACGCTTGCCCTGTTGTAGATATTACCGTAGGTATAGCAAAAGAGCGAGGCCTTGAGTGTATTATTGTCTGCGACAACACCCACTCCATTGAAAAAGAGGTCGCAAAAACTATTGTCGTTGATAAGGGTGCAGATTCTGCCGATTGCCGTATTGCAAACCTTACCGAAAAGGGCGATGTAATTGTTACACAGGACTACGGTCTAGCTGCTCTTGTGCTTGGTAAGGGCGCTAAGGCGCTTAATCAGAATGGACTTATCTACACCGACAACAATATAGAAAATCTCCTTTTTACCCGTTTTATAGGCAAAAAGGAGAGAATGGCAGGCAACAGAACAAAGGGTCCGAAAAAGAGAACTGCACAGAATGACGCAGACTTTCTGAAGGCGTTGCTTTTGTGCCTTGAATAATAATCTTTCCAACGGAGTTTTAATATGATAGCTTACACCTACAAACACCACAATAAATTCACCCTCACCGACAAGCCCAAACCAGAGCTTCTCGACTCTCGTGACGCCATTGTTAGAGTGACAATGAGTAGTATCTGCAGCAGCGATTTACATATCAAGCACGGCTCTGTGCCAAGGGCTGTTCCGGGGATTACCGTCGGTCACGAGATGGTCGGCATCGTTGAAAGTGTCGGCAGTGGCGTGACTAAATTCAAGCCCGGTGACAGAGTTACTGTCAATGTTGAAACCTTCTGTGGAGAGTGCTTTTTCTGCAAGAAAGGTTATGTGAATAACTGCACCGACAAGAACGGCGGTTGGGCTTTAGGTTGCCGTATCGACGGCGGACAGACCGAGTTTGTGCGGGTGCCTTATGCTGATATGGGTCTTAACAAAATTCCCGACAGTGTCAGCGATGAACAGGCTCTCTTTGTGGGTGATGTTCTTGCCACAGGCTTCTGGGCGACACGCATTTCTGAAATTACAGAGGATGATACTGTGCTTATTATCGGCGCAGGTCCTACGGGTATCTGTACTCTCCTTTGCACTATGCTGAAAAAGCCCAAACGGATTATCGTCTGCGAAAAGGATAAAAACCGCATTGATTTTGTGAAGAGTCACTATCCCAAAGTTCTTGTCTGCGAGCCTGAAAAGTGTAAAGAGTTTGTGTTTGAAAATTCTGACCACGGCGGTGCAGATGTTGTACTTGAGGTTGCAGGTGCAGAGGATACCTTCCGCCTTGCCTGGGAGTGTGCAAGATCTAACGCTGTTGTTACGGTGGTTGCTCTTTACGATAAGGCACAGACCTTACCTCTTCCCGATATGTACGGCAAGAATCTTATCTTTAAAACGGGCGGTGTTGACGGCTGTGACTGTGATGAAATCCTCTCACTTATTGCTGAGGGCAAGATTGACACTACGCCTCTCATAACCCACAGATTCGCTCTTAAGGATATCGAAAAGGCTTATGATATTTTTGAGAATAAGCTTGATGGGGTTATTAAGGTTGCGATTGTGAATGAATAGTGTTTTACCTCTGACTGTAAAATGTCAGGGGTATTTTGTTTTTTTTATAAAAAATACGGCTTCGCAGTCCTTTTATTGGGACTATAGCTCTTAGCGATCCGAAAACCTATTGAAATAATAAAAATGAAAGGAGTATAATAATCGCAGAAAATCCCAAGCACATCAATTTCAATAGAAAGGTGAAAAGCTATGAATTATATTGTCTTGGATATGGAATGGAATCAGAGAATAAAAGGTAAACCGAGAGTGAGATTTCCTGTTTTGCTTAACGGTGAAATTATTCAGATAGGTGCTGTTAAACTTGATGAAAAGTTTTCTGTTATAGATACTTTTAAAATAATGGTAACTCCAAAGTATTATACACAGATGCATGAGGTAGTATCTGAAATAACAAAGATTACTGCTGAGGATTTACAGTATGGATTTCCGTTTAAGGTTGCGTTTGAGCATTTCAAAAGATGGTGTGGTAATGAATTCGCTTTTCTTACCTGGGGCTTTGATGATGTGAATATGTTGAAGGACAATATGCTACTTCATAAAATCAATGTGAAGTGGTTACCTACTACATATAATCTTCAGGTTATATTTGATGACCAGATTTCCAAAGAACATCGTCAGATTTCACTGACTGCCGCAATGGAAATGGTGCAGGAAACAGCACTTACAGCCCATGATGCACTGAATGATGCCAAAAACACAGCCTGTATATGTAAGCATATTGATATGGAGAAAGGTTTAACTCAATACGAAGAAGCAAGAAAACAGATGAGATGTATTGCCAATGTATTGAAAGAAACTCCGAAACCTACTAAGTATTACACCTCTAAAAAAGAAGCTCTTAAAGATCCGGAACTCATAAGCTTTTATTATCCTGAGTTTGGGGAAGAAATAATTTGCACAGGTATTCTTGAGCAAAATGATATAAAGTTTATAGCAATAGGTATAAGCAAGTCTGGTAAAGAGCTATTTGTAAGATTCAAGTTTAAACGTTGGGGATTAAATAAGTATAGCGTTTCACGTATGGTTTATGAAATGGATGATGACCACTATAAATACTATTGGTCAAGATGGAACCAGAAAAACGAAAGAAAGGTGAAAAAACATCAAGAAACTAAATATTATACAGCAGCTGTAAAAAAAGCCGTATAATTTAATTGAAAAGAGTCGCCAATATGGACGGCTCTTTTTCAGAGTTAAGAGAAATAATGTGCTTAATCGCTTTTATCAAATCGCTGTGGATGAAGAAAATAACATAACAACCCCTGACTGCAAAACTCAGCGGCATTTTCATCCCCTCAATTCAATAATCATACAAGACGCAACTGTGCCATCCGTAAGGGTGGCATTTTCGATTTGAATGTGGTATAATTGTTTCGATAAATAAAATTTATTCAGGAGAATTGATATGAGTATTTTTCGTTTCGGTATTATGGGTGCAGCTAAAATTGCAAACAAGTTTTGTGAAGCAGTTTCGTTACTTGATAACTGTGAAGTGTGTGCAATTTCAAGCAAAAGCTATGACAGGGCAAAAGACCTTGCGACCAAGCACGGCGTAAATAAATATTACGACAGTTATATAGAAATGCTTGAAGCTGAAAAACCTGACTGCGTATATATTGCTGTTACAAACAATGACCATTATCGTCTTACAATGATGTGCGTTGAAAGAGGCATTCCTGTATTATGCGAAAAAGCTATGTTTCAGAATTCAGACGAAGCGCAAAAGGTTTTTGAAGTAGCTGCAAGAAATAAGGTTTTCGTTATGGAGGCTATGTGGAGTCGTTTCTTACCCGCAGTCAACAAGGCAAAAGCGTGGATAGATAAGGGCGAAATCGGCATTCCTGAAATCTCACAGTTTTCAATCGGATTTAAGGCCGCCGAAGATAACAGTAACCGATTTTTTAACCCCTTGCTCGGTGGCGGTGCGGCAAAAGATATTACTGTTTACGCCTATGAAATTACTACGTATCTGATTGAGCAGGAAATAAAAAACATGAATGTTTCTGCTACATGGAGCGACAGCGGTGTGGATACCAACAATCATATCAGTATTGAATTTGAGCACACCTTGGCAGATTTGGCAGCATCTATTATGACCTCTATTGACGATAAAATGATAATATACGGAAAACACGGAAAGATCGTTATCCCGAATCCCCATCATTCAAGCGAATGCTTTTTATATGATATTTCCGGAAATATCAAGGAACATTTTGAAGATAAAGAAACGGTAAATGGCTTCACTTATGAAATCAGCGAGGCTATGAGATGCATTAATTCAGGTGAAATCGAAAGTCCTGTTGTTCCGTGGAAGGTTACAATAGCATGTTCTGAGCTGTTTGACAAAATAGCAGAAACAAAACAATGAGTATCTGAAACCGAAGAAGCCTTAATAAGCTTATGTTGAGGAATCTGACGGATAAATAAACTTGAATTTGACAAAGGAGTGTGATTGTATGAAAAATCTAAAACTATTTTTCTCAGCATTAACAGTGGCATTTGCAATTTTGGGATTAACAAAGGCTCTTTCAACAGATATTACAATGCCGATAACATTCGTTTGCTTAGCAAGCACGATGTTCATAACTTCCAAAGAATACAAGGATAAACAGCAAAAGAATTCAGCACTTTATTTCTTGCTGTTGGGAGTGTTCTTGTTAGTTGTAACTGTGTATAATGTAGCTTCCGTTATTTGGGGTATATAAAAGACAAACTCCGATTTACCAAATAGCAAACCCCAACCCCTGACCGTAAAAGTCAGGGGCGTGTCATCTCTTACTGTTGAAAATGTTTGCTTTATTATGATATAATCAGTTTGATAAAAAATTTGACTCAGGAAAAGGAGTTTTCATAATGAAAAAGTTATTATATATTGATGCTTGCATAAGAGATGAGCAGTCAAGAACCAAACGAATTGCAACACCCATTGTGGAGGCATTGAAGCAGAAATACGAGGTTCATACTCTTGTTATAAATGACCTTGATTTAAGCATTGTAAAAAAGGCGCTTGTAACGAAGCGAACAAACGGTGATATTGAGCCTCAGGTTATGTCTTGGGCGGAAAGCATACGTGATGCCGACAGAATTGTTATTGCGGCACCCTTCTGGGATATGTCAATCCCTGCGGCACTCAAGAATTTTTTTGAGCTTTGCTCCATTTTTGATGTAACCTTCAAATCAAATGACAAAACCTGCTACGGGAATTGCAAGGCTGAAAAAATGCTTTACATCACCACAAGAGGTATGGATATTGACACCGGTGATGCGTTAGAGCAGGGCTCATCATATCTTAAGGCTCTGTCCTGGCTTTGGGGCATAGGACCATTAGAGGTGGTTTCGGCACAGAATATGGATTACCTTTCCGAGACGGAAATCGAAGAAAGAATCAGAAAGGCAATTTCCGAAGGTCTGAAAATTGCAGAGGAGTTTTAATGCCTTATAATCAGCTTGATAAATAAGAATTTGCAGGAGAAAAGTAATGGTTATTGAAACAGAGCATTTGTTATTAAGAGAAATGAGAGAAAATGACTTCGATGCACTTTATAGGGTCTTGGCGGATTCGGACATCATGCAACATTATCCATATACTTTTGACGATGCAAGGGTAAGAGGCTGGATAAATAGAAATATCGAAAGATACAAAATTCTCGGTTTTGGTTTATGGGCAGTATGTTTGAAGGACACAGGCGAAATGATAGGTGATTGCGGTTTGACAATGCAGCTTATCAATGGGCAAATAAAACCTGAAATCGGCTATCATATAAGAGCTGATAAACAAAGAAAAGGATATGCCAAAGAAGCCGCGATTGCAGTCAGAGATTGGACGTTTAACAACACGCCGTTTAACATTGTTTATTCTTATATGAAATATACCAATGAACCGTCAGTTAAAACTGCGATTTCCTATGGTTGTAAACAAGTAGATGAGTTTTCTGATGAGATAAATGAAATTACAAAGGTTTTTGCCATTACAAGAGACGAGTGGACTAACCGATAAATAAGAATTTGTGGAGGTTTTTATCGTGTATAGAGAACTTATTGGAAAACTAATAGAGGGGCATGATTGGGCAAAGTTACAAGAACCTTGCCCGGAAAAACAAATTAAGAAAGCCGAGAAATATGTTGGTTTTACCTTTCCTGAAGAATTGAAAGCCTTATTGCGAGAAACTAATGGAGACCGTTGGTTTCTGCTTTCTGCAGAAGAAATCATCAGCAATGTAAAGAGAAATCGTGAGATAATGGCTGAATACTTTGAGCCTGATGAATTTGAAGAAAAAGTAAACCGTTTTGTTTATTTTGCATCAAATGGTTGTGGTGATTATTACTGCTATCGTGTCCTTTCCAATGACGAAACGGATACATCAGCAATATATATTTGGGAACATGAGCTTTTTGAAATTCGTGAGGTTGCTAAGGATATTTCCGATTTGATAACCAAGTATTACAATAACGAGGTGTGATGCTGTCAAATTCCAATTTATCGGTGAGCTTGTTTTCTTGCCGAAATTAAAAAGCGAAAGTTATTCTGCCTGAAGCCGATAGGCTGAAGATTTCATTATTGCTGTTCTCTGATATTGATGTTATACAAGGCACAAGACTTGATTTTGGTAATATCTTGTGGTATAATCTAACCGATAAATAAGAATTTTACAAAGAGGTCGTATATTATGAAACTATCTTTAAGTAAATACCTGGAAACCACGTTAAAATGGTTTGCCCTTTTCGCTTTTATAGAAGTTTTTTTGTTGTTTGGCTGGTTGACGAGCGCACTCGAAACCGGAATCTTTCTGTTTATCACAGTTGCAATCAATGGTGTTTGTACATTGCTTCCCGCAGTGTATTACCTTGTTATGTACCTTAATTTTAAAAATAAGTGTGAACGCTACACCCCCGTTGAAGGCGTCGTGTCCAATTGGGAAGCCGGTTTTTTCCAGCGTACGGGTAGTGTTGTCGTAAAGGTTGATGGCAACGAGTATTGGTCCTCTGCATATTTCAGCCACGATGAGGCCAAAGATCTTGTCGGTAAAAGTGTGTTATATGCTATCATTGATGAAATACTGTTTATTTACGAAACAAAAGCCTGATTTTTCAGGTCAAATTCCAATTTATCGGTGAGCTTGTTTTCTTGCCGATATTAAAACGAAAGTTATTCTATCTGAAGCCATAGGCTGAAGATTTCATACAAAAAGAAACTTATCATGCAAAATTTCGGAATGTCAATGCTTTATTTTTGGGTATCTTATGCTATAGTTACCGCTATAGGGATACTTCATACGGTTTTTAACATATATGTACTTCACATGAAGCCGATGGACAGCGAAAGTATGGGCGAGGGGTACGAAAAAACAAAGCCGTGGCACCCCTTATACAATGTAATACTGTTTTCGGTATTCGGTTATCTTTATATGAACGGCTTGCAGACACCTTCACTGGGCGAGGCTTTAATTACAGGTGCAATATGGGCATGTATCTGCATTGTTTTCGATGTGTTCGGATGGGTTATTATAAAGCATCCGTGGAGCTTGTCATTCAAGGGCTTTTACATAGATTATCAGCCGTGGATAACTCTTATATATCTCGCTATATTTGCAGGCCCCGTTATAGGATTTCTTGTGTGCTGACAAAATAAAAAGATATGAGTTTTTGCAACTCATATCTTTTTTTTGACTTATCACGTATCACGGCTTGTAAAGAAAAGGGAAAAGAGATACGAAAAAAGTATTGCGGCTGTAATACCTGCCGAAGCACCCGTAAGCCCACCCGTCAAAGCACCGAAAAGTCCCTTTTCGTCAACCGCTTTTTGTACTCCGTCTGCAAGGCAATATCCAAAGCCTGTCAGAGGGACTTTTGCCCCCATTGAGCCGAATGATATTATTTTTTCGTACACACCGACAGCGTGCAGAATAACTCCGCTTACAACATAGCAAACGAGTATTCTTGCGGGTGTTATGCGTGTTTTGTCGATTAATATCTGCGCTATAACGCAGAATATACCGCCTGTTATGAAAACACGGAGATAGTGAAGTAAAATATCCATTTTTATTTCCTTTATTTTTTTGATGAAAAATGCACAAGATGTGCAATGGCGGGAATCGTTTCGCCTTGAAAAACGGTCAAAGGGCTCATAAGTGCTCCCGTGCCTATAAACAGTACATCACGGAATTCGCCCGTTCTGAATTTGTCGGCTATATATGAGCAAAGCACTGACGCACCGCATCCGCAACCGCTTCCGCCTGCGTGAACGTCCTGTTCTTTTCTGTCATATATCATCAGTCCGCAGTCATTATACACCCTTGAAATATCGTAATTTTTCTCTTTCATAAGGTCTTTCAGTATTTCCGCGCCCTCAAAGCCGAGGTCACCCGTTACTATCAGGTCAAAATCCTTCGGTGCGCTTGCCGTTGAAGTGAAAAAATTAAACAGAGTATCGTATGCCGCAGGTGCCATTGCCGCACCCATATTGTTTATATCGTTTATTCCCGCATCAAATATTCTGCCGGGTGATACGTTACAAACGTACATATAAGAGTCACCTTGCGACAGTATCATACTTGCCGCCGCAGTTACTGTTCTTTGCGAGGTCGGCGTGCGCTGACCGCCGTATTCAACAGGGAAGCGGAACTGCCTTTCTGCCGTGCAGTTATGTGATGCCGCACACGCCGCCACTCTCTTGAAATTTCCGCCGCTTACCGTAAGCGCACCGAGCATTATCGCCTCCGCCATGGTTGAGCAGGCGCCGTAAAGCCCGAAATACGGAACGTTTGTGTCGGCAAGTCCGTAAGCCGATGCTGTGCATTGATTCATAAGGTCGCCTGCAAATATTGCGCCGATATCACCCGATGCGATACCTGCATTCGAAAGCGCATTGTTATATGATGTGCGCACCATTTCCGCTTCGCTTTTTTCCCACGTTTTCATTCCGAAGCGGTTGTCGTCGCTGTGAAATGAAAAATAAGCGCCCAAAGGTCCTTCGAATTCTTCTTTTCCTACTGCATTTCCAACCCCCGAAACACACGGGGGATTTTTTATTTTTATTACACTCACCGTAAAATCTCCTTGAAAAATTACGGTGTTATTTTGCCCCGTCTTCCTCCTTATTATGCAGATATTTGTTTTTTGTGGCAATTCCGCCTCTTATGTGACGCTCGGCTTTGTTTATGTTCAGTACCTCGCATACTTGTCCGTGAAGTGTCGGATGTATGTATTTAAGACGTTCGGTGACGTCTTTATGCACCGTTGACTTGGAAACTCCGAATTTCGAAGCGCACGCGCGCACCGTTTGTCCCGTTTCGGCAATATACCGTCCTAAAATAATGCACCTTTCTTTTATATCGTGTTCCATATCGTTACAGCCTTTCAGTTTGTTTGGTAAAGTCTATGCGGCGGCATTTTTTTATATTCCGTTATTGTTTTCAAAAATCACTTGAAATAATGAAGGCTGTATGATAGGATGAAAAAAACATTATGTGAGGTGGCGTATGCATCCGTATATCGATATATTCGGTTTGAAATTTGCTTTATATGATATATTTGCGTTTGTCGGCCTTGTACTTCAGTATTTCGTTTTTGTATATGCCGTCAAAAAGAGGGGCGGACTTGTCAGCTGTGCCCGTGAGGTACAGCTTATCTCCGTTTTCTTCGGTGCTGTCGGTATGAAGCTGCTTTACGCACTTACAAGATATGACCTTTGGGATGCCACACCCGATGTTATTTTCGGCGGCGGTGTTTTTTACGGCGGTCTTTTCGGAACACTGCTTGCAGGTATTGCTGTTTTGAAGATCAAAGGTGTTGACACCTCTCCGTATACGGACGGTGCGGCGATAGCCTTACCGCTTTTTCATTCCTTCGGCAGAATCGGCTGTTTCTTTTCGGGGTGCTGTTACGGTGTTGAATCACAGCTCGGTATTATGCTTGACGGTGTCAAACGTTTTCCCGTTCAGCTTTTAAGCGCATTTTTACTGCTTGTACTGTTTTTAATGCTTTTTATTATATTTGAAAAAAATGTGTTTTCGGGTAAGCTTTTGTATATTTATCTCGGAATATACGCTGTTGGCAGATTCTTTATCGAATTTTTGAGAGGTGACGAGGTAAGAGGGAAAATATTGATTTTTTCCACATCTCAATTTATAAGCATTATACTTTTGATAACGGTATTTGCGTGCTATATGAAATGCAAAAAAGAAAACAAATGGTAAATTGTAAGTTTTTTTGTTGACATTAAATGCTTATTTATGGTATAAATACTTAAAGAACATATCTTTTAAGGGGAATTGTTTATGAAAAAGAAGATAATAACAGCTATGCTTACAGCATCGCTTTTGCTGTCGGCGTTTGCTTCCTGCACGGGCGGCTCACAGTCGACGGATACAAACGGAGATCCTTCCGATACAACGGTTGTAGAGGGAGTGGGCGAATACGACCCCACACTTGACGATTCTACTGTCAAACTGTACGAAACAGGGGACTATACCGCACTTAAAGAAAACTACGCTTCAACGAGTTCGTGGGTGGTAACTGACGGACTTGACAGAACAGCCGCTGTGAACAGCGAGGTTGGCGACCTTAAAGACGATAAGTTTGTCGCTGTGTTTTTCTCACCGTGGCACGGTACGTTCTCGACGCAGTACGTTGCTTACAATAATCAGCAGATACTCGACAAGTATCCCGACATTGACAAAAATGATTTTTATGACGAACGCTGGGGCGATGACGGATACCATTTCTGGAATGAGCCTATTTACGGATATTATACTCAAAAAGACGAATGGGTAATAAGACGTCAGGCGGAAATGCTTGCAGCCGCAGGTGTTGATGCCATCGTATGCGATAACACGAACGGAACGTATACGTGGGCTGATACAATAAATCAGATGCTCAAGGTGTTCAATGAAGCAAGAGCAGACGGTGTTGACGTTCCGCAGATAATTTTCCATCTGCCCTTCTTTGAAGCAGATTCAACGGTTACTCAGGCAAAGGAGCTTTACAATAAGCTTTACAGCAGAGAACAGTATGCAGATAACTGGTTTATGTGGGAGGGAAAGCCTCTTATAATCGCCTCGGCAGATGCATTTAATGAAAATAATGCTGAAGAAGCCAAATTACTTGAATATTTCACATTCAGACGCGGACAGCCCGACTATCTTGAAAAACAGCAGGTAGACGAGCAGTGGGGATGGCTCTCGATGTATCCTCAGGCCACATACAAGAAGATAAGACGTGACAGAAAAAGCCCTGTTGAACAGATGGCTGTCGGCGTTGCGCAGAACCACGATTATGTCGCAAAGCAGTTGACTGCTATGAACGGCGAAAACGTAACAGGCAGAACATACACGTCAAAAGGCTATGATACACGTGAAAACGCCGTGCTTTACGGCGCAAACTTTGCCGAGCAGTTTGAATATGCAATAGAACAATCTCCGCAATTTATTCTCGTATCGTGCTATAACGAATGGGTTGCGATAAGACAGCCTAACTGGTCAGACGTCAACAATGCCTTTGCAGACCAGTATAATGATGAATTCAGCCGTGATATTGAACCTACAAAGGGTGCTTTGAAGGACCATTACTACTATCAGATGGTTGATTATATCCGTAAGTTCAAGGGCGCTGACAAGGTTGAAGATGCATCAAAGCCTGTTAAAATAGACATTAACGGCGGATACGGTCAGTGGGCAGAGGTAGGTCCTCGCTATATAAGCTATGCAGGAAATACCAAAAACAGAAACTCACGAGGCTACAAGGACCCCGAAACGATGCTCCCCATTCAGTATAAGGATCAGTCGGGAAGAAATGACCTTTATGATTTCAAGGTTGCACGTGATAACGAAAACGTGTACTTTATGGCTCGCTGTGTTGAAAATATCACACCTTACACAGATGAAAAATGGATGCACTTGTATCTTGATGTGAATACAGGCGATGCTGACTGGGAAACATTTGATTATATTCTCAACAAGCAGACACCTAAATCCGAAAGTGTTGCCGTACTTGAAAAATTCACAGGCAACGGCTTTGAAACGGAGGTCGTCGGTGACGTTGAATATAAGGTGAATGGAAACGTTATCATGGTGAAGATTCCCAAAGCGCTTCTCGGTATAACGTCAAACGAATTTACGATAAACTTCAAGTGGACGGATAACGTTCAGAACGAAGGCGATATTATGGACTTTTACGTAAGCGGTGACGTAGCACCTACGGGAAGATTCAAATATCAGTATAACGCAAAATAAAAATGTAGGGGCGACCATTGGTCGCCCACTATGTATTTAAAGGGAAATTATGATAACAGTTTTGTCACGTGAACAAATGAGAAAAAGTGATGCGTACACGGTGGAAAATATTACGCCTGAAAGGGAGCTTATAAAAAAAGCCGCAGAAGCTCTGTTTTCGTCGGCAAAATATACACCGCCCGTATGCATTGTGTGCGGAGGAGGGAACAACGGCGCCGACGGCTTTGCTCTTGCGCTTTTACTCAAAAAAGCAAATATAAAGGCGGATATCTGCACGGTTTCGGAAAGACTTTCCGATGAGGGGGAATACTTTTTGGCGGAATGTAAGCGTGAAAGTATACCCGTTTTATCGCTTGAAAGCGTTGATATCACACAGTATAAAACGGTCGTTGACTGTATACTCGGTACCGGATTTTCGGGGAAGCTGCGTGGAAATGCCGAAAAAGCAGTAAAGATGATAAATAATTCGGGCGCATACGTTATTTCAGCCGATATAAACAGTGGACTTGACAGTAACAGCGGAATAGGTGAGGTATGCGTTTTGTCCGATATTACCGTTGCCCTTGGTGAATACAAGTACGGTCACTGCCTATCCCGTGCAAAGGACGTAATGAAATCAAAAATAAGATGCGATGTCGGCATAAAAGTAATTGAAAATGATACATTTCTGATAGAACAGTCCGATATCAGACATCTTTTTGAAGGCAGAAAGAATTACAGCCACAAGGGTGTCTACGGATATGTGACTGTCATCGGCGGAAGCGTGGAGTACAGCGGTGCGGCAAAGCTTGCGAACATTTCAATGTGCGCATTGCGTTCGGGGTGCGGTGTGTGCCGTCTTGCGGTGCCGGAAAATATAGCTCATTCGGTAATGCCGTATTTGCTTGAAAGCACGTTATGTCCTTTGAAATGCGATGAAAACGGACTTGTTTTCGATGAAGCGTCTGTCAAAAATGCAATAACGGGCGCTGAATGCGTTTCATTCGGTATGGGTATAAAAACGGGTGAAGAACAGAAAAAAATGCTCGCTTATATACTTGAAAATTACAAGGGCAGGTTGATAATCGATGCTGACGGATTAAATAATCTTGCCGACATGGACAGCGGTTATCTTATGAAAACGAGCGCAAACGTAATATTGACACCGCACATTAAGGAGTTTTCAAGGCTTTCCGGAAAAAGTTGTGAGGAGATACTGGACGAACCCGTTAAACACGCGAAAGAATATGCGAAAAAATACGGTGTGGTACTTCTTTTAAAGGGTACGGCAACTGTTATTACGAACGGTGATACGGTATATATAACGGATACCGGATGTGCAGGAATGGCAACTGCGGGAAGTGGAGATGTGCTTTCCGGAATATTGACCGGTATTATGGGTTTTGCAAAAGATGACGAATTGCTTTTGTCAACTGCGGCAGGTGCTTATATAAACGGTCTTTGCGGTGAAACGGCACAGAAAAAATTCACGTCAGTTGGTATGACGTCGTCTGATACGGCAAGTTTTATACCTCAAATTCTTAAATCATTTGATGTATGATGATGAATTGTTTACGCTTTGAAAGGTTGTTTGTTAATATTTGTAATATATAATATTGTATGTCATTACATACAACATCATTATATTGGGGTAAATTATGATCCTTTTTAAAAAAATCTACAAATCTTTTGCCATAAGTGCAATTGTTATTGCTGCGGCGCTTTCCGTGGCGAGAATATTCCTTATGAATTATTTTTACGATCCGAGTCTTCAGAATTATAAGACTACGACGAACTTGCCTATGCTGTACAGCATTTTGCTTATTATTTGTTGTATTGCGTTGTTTTCGGTATATTTCTTTATTAAGCCTCCCAAAAAGGGCGCAAATATACCGCAGAGTACGGTATCGTCACTCTTTGCATCGTCGCTTTGCGGATTTTTCTTCATTTCGTCTTTGTTTTTGGTAATCTATATTAATTTCGACTTTTTTTCAAACGGCGGCATCAAACTTGCCTGGACCAGAGGTGAAAAGATAGAGGTTATATCGTTCATTTCTACACTCGTTATGTCGCTTCCCGCCGCAGGCTTTTTCCTGAGAGCCGAATCGACGAAGAATGAAAATGATACTGCGGTGAAGATATTATCTTTCTTCCCGGTACTTTGGTGCATTTCATATCTTATATATCTCTATTTTGAAAATTCCGTCGTAATAAACAATTCGGAAAAAATGTGCGCACAGCTTTCCGTTATATTTATTATGCTTTACCTCACGTCGGAAGCGAAATTCAGAATAACGAGGCCGAGGCATCATCTGCATCTTGCACTTTCACTCGTAACTATTGTCGTTACGGCAACGTACTGTATACCAAATCTTATACTTACGATTATGCTCGTGCTTCCGTTTGACACGTTTTCCGTATACAGCGGCTTGCAGGTTGCGCTTCTCCTTTACGCTGTTATAAGAACGTTACAGTTTGCATCACCCAAGCTTCCCGAAAAAGCTATAGAGAACGCATAAGCTACAGACAATTATTTGCTATAAAAAACCTTTCTTGCAAGAAAGGTTTTTTTGCGTTTTAAGACAGCTGAAATATTGACATTTGAGGTAATTTTATGTATAATATTATGCATAATAAATATAATCGGAGAAGTAGTGCTTTGAATCAAAAATATAACGTTGACGGTATTTTAAGAAAGGTTCTTAAACCCGGAAGATATACGGGCGGTGAATACGGTCAGATAATAAAAGAAAAAGAAAAGGTCAAGTGCAGGTTTGCTTTCGCATTTCCGGACACTTATGAAATAGGAATGTCAAACCTCGGCGTGCGTATTCTGTACGGCGCACTCAACAAAAATGAAAATATCTGGTGTGAGCGTGTGTATGCGCCGTGGATAGATATGCAGGAACAGATGAAAAAGCATAACATACCGCTTTACGCACACGAAAGTATGGACCCTGTGTGTGAATTTGATATACTCGGTTTCACGCTTCAGTATGAGCTTTGCTATTCAACGGTTCTGAATATGCTTGATCTTTCAAATATTCCTCTTTATGCCAAGGACAGAGGGGAAGAATACCCCATTGTCATAGGAGGTGGGCCTTGTGCTTACAATGCAGAGCCTATCGCTGACTTTTTTGATGTTTTCTCAATAGGAGAGGGCGAGGAAGCGCTTGTCGAGTTTTGTGAGCTTTATGTTAAAATGAAAGAATCGGGCGATTATACAAAGCAGAGATTTTTGCACGAAGCGGCAAAAATAGAGGGCTTTTACGTTCCGTCATTATATGACGTTTCGTATAACGATGACGGCACGGTTAAAGAATACACTCCTAAGTATGATGATATACCGATTAAGATACGAAAGAGAATAATAAAAGATTTTGATAAGACATATTATCCCGAGCAGTTTGTAATGCCGTATATTGAAACGGTACACGACAGAATAGTGCTTGAGGTATACAGAGGATGTCCGAGAGGCTGCCGCTTCTGTCAAGCAGGTATGATATACCGTCCCGCACGCGCAAAGTCCCCCGATACGCTGAATCGTGACGCTAAAACGCTTTATGAAAATACGGGATACGATGAAATATCTCTTTGCTCTTTGTCGATTTCCGACTATCCGTACATAAGAGAGCTGACGGACAAGCTGTTGGAGTGGACAGACGATAAAATGGTCGGTCTTTCGCTTCCGTCAATGAGGGCGGACAGCTTTTCACGTGAGCTTATGAAAAGGGTGTCATCCGTCCGCGCATCGGGACTTACGTTTGCGCCCGAGGCAGGCACGCAAAGATTGCGTGATGCAATAAACAAAAACATCTGCGAAAAGGATATATTTGAAGCGTGCCGTGCCGCATTTGAGGGCGGACGAAATCAAGTGAAGCTGTACTTTATGTGCGGTCTTCCTACTGAAACGGACGAAGATATTTTGGGTATTGAAAAGCTTGCAAAGGCTGTTGTTGATGAATACTATCAGACGGAAAACAGACCGAAAGGACGTCCTACCGTTACAATAAGCGTTGCGTGCTTTATACCGAAGCCGTTTACACCGTTCCAATGGGATAGACAATCAACTATGGAGGAACTTGTTGAAAAGCAACAGCTTCTTGCTTCGGCAATAACAGACAGAAGTATAAAATATAATTATCACGATGCAAACGTCAGCAGGATCGAAGCGGTGTTTGCAAGAGGCGACAGACGCTTGTCAAAAGCTCTTGCAAAGGCGGCAGAATACGGATTTAAATTCGATGCGTGGGACGAATGTTTTGATTATGACAAATGGTTATCCGTGTTCGAGGAATGCGGTATTGACCCGTCGTTCTATGCTAACCGTGAGTTTGGCGAGGACGAGATACTTCCGTGGGATATAATAGACTGCGGTGTATCAAAGGAATTCTTCCTGCGTGAACGTCATAAGGCATATAACGATACGGTTACCGAAAACTGTATGAAGTCTTGCGCAGGATGCGGCGCAAATAAGCTCGGAGGTGAATGTACATGGTGTCCGTCAACGAATACGAAAAAGTGAGACTTGAATTTTCCAAAACAGGCAGGGCAAAATTCATTTCTCACCTTGATCTGAACAGAACGCTTCGCACGGCATTTGTAAGAGCCAAGGTGGCAATATGGTTTACAAACGGATTTAACCCCCATCCGAAGCTTGTGTTTTCGCTTCCGCTTTCGCTTGGTGCGGAAAGCATGTGTGAGTTTCTTGACATACGTGTGCTTCCGCCCGTTGATTACGAGAAGATAAAGGAAAGCCTTAACAAAAATCTTCCCGACGATATACAAGTCAAGCGTGTGTATAAACCGAAAACAAAGCTTGAGGACTTATTCTGGTCAAGATATACGTTCAAGCTTTACTTTAACGGTATGTCGGAAGAAAAAGCAAACGAAATAAAGGTTATGCTTGAAAATCCTATGATAATAACAAAGCGCACGAAGAAAACGAAAAGCGGTCTTACCGACGTTGATATTTTACCGGGTATAAAATCAAGTGACGTCAGCTTTAACGGTGAGTGCGTAAAGATAGTCGCTGACCTTGAATCAAGCGTTGACAACTATATAAACCCCGATTATATAATCCGCGCGCTCGCAAAATATCTGAATATAGATTTTGAACAAAACGGCGAATACTACACCGTTATGAAAGAAATAACATTTAAAAAAGACTGCAAAACAGTATATCAATAAAAATAAACGGAGAACGTCATGAAAAAATCAAGGTGGATATGGTACAGAGGCGATTTTGAAATATATCACAGCCTTATGCTTCATTCAAGACGTGATGAATTCGGCTTTTGCGTCCCTCCTATGTGGGAGCTTTATACGCCGTACCCCACCGTATCTTTTGATAAACACTTCACGGCGGAAGAAGACGGAACATTTAAGATAATATCAAATGCCAAAGGGTTTGTACAGCTTGACGGCGTGCGGTATATTATCGGTGAGGATATTTCATTTTGCAAAGGCGAGCATAATGTGCACGTTCTTGTGACAAAGCCGCAGGGGCTTCCGTCAATATACTGTGAAAGTGACAAGCTTATTTCCGACAGCAGCTGGATATGCGGACACAACACCGGGGAACGTGTAAACGCAGGTGATGAACCTGCATACGAAAGCGTATCCGATAACCCCGAGGTATTTAACTTCGAATACGAAAGGGTTGAACCTGTAAGTATTCAGAAAACAAACAGCGGTATTCTTTACGATTTCGGACGTGAGATGTTTTCCAAGCTCGTCATTTCAAACAGTGTGGGGAATGAATTCACCGTTTATTTCGGTGAAAGCAAATGCGAGGCGCTTTCTGCAGACAAAAATACGTATTTATGGGAAAAGGTAAGCGGGGATGCTGTTTTATCCTCACGTGCATTCAGATATGTGTTTATAAACACAACGATACCTTTAAACGTTTATGCGGAATACGAATATATTCCGTTTGAATATAAGGGTGAATTCAAATGCGACGATGAATTGATAAATAAAATATGGGATATTTCCGCATATACGTTTCATCTGAATGCAAGGGAATTTTTCCTTGACGGCATAAAGCGTGACCGTTGGGTATGGTCGGGCGATGCCTACCAAAGCTTCAAAATAAACGAATATCTGTTTCTTGACTATCCTATCGTTCGCCGTACAATAACGGCGCTTCGGGGAAAAGACCCGATAAATACGCATATAAATACGATAAACGATTATTCGCTTTACCTTATAATCGGTACGTATGAATATTATTTTTCATCAGGGGACAATGATTTCGTCAAGTTCATATATCCGAGGATAAAGTCGCTTTGCGATTTTATAATATCCCGACTTGACGAAAACGGCTTTATCGTCCACCGTGACGGGGATTGGATATTTATCGACTGGTCGGATATCGACAAGGACGGTGCGCCGTGCGCGGAGCAGATGCTTTTGTACCGTGCTATGATCTGTATGCAAGCGCTTGCCGAAGCCGTAGGTCAGGACGGCGGTGAATACAAAACGCGTGCCGAAGACCTTTTCGAAAGGATAAACAGATACTTCTGGAGTGAAGAAAAGGGTGCATATATCGACAGCTTTACATCGGGAAGACGCCACGTAACAAGGCACGCAAATATTTTTGCACTTCTTTACGGTATTGCATCTGATGAACAGAGCGAAAAAATAATCAAAAACGTCATTGATAACGACGAAATAACACAGATAACAACGCCGTATTTCAAATTTTTTGAAACGGATGCTATCTGTAAAACAGGTAATGTTGAATACGCAACGAATCTTATACGCTCGTATTGGGGCGGAATGGTGAACCTCGGCGCAACGTCGATTTGGGAGCAGTACATTCCCGAAGAAGAGGGAGAACAGCATTATTCGATGTACGGTATGAAATACGGAAAATCGCTTTGCCATGCGTGGGGCGCAGGCCCTGTTTACCTTTTCGGCAAATATTTTCTCGGAGTTTCATCAACGTCAATCGGCGCTGAAACGTTTGAGGTAAAGCCGTGCCTTGGCGGTCTTGAAAAAATTTCGGGCACCGTACCGCTTAACGGCGGTTGCGTCAAGGTGGAATTTGACGGAAAAATATGCCGTGTTTATACGAACAAAGACGGCGGTGTGCTTGTTTTAAACGGCAAAAAAACCGCCCTTACAAAGGACGGTTTTACGGAAATTATTTTGTAATTAACCGATGCGCTTGAGTAAAACTGTGCTGAGAGACTTTGAAAGTGCAAATGCAATGATACCGCAAACGAAAAATTCGATTATACCGTTTGTGCCTATCATGATCCAAAGCAGGTTGAAAATGTTTTCGTATCCTGTGATGCCAAGTGACTCAAGTCCTGTATGGAATGCAGGATTGTTGTAGAAGAACGCCATCATAAAGCCCATAAAAAGCACTGTGTTTATAAGCGGGGCTGAAAGGCTTGCTGCGAGAAAAGCACCTATGTCGTTTTTTGATGCTTTTTTAATACCTACGAATATGAGACCTGACAAAAGACCGATAAGTATTCTCGGAATGATACACATAACAGCCGTCAAAGCGGGGCTTACACCAACAAGCATCGCGCCGAAGGGATCACCCGTAAAGCACTGTATAAGGCTTGTGATACCGAAAAGAAGACCGAAGTATGCACCGTACACAGGGCCGAGCAAAACGGCACCGAGTGCTACCGGCACGGTCATAAAGCTGATGGATACAAAGCCTACGCGGAGATAGCCGAGAGGTGTAAACGACATAACGAGTATAAGAGCCGTAAATACTGCGGCAAGAACCAATTTATAAGTTTTTTGTTTATTGTTCATTTTGGTTGCCCCCTTTATTTAATGGTATAATTATACACCTAAACGGCCAAATGTCAATAGTTTTTTAAAAAAATAACCCAAATGAGGATAATATGGAAGAAAGAAATTATACGTTGCTGTGCGATTTTTATGAGCTTACAATGAGCAACGGTTATTTTGAAAACGGTATGAAGGACAAGACCGTTTATTTCGATGTATTTTTTCGCAGAGTTCCCGACGGTGGCGGATTTGCCATTGCCGCAGGTCTTGAGCAGGTGGTGGAATACATCAAAAATATTCATTTCGATGACGATGACATTGAATTTCTGAAAAACAAAAATTTATTTTCGAGTGAATTTCTGGAATATCTGCGCACGTTCAGTTTCAAGGGAGATATCTGGGCGGTACCTGAGGGAACACCCGTGTTTCCAAGAGAACCGATAATGACGGTAAGGGGAAATGCTGTCGAGGCACAGCTTATAGAAACGTTTGTCCTTTTGTCACTGAATCACCAATCACTTATCGCCACAAAGGCAAGCCGCATCGTGCGTTCGGCGGGCGGCAGAGCTGTGTCGGAATTCGGCTCGCGCAGGGCGCAGGGAGCTGACGGCGCGGTGCTCGGTGCAAGGGCATCGTATATTGCAGGCTGTAACGGAACGGCATGCGTGCTTGCAGACGAAATGTATGGTGTACCGTCCGGCGGTACTATGGCTCATTCGTGGGTACAGATGTTCGACACGGAATACGAAGCGTTTGAAACGTACTGTAAAACGTACAGCAAAAGCGCAACTCTCCTCGTCGATACGTATAACGTTTTGAAAAGCGGCGTTCCGAACGCCATAAAAGCATTCGACAACGTGTACGGCAAGGATAATAAAGAAGTATCTCTCGCCATAAGACTTGACAGCGGAGATATTGCGTATCTGTCCGGAAAAGCGAGAAAGATGCTTGATGAGGCAGGATACAGTCATTGTAAGATAGTTGCTTCGAATTCTCTTGATGAATATATAATCAGAGAATTGCTTAATCAAGGAGCGAAAATTGACATTTTCGGTGTCGGTGAAAGACTTATAACGTCAAAAAGCGAACCCGTATTCGGTGGTGTTTATAAGCTTGCAGCTGTGGAAAATGAAAAAGGCGATATAGTGCCGAGAATAAAAATAAGTGAAAACCCTGAAAAAATAACTCATCCGCATTTTAAAAAGTTATATAGACTTTATGAAAACGGAAGCGGCAAGGCGGCTGCGGACCTTTTGTGCGTACACGATGAAAATCCCGACTTTACGAAGCCGTATGAGCTTTTTGATCCCGATTATACGTGGAAACGAAAGATTTTGACAGACTATACCGCAAAAGAGCTTCAGGTGCGTATATTCGAAAACGGTAAGTGCGTGTATGATCTGCCCGACATCGAAGAAATAAGAAAATACTGCGCATCGCAGCTTGAAACGCTATGGGATGAGGTAACGCGTTTTGAAAATCCTCACAACTATTATGTAGACCTCTCGCAGAAGCTTTGGGATATTAAAAAAGAATTGCTTGACAAAAACGGCAAATAATACGAAAAGGAGTGATTAAATGGCTGAAGGACACAGAGAAAGAGTAAAAAGAAGATTTCTTTCGGAAGATCTTGATGGATTTGAAGCGCATAATGCCCTTGAGTTTTTGCTTTTCTATGCGTTGCCGAGAATAGACACCAACGGTATAGCACACAGTCTTATTGACAGATTCGGTTCTTTTTCGGAGGTGCTTGAAGCCCCTTTGGATGAACTTGCAAGCGTTGACGGTGTTGGCGAAAATGCGGCGATGTTTTTGAAGCTTTTACATTCAACCGTCAGGTATTATGAAAACGATGTGTCAAGACGCTCGCAGGATTCGTTTGACAGTAAAGATACGATAGGAAAATTTCTTGTCGAAAAGTTTGCCGGTGAAGAAAACGAAAAAGTTATACTTTTGCTTCTTGATAACAAGGGAGGACTTATAGAATCGAGAGTATTACATGAAGGCTCTGTAAATTCCTCGGCGGTAAACGTAAGACGTATAACGGAAATCGCTCTTATGAGCAGAGCATCGTCAGTTGTTATCGCGCATAATCATCCCAGAGGGATAGCATTTCCGTCAGCGGACGATATTTCGGTAACGGAAAGTATACGCCGTGCTCTGATGCTCGTTGACATAAAGCTTCTTGATCACTATATAGTGGCGGAAAATAATTACATCAGGTTGTCTGATACCTGAATACAAACAGTGAAATAAACATTCATCTTACGGTTAATATTATTTATAATAAAAATGAAACGGAGAGAAAATATGGGCAATATTTTATTGACGATCCCCGAATTTTGTTTCACAGACTGGCAGGTATGTCTGTTTGGAATAGGAACTGTATTCGTTGGACTTATCGTTATAATTCTTATTTGCAAGCTTCTCGGTCTGCTTGTCGGTGTGATGCGTGGAAACGAGGAAATAAAAGAAACATCGCCGTCACAGGTTACGGCACGAACCGAGGAAATCCCGAACAGGGAAGAATTCGTAGCGGCAGTATCAGCCGCACTTGCTGAGTATATGGGAGAGGACATAAACTCTTTCAGAATAGTATCAATTAAAAAAATATAAAGGAGAAAATAAAATGAGAACTTTCAGAGTAAATGTGAACGGAAACACATACGAGATACAACTTGAGGAAATTTCAGCCTCCGAAATCAAAAATACGCCTGCGCCCCAGGCACAGCCTGCAGCACAGACGACAGGTGGCAGGGCAGTAAACGCACCTATTGCAGGTACGATACTTTCGGTTAATGTATCATCGGGAAGTAATGTTAAAGCAGGCGATGTTCTTATGGTGCTTGAAGCGATGAAAATGGAAAATGAAATATGCGCTCCCTGCGACGGTACGGTTGCCTCTGTTTCAGTAAGCAAAGGCGCAACGGTTGCGTCGGGCGAGCTTCTTTGCACGATAGGTTAAGGGTGTAAATATGGATGCACTTTTAAATTTTGTCAAGACCACAGGTTTTTTCGGTATCGCCGATAAGCCGTTGGTGCTTGTGATGTATGCCATCTCGGCATTTCTTATTTATCTTGCGATAGTAAGGAAGTTTGAACCCCTTTTGCTTTTGCCGATAGCATTCGGCATGCTCCTTACAAATCTTCCGGGGGCTGAGCTTTATCACCCCGAAATATTTATAAATGAAACGGGACATATAAACTGGGGGATGTTTTCCGATGGTGCGGCAGGTCTTATCGACTATCTGTATCTCGGTGTCAAGCTCGGTATCTTCCCGTGTCTTATATTTATCGGTGTCGGTGCGATGACTGACTTTGCACCGCTTATTGCAAATCCCAAGTCGCTTCTCTTGGGTGCGGCGGCACAGATAGGTATCTTTGTAACGTATATACTTGCCCGTGTTTCGGGGATATTTACACCCCAGCAGGCAGGCTCTATCGGAATCATCGGCGGCGCTGACGGCCCTACGGCAATATACACGGCAACAAAAATGTCGCCTGAGCTTTTGGGCTCTATCGCTATTGCGGCATATTGTTATATGGCGCTCGTGCCGTTTATTCAGCCTCCGATAATGAAGCTCCTCACAACTAAAAAAGAACGTATGATAGAGATGAAACAGCTTCGTGAGGTTTCAAAAACAGAAAAAATCGTTTTTCCCATTGTAATCACTGTATTCGTATCACTGCTTGTTCCGTCTGCGGCATCTCTTATCGGTTCGCTTATGCTCGGTAACCTGCTTCGTGAATGCGGTGTTACAGAAAGACTCAGCAAGACCGTTCAGAATGAGCTTATGAATATTGTCACGGTATTCCTCGGTATTTCCGTCGGCGCTACGGCAACCGCTGAACGCTTCCTTAATCTTGAAACGCTTGCTATACTTGTTATGGGTGTGTTCGCATTCTCGATAGGTACGGGAAGCGGTGTGCTCCTTGCTAAATTTATGAATCTGTTTTCCAAAAACAAGATCAATCCCCTCATCGGCTCGGCAGGTGTTTCCGCTGTGCCTATGGCGGCACGTGTTTCGCAAAAGGTCGGTCAGGAGGCTAATCCCTCAAACTTCCTGCTTATGCACGCAATGGGACCCAATGTTGCCGGTGTTATAGGTTCTGCGATTGCCGCAGGCGTTCTTTTGCAGATACCCAATATGTTTTAACTTGAAAGGGGTATAATATGGCTAAAAATCCGTTAAAAATAACAGATACTATACTGCGTGATGCACATCAATCGCAAGCCGCAACGAGAATGAGAATTGAGGATATGCTCCCTGCTTGCGAGGTGCTTGACAAAATAGGCTTTTATTCGCTTGAATGCTGGGGCGGCGCAACATTCGATTCATGTATGCGTTTTTTGAATGAAGATCCGTGGGAAAGACTTCGCACGCTTCGCAAGGCTTTGCCGAATACGAAGCTCCAGATGCTTTTAAGAGGGCAGAATCTTCTCGGCTACAAGCACTATGCCGATGACACTGTAGAAGCTTTTGTAAAGAAATCCGTTGAAAACGGTATCGATATAATCAGAATTTTTGATGCGCTGAACGATATAAGAAATATCGAAGCGGCGATGAAGTTTACAAAGCAGTACGGCGGTACGGTCGAAGCGGCAATAAGCTACACGACAAGCCCCGTTCACAGCCACGAATATTTTGTTGATCTTGCGTGCCGACTTGAAGAAAAGGGCGCTGACATTATCTGTATCAAAGATATGGCAAACCTGCTTTTGCCTTATGATGCATACTCGCTTGTAAAGGCACTTAAAGAAAAAATATCCGTGCCGATCCACTTGCATACACACAACACGTCGGGTACGGGCGATATGACGTATCTTATGGCGGCAATGGCAGGTGTTGATATAGTTGATACGGCACTTTCACCGCTTGCGAACGGCACATCACAGCCGGCAACCGAATCACTTGTTGCCACAATGGCATCAACAGAACGCGATACAGGTCTTGACCTTGCGCTTTTAAGCGATGCCGCAACGCATTTCAGAGGCATTGCAAAGAAACTCAAAGAAAGCGGTTCGCTTGATCCCAAGGTGCTCAACGTTGATACAAATACGCTTTTGTACCAAGTTCCCGGCGGTATGCTTTCAAACCTCATATCACAGCTAAAGCAGGCGAATGCCGAGGATAAATATTACGAGGTGCTTGCGGAAATTCCCCGTGTAAGAAAGGACTTCGGTTATCCTCCTCTTGTAACACCCACAAGCCAGATCGTAGGCTCACAGTCAGTTCTCAACGTGCTTTCCGGTGAAAGATACAAGGTGTTCACCAAGGAGTCAAAAGGGCTTTTGAAGGGTGAATACGGAAGACTTCCGGGGGAAGTCAATGAAGAAGTGCGCAAAAAGGCAATAGGCGATGAAGAAGTCATAACCTGCCGTCCTGCCGATCTTATTGCGCCCGAGCTTGAAAAGTACAAAGAAGAAGCGAAGGGAATTGCCAAGTGTGAGGAGGATGTGCTTTCCTATGCGCTTTTCCCGAAGGTTGCAACGGATTTCTTTGAAAAAAGAGGAAAAACGGCGAATACTCAGAATGAAGTTAAAAAAGATACAATAAGAGAAATATTCGTTCAAGATGTTTCGTTATAATGGTAAAGACAACCGAAAGGTTGTCTTTACTGATTTTAAGGAGAATAAAATGAGATTTCGTGATAAGCTGATAAGATTTATGTACGGCAGATACGGATACGATAAGTTTTCGTTTTTTATGTTCTGTGCGTACTTTGTAATTTTTATAATAAGAGCATTTCTTGCTTTTTCCTCATCAAAAGCATCACAGATAATTTCATTGGCGCTACTGATTTTTAGCTTTATGCTGCTGGCGATTATAATTTTTCGATTTTTTTCAAAAAATATTTACGCGCGCCAAAAGGAAAATGCAGTATATCTTAAGCTTTCAAGGCCCATCGGCGAGTTTTTCAAAAGAAGTTTCAACCGTGTAAAGTATATAAAAACACATCGCTATCGCAAATGTCCGCACTGCAAAAGCTTCTTGCGCTTGCCGAGAAAAAAGGGAAAACACACGGTAAAATGTCCTCGTTGCGGTCAAAATTTCGATGTTAATATCGTAATATAAGGCCGAAAAAGGTTGAATATCAAAAAAATAATATTTTTTTGAAAAAACTCTTGATTTTTTTGATTTGTTGTGATATAATACACAAGTATTCAACCGATATGGAGAAGTCGCCTAGTTGGTCGAGGGCGCACGACTGGAAATCGTGTAACCGGTAAAAGGGTTCCAGAGTTCGAATCTCTGCTTCTCCGCCAGAGAAAAGAGCAAGTCATATGACTTGCTCTTTTTGCAACTAAATCCACCCTTGCGGGTGGGTGAAATCGTATTCGACGATGAAATTCCCTGCGGGAATGAAATCTGCCTCGACGGCGGATGGGTGGATTTAATTTCATCTGAAGCCGTAGGCTGAAGATTTCATCCGAACAAAGTGAGGATTTCATTGTGCGAAGCAATTCCGCACGATTTCATTAATATACAGGGCAATCTTAAATTATGATTATATTAAAAGATATTGACATTTATTGTATATTTATGATATAATGCATTATATTTATTCAATATGGAGGAAAAAATATGAATGATACAATTCAGATTTTGATTGCAATGGTCATATATATGGCAGCAGTCATTATGATCGGTGTCTTCTATGCGAAGCGTGCCAATAAAAGCTCTGAAGAATATTTTCTCGGCGGTCGTTCACTCGGTCCTTGGGTAACGGCGATGAGTGCTGAGGCATCGGATATGAGTGGATGGCTTCTTATGGGACTCCCCGGTGTTGCTTATTGGTGCGGTCTTGCGGATGCCGCTTGGACGGCTATAGGTCTTGCGGTAGGTACATACCTTAACTGGCTTATCGTTTCAAAGCGTTTAAGGCGCTACAGTGTAAGGGCTAATAACTCGATTACACTTCCCGATTTCTTTTCAAACCGTTTCAGAGAAAAGAACAAGCATATAATGCTTCTTTCGGCTTTGTTTATACTTATATTCTTTACGGTATATGCGGCAAGCTGCTTTGTAACATGCGGAAAGCTTTTTTCAACATTGTTCGGTGTTCCTTATCAGGCAATGCTTATCGTAGGTGCGGTGTTCGTGCTTGTGTATACGATACTCGGCGGATTTTTGGCTGAAAGTGCTTCTGACTTTATGCAGGCTATTGTTATGATAGTGGCGCTCGCTGTTATCGTTATAATCGGCGTGGTACAGGCAGGCGGTGTCGGCGCTGTCGTTGACAATGCAAAGGCTATCCCCGGATTTTTCGAATTTTTCGGACTTGCAACACCTACTGTTAACGAAGCGGGAACACAGCTCCTTGAAGGCGGTAAGCCCGTATTCGGTGAGGCTGCAAATTACGGCTTGCTCAGCGTCTTCTCAATGATGGCATGGGGCCTCGGTTACTTCGGTATGCCTCAGGTACTTTTGCGCTTTATGGCTATACGTAAGGAAGAAGAACTTAAGCGTTCACGCAGAATTGCTATGGTTTGGGTAGTTATATCCCTTGCCGTTGCGGTATTTATAGGTATTGTCGGACGTCAGCTTTTCCCCGATGCACTTTTGACAAAGTCATCAGCGGAAAGCATATTCATTCTTATGTCAGAGTCATTCCTTCCCCCCATTCTCGCAGGCTTTGTAATGGCAGGAATTCTTGCGGCGACTATCAGCTCGTCAGACTCATATCTGCTTATTGCCGCATCTGCTTTTTCAAAGAACGTTTTCCAGGGAGTATTCAAGAAAAACGCAAGCGACAAGCAGGTTATGAACGTTTCACGTATCACGCTTCTTGTTCTTACCGCTATCGGTATTGTTATAGCACTTGATGAAAACAGCGTTATATTTGAAATAGTATCCTTTGCTTGGGCGGGATTCGGTGCAACATTCGGACCGATTATGATATTCTCACTTTTCTGGAAGCGTGTCAATAAGCCCGGTGCTGTCGCAGGTATGATAAGCGGTGCGTTTATGGTATTCTTCTGGAAGCTCGTGCTCAGCAAGATAGGCGGCGTGTTCGCAATTTATGAGCTTCTTCCTGCGTTCATATTCTCGTGTGTTTGCATCGTTGTTGTTTCACTTCTGACAAAAGCACCTTCAAAAGAAATCGAAGAAGATTTCGAGGCTGTACGTGCAGGTAAATGTGAATAATTAAAATATAAAAATCAGCAGGGATATTGTTTTCCTGCTGATTTTATGTTATAATAAGGTGGATATAAAGATTAAAGGAGTTCGAGGGTGAAAAACAGAAAATATCCGATAAGCTTATTTATTTTTGGTTTTGTGATGAATATAGTATTCAGATTTTGGGTACTTTTTGTTTTGGGTATTGTTTTTTCGATAGTGGGAATATTCGTTAAGTCATTCGTTAACATAGGCTTGGCAATTTTACTTTTTGATGTTGCTCTTTCGTTTGTGGAGCAGATGAGGCTCCGTCAGACATTTCTTGAGGAAAGCGATGATTCCGATTTTGAAACGTTCAAGGATATGATGTCTGAGGACGGTAATTGGATGGAAAATGTTCGAGAATTTTTAAATGATAAAATATCAAATCCCGACAATGAGTTTAAGCCTGATGATGAAAACGAGGAAAATTACGAAGACGAGGAAGATGATGAATAAAAATATCCCCGACAGACAAAAATCTGTCGGGGATTTGACATTTTCAAAGTTGTATGGTAGAATAAAACCAAGGCGGTGAAGTATATGAATAATAAAAAATTTCTCGGAATTGAATTCGGCTCAACACGAATAAAGGCCGTTGCTCTCGATTCTGAATATAAACCCGTGTCAAGCGGAGATTATACGTGGGCAAGCTCATACGAAAACGGCATCTGGACTTATGATGTTTCAAAGGTCTGGGACGGACTTAAAACTGCGCTGTCACAGATACAGGGCAGGGAAGACGTTTGTTATATGGGACTTTCGGGTATGATGCACGGATATCTCGTCTTTGATGAAGATTGGAATCTTTTAGTACCTTTCAGAACATGGCAAAACACGATAACAGCACCTGCGGCTTATGAGCTTACAGAGCTTTTTAATTTCAATATTCCGCAAAGATGGTCTATAGCTCATCTGTATCAGGCGGTCTTAAATGGGGAAGAACACGTTTCTAAAGTTGCGCATATAACAAGCCTTGCAGGATATGTTCATTATATGCTGACGGGTGTCAATGCTGTCGGTATAGGCGAAGCATCGGGTATGTTCCCCGTGGATACGGAAAAGCTTTGCTATGATGAAAAAATGGTCGAAAAGTTCAACAAGCTTGCAGAGGAAAAAAAGATTCCGTGGAAGCTTACGGATGTTTTACCGAAGATTCTTGTTGCAGGTGAAAATGCAGGTACGCTTACGAAAAAAGGTTCTGAAATGATAGACGGACTTTTGCCTGAGGGTATTCCGTTTGCACCTCCCGAGGGGGATGGCGGAACGGGAATGATTGCAACGAATGCAGTAGCACCGAGAACTGGAAATGTTTCTGCAGGTACGTCCATTTTTGCGATGGTCGTTATGGAGAAACCTCTTGAAAACGTGTATGAGGAAATAGACATTATAACAACACCAAGCGGAAAGAATGTTGCGATGGTTCACGGTAACAACTGCACAACTGACTCAAATGCGTGGGTGTCCGTTCTTAAAGAATCGGCGATGCTTCTCGGCGCTGATGTGTCAGACGGCGATATATACACGAAGCTTTACGAAAAGTCACTGACGGGGGATGCTGACTGCGGCGGTGTGCTTGTTTGCAATTATCTTGCAGGTGAGGTCATAACGCATATTGAAAACGGACGTCCGTTAGTTGTGCGCCGTCCTGACAGTAAATTTACGCTTGCAAACTTTTTCAGGTCGATTCTTTATTCCACAATGGCGACCTTGAAGCTCGGAATGGATATTCTTGAAAAGGAAAATGTGAAAATCGATTCTATGACGGGCCATGGCGGACTGTTCAAAACACCCAAGGTCGGTCAAACGTATATGTCGTGCGTGTGCTCGGGCGCACCTATCACCTGTATGAAAACAGCTGGTGAGGGCGGCCCTTACGGTATGGCGCTTCTTGCAGCTTATGCGTCAGACAAAAATGACGGCGAATCACTTGAAGATTATTTGAATGACCGTGTGTTTAAGAATGCCGAAAGCGTAACCGTGAAGGCAGATCAAAGCGACATAGACGGATTCAATAAATATATGGAAGAATATAAAAAGATGCTTGAGGTTGAACGCACGGCATCGGAAATTCTTTAAATAACAAAAGGAACACTTTGCAAGGTGTTCCTTTTATTTATACCATCAACGACCAATACAAAGCTTTACGCTGTTTCATAATCGAAGATCTTTGTTTTCTTTCCTTTTTCGTCTGTTCTGTAAATCATAATCCAGCTGAATGCGTTTGAATATTGTTCTTCGGTAAATCCGAGATCGTAGTCCTCACTGAATTCTTCAAAAGATTCGCTGTTCTCGATTTTCAATGACAAAGAAACAATGCCTTTGCACTTTAACCTGAAGTGCGGCTCATATTCCATAGCTTCTTTTGTTTCTTCGCCTGTTATCCCGTCGTAGCCGTGAATCCTGCTGTCAAAAATCAAATGCTCTTTTCCGCAATCGGCGCATTTTGCCTTGATGACCGTGATTCCCGAAAAATACGGCTTTTCGGGGATTACGATTTCTTCTTTTGAATCTTCAAGCGCTTTCCAATAATGTATTTTTCCGTTTTCGTCTTTTATTGTTATCCTCCGGGAATTACTGCAATAAATTTCCGTCAGTTTATCGTAATAAGGCCTTTCAAGCGCTTTTTCTTCTTTGTTAAGGTGGTTTTCGTAAACGAGAAAACGGTCACTTTCACAAGAGCATTTGACGGTAAAATGAACCCAAGTGTCCTTTTGCTTTTCAAGAATAGCTATATCATTTAAATAGTGCGGAATCGGTACACTCATTATTATTCTCCTTAATCGTTTTGTTTGTCACGGTGCAATTATACTATTTTATATAGTCAACATCCGTGCGATAGCCATATACGTATACACAATCGTCAAACACTTCACCCGGGACATGAATTTTTCTCAAAACAGCAAGAACAATATCCTTATTTGCAGGAGTCAGATCGATTTTTAACCATTCAATTTCTTTTGAATTTTCCATACCAACCCCGAAATGTGTCCATGTAGTGTCGGAGTATATATAACCGTTTGTTGATTTGGTTGTCCATTGAATCGGTGTGCGGCTTAATTCATCATCCTTTGAACATTCAATATCGTAATAAAATTCTTTGAAGATTTCCGTCCATTTTGTATTGTTCATTCCGTGTTTTCCCTTGCGTTTTTATAACTTCGATTCTTTAAATAACAAACTTTTAGTGATATTTTGCTGTTGACGGAGTGATAGATTTTAATGAAATATTTTCCTCGCGGAAAATATGAAATAATTCTCACGGATTATGAAATTTTCTGCTTGCGCAGAAAGTGAAATTAAATAAATCCCTCATACGCAAGCTACGTATTTCATAGCGTTAGCTATTTCATATGAGGCAGCATATTTCACAAATCCCGTTAGGGATTTATTATTTCGTTGAAAAAAATCACCGACAAAATCGATGCTTTTTTCTGCCTTGTTGCGGATAAAAGGTCAAAAGCCGAGGTGATTACGAACAAAAGGTCAACTTATCAAGTATCCATCTCAAAATAATACAGGGTATCAGAGTCCAAATCGTAAACAGCAATAGAAAAATTAAAAGAGTATCTGTCGAGCAGTTGAGAATCATCACTGATGTTTTTGGATTCAGTGTGGCGATCAACAAATTTGAATACACCATTTTCTATTGTTGGCCATTTTGCTTCTTCGGCAAAATTGTATCCGTAATTTATGCCGTCTTTTTCGCCGCCATACATAACAAGATGCAGGTTTTCAGAAAGAGGCAAGCTCTTCCAACTTTTAACAATATTTCTTGCTTTATCAGTATTTTGCGAGCAATCTAAAATGAGATAGTATGAGCCATCTCCGTGAAAACCACTGTGCGTGTCATTTTCTTCTACAACAATAAAATCAGATGTTTCAAACGCAAAGTGCTTACTTAATTTGTTTTCTGTAAACCCGCACGCGGAAACAGTGAGACAAAGAAGCATAACACAAAGAAAAGATAATAGGCGTTTCATTTCGTGTTCTCCTTCACCGTTTTACAAGAGGCAATCAGCATCACTCGTAACGAAGTGCATTTTGAGGAGAGTGTTTTAAAAGCTTGCTCATCAATATATTTCGTTCTATAAAGCAACTCAAGCCAATATCCCGTTTCACTTGCTTCTTTAAGAGCAATTTCGAATTTAGATATAAAATCCTTTGTGCCTTGCGCGTATTGCGCTTCATGAATATTGGCGCCAATCGAGGTGCCGCTTCTGCCGATCTGGTTTGCGATGATTGTTTCGTGGATACTTTTCAAATATTTAACGAGATTTATAATATCAACGGAAAAGTCCATTGAAAGCTTGACGAGTTTATTTTCTTTCATAGTCAGTAGCACCTCCTATCGCCGTTATTATATTATAAATTCGCACATTTGTCAAATGATGCATCGCCTTGCGGCGATATGATGCATTTGCTTCGCAAATATGATGTTGCTCCACTCCGTTCCGCAATGATGCGATGTTTGCCTCTATGTGCCGTTGGGCACACATCATTAGGCGTAGCCGTCATCATTTGCCGAAGGCAAACATCATTGAAAAAAGCTCGTTCTTTCGAACGAGCTTTTTTCTGGCTGGGATGGCTGGATTCGGACCAGCGAAAT
>JAZRTS010000162.1:0-1448 GCA_045652135.1 Eubacteriales bacterium | reverse complement strand
CACTTGTACTGTCTGTAGAACAGTCGTTGATAATAATCAGCTCAAAATCCGTAAAGCTTTGCCCAAGAACGCTGTCGATGGCTTCGCTCAAATATTCTTCGCCATTGTATACGCTCATGATTACGGATATTTTTATATCACTGTTCATGCTTTTCCTCCCTTTCTCAAGCGTTTGATCTGTCCGCATAAGAACAGAAAATAAAATGTCGTGCGGATCATTTCGCGTTTCATGAAAAACACGGAAATTCGTGTCTTGATTGTAATATTCGTAAAATACGCTTTTTTGATTTCATCTTTGTGCAGAGAAGTAAGTATAAGCTTCTTTATTTCGCCGAGATGCTGAAAGTATCCGCCCTCAGCCGCAGCAGCCAGAATGGCAAAACACATAAAGCAGGAGTAACGCGCGATTTGTTCTTCAAAGTCACGAGGCTGCTCCATATCAAGGGCGCGGAGACCATCAATTGTGTAGGCAACCTGTGTAATCTGAATTGTTTTGAAATGCGTAGTCAGCGAGTCACCGCGAATCGTATAGAGATAGATGACTTTTTTGCTCATATATACGGTGTCAGCTTCCATAAAGCATGGAAAACAGCAGCTTATATCTTCACCCACAGAAATCGCCGAATTTACGTTCAACTGATGCTTGGTGATAAGTTCCCGTTTAATTGCTTTCCCCCAAACAAAATAGAAGAGATTCTTCATATTTTCACTCGATAAGAGTTTGGGATACAATTTCTCCTCTATGTCGGACTTATGATATAAGCCTTCCTCTGCGAGATCGTCCACGACATCTCCCGGTATACCGTCGATACACCGTCTGTACGAGAATGAGACAATATCCGGGTGCATTTCAC
The DNA here is from genome assembly GCA_045652135.1 of Eubacteriales bacterium. Taxonomy (GTDB): domain Bacteria; phylum Bacillota; class Clostridia; order Oscillospirales; family CAG-272; genus RGIG7213. The sequence goes on along the minus strand of JAZRTS010000162.1, from coordinate 594 downwards.
TGATGATTTGATATGCGCTCTCGAGTGCATCATCGCAAATTGCGTCATCTCCGTCAAGATTAAAGACGTAATTGCCAACCGCTTCTTTGATTCCGGCTTGTCTCGCACTGACAAGACCACCGTTTTTTTTGTGGATGACTTTTATTCTCACATCTTTTTTCGCATATTCATCGCAAATTGTCGGGCAGTTATCCGGTGAACCGTCGTCTACCAATATCAGCTCATAATCGCCAAACGACTGAGAAAGTACGCTGTCAATGCAGCGGCGGAGATATTTTTCAATGTTGTAAATGGGAACGATTACAGAGAAAAGCATACTCCCAACTCCTATCTTGCTCTAAGTAACACCATCAATTTCTGTATATAGTACAGCCGATACTTCATAGCAAATGCAAATGCAGCCTGTTTTTTGGGTAACTGATACCATGGATATGACTTGAGCACCGATGCCATTGTTTCGTTTGTGCAAATCTGCTTAAGACGCACACGAAGGTCGCGGAATTTGAGTTTTTCATCGCGTGCATGCATGATTTCCTGTGAACACAGAATTCTTGCGTATCCTTGCGTAAGCCTGTCCAGATAAAGCCGGTAATC
>JAZRTS010000161.1:0-2671 GCA_045652135.1 Eubacteriales bacterium | reverse complement strand
ACGATCCGACTTATGTATCATTGCCATTTTTCCAAATCAAGCAATGACGGTAGCTTACGCCCGTATAAAATTTACGGAATTCATTGCCCATCTTTTCCTCCAAGGCTTTGATCAACAGATCTGCCTCGGCGGTTGTGATCTCGTCCGCGCTATGGTCCAATATGATCTTGTCCTCGTAATTCTCCTCATCCTCCGACAAGGTTACCACGTTGCAACGGTATGCCGTTTCATCGGGCTGCATTTCGATCCCCATGCTGACCGCCTCCAAAGGAGAACGTCCCTTGGAATAAATCTTGGGATCAAAGGAAAGGATCGCCATATTCGCGGTATCGCTTTCGGGAACCATGCCTTGAGGAACGTTGGACACCTTACCGATTACGGATTCTGCCGCAAGCATATCCATGCAGGGTTTATTTGCCTTCTGCATCGGAGTGACGTTACCAAGCGCGCCGATCGGTTCATCTGCCATGCCATCGGGAATCAAAACTAAATATTTCATAATGAAAAACCTCGCTCACAAAAAATTACACCTTTTATTATAACATATTTGCGGGAATTTTACAATAAAATTCAAAATTATTTTGTGAAAAAATCAAGATATTTTGGACTTTATAAGTCAAGAATGCCTCGTTCCGAAATGGAGCGAGAGAATTTTTATCAATATCGAAAAAACTCTTGACAAAGCCGTCATAACTGTGTATAATATGGATATACAGTTTTAACAGAGGTGATGGCGTGAATATTTTAATCAACAACAAAAGCGGCGAACCGATTTATAATCAAATATATTCTCAAATCAAGAATCAGATCATAAGCGGTGAACTGAAAGAGGATGAAATGCTGCCGTCTATACGAGGGCTTGCAAAAGATCTGCGCATCAGCTTTATCACGACCAAACGTGCGTATGAAGAACTCGAAAAGGAAGGTTTTATCTACACTCTCCCGGCAAAAGGTTGTTACGTTGCGCCGAAGAACGTAGAGCTTTTACGAGAAGAAAATCTGAAAAAGATCGAGAAACATATCGAGCAGATAGCAAAGCTCGCCGCGTCCTGCAATTTGAGCCGTGACGATATTGTTGAAATGATTACATTCGGTATGGAGGAACAAGAATGAATGCACTTGAAATAAAGAATGTAAGTAAATCCTTTTCGGGATTTTGCTTGGATAACATAAGCCTTACTTTGCCAAGCGGTTGTATTATGGGGCTTATCGGTGAGAACGGCGCGGGCAAAAGCACCACCATAAAGCTCATCTTGGATATGCTTCATAAGGATGGCGGAACAATCACAATACTCGGCAAGGACAACGAAAAGGATATTTCACTTTCTAAAGAAGATGTCGGTGTCGTAATGGACGAGGTTGGTATGCCCGAATGCTTGACTGCAAAGCAGATCGGTAATGTTATGAAGCATACGTTTCGTAATTGGAATGAAGCTGAATATGCCCGACTTCTGCAAAAGCTATCCCTACCCGATAATAAGCCCTTCAAGGATTTTTCGCGCGGTATGAAAATGAAGCTCGGTATAGCCGTTGCTATGTCACACGGCGCGAAGCTCCTGCTTCTTGACGAGCCAACAAGCGGACTCGATCCCGTCGTGCGCGACGAGGTCGTGGAGATGTTCTACGACTTTACAAGGGATGAAAACCACTCCATTCTCATATCTTCGCACATCGTCAGCGACCTTGAAAGGCTATGTGATTACGTGGCATTTTTGCATAAAGGCAAGCTTTTGCTCTGTGAGGAAAAAGACGTGCTTTTATCCGAATACTGCATCATTCACTGTACCGTGGAACAGCTTTCCGAGCTTGACGAAAACCCTGTCAAGTATAAAAAGGAAACCCCTTACGGTGCGGAAGTTATCGTGTTACGCAAGGATGCGCCCGATGGCTTTAAGTTGAGTCCGATAAGCATTGAGGAACTGTTCGTATTTATGGTAAAGGAGGCGAAATGATATGAAAGGTCTATTACTGAAAGATTGGTATATGATGAAAAAATATTGTAGATATTATCTTTTCGTCAGTATCGGATTTATCATTCTTTCTATGATGAGTAGCGGCAATATGTTCTTCGTTTTCTACCCTTGTTTGCTCTGCGGTATGATTCCCGTCAACCTCCTTGGATATGACGAGCGCAGCCGTTGGACGGAGTATGTTGGCACGTTGCCATATACCAAAACGCAAATCGTATCCGCAAAGTATCTGATAGGCTTGTTCACGCAAATCGCTATGCTGACAGTTATTTGTATAGCGCAGGGAGTGAAAATGGGTGTCGAGGGCAATTTCGTTTTAAAAGAGTTTTTGCTACTTATGATGCTTTTGCTGATAATGGCGAGCGTTGCCTCGTCGCTTACTCTCCCATTTGTTTTCAAATATGGAGTAGAAAAAGGGCGCGGTGCGTACTACGTGATGATAGGCGTGGTATGTGCAGGAAGCATTATCGCAACTACGATCTTTAAGGAAGGTCTGCAAAACGAAATTCAACTGAATGCCGTTTTGCCTATTGCTTGTATTGTTGGCGTCGGAATATATGTGCTTTCTTGGTATCTGTCTGTTGTATTTTATAAAAAACGAGAACTATAGTTGGATTTATTAATTCGAATCATTGTTCACGATAAAATTATACCATAAACAACCCCGCGACTCAACGAGCTCACTCTTATGATTCGTGGGG
>JAZRTS010000160.1:0-5000 GCA_045652135.1 Eubacteriales bacterium | reverse complement strand
TGCAAGTCGGGGATAAAGGGGTTCTGCCTTTTCTGCAAATTTTTCTTTTACTCGTTCGCCGAGGGCTGTTATGTCCTCATCACCGTCGCTTATCTTCCACACAAAGCTTCCGAATTCATCGAGGTGTATATAGCTTATTTTCGGCTTTTTGAAAAGCTTTTGCGCTATTTTATTGAACACGCCTTTATTTTCTATATTGAGCGTTACGATACCGTCTTCTTCCGTGAAGTCCATACCCGTTTTTCTTTTGGGTATTCTGTCAAGATAATTTCCCTCTTGTTTCTTTTTCTTCATTATTTACGCTTTTTGAGAAGTGAAAACTTCAAAACACTTAAAATGATAAGACCGAATACAACGAGGCTTACGATGTTACCGACAGGCTCAGAAAATCCGAGCTTGCCAGAAATGTCTATTTTACCGTCAATGCCTATTATCGCAAGCACCGCAAGGAGAATACCTACAAGGCCCTCGCCCGCGATCATACCCGAGCAGAAAAGAATACCGTCGCTGATGATAGCGCCCTTCTTTTCTTCCGATTTCTTCATCTTGTCAAATATAAGTCTTACGACACCGCCTGCCATAATGCAAACGGAAAGGTGGATGGGAAGATATACACCGATTGCAAAAGGAAGCACGGGAATACCGATAATTTCAACGGCAATACCGATAAATGCACCGATGAACACGAGCCCCCAAGGCAGATTGCCTTCCATAACACCCTCGACGATCATCTTCATAAGTGTCGCCTGAGGAGCTGCAAGCGCATCTGTACCGAAGCCCCATGCGCTGTCAAGCAGGTAAAGCGTACCGCCGATAGCAAGCGCCGATGCAATAACACCGATAACCTCACCTATCTGCTGTTTTTTGGGTGTTGCGCCGAGAAGGTAACCTGTTTTAAGGTCTTGTGAAGTGTCACCCGAAATTGCCGCAACTATACAGATGATAGAACCGATTGCAATAGCACTGCTCATACCCGCAGCGCCTACCATACCCGTCATTTTAAGAACGATTGTAGCAATAAGAAGTGTTGCTATAGCCATACCCGAAACAGGGTTGTTACTGCTTCCGACAAGTCCTACCATACGAGAAGAAACCGTTGCAAAGAAGAAACCGATAACAACAACGATCACAGCACCGAGAGGTGAAACGGGAACAGCGGGAACGAGCCACATAATGAGCGCAAGAGCAAGAACTGCGATGAGCACTACCTTGAGGCTTATATCTTTTTCAGTTCTGAGAGTACCTGCCGCCGTACCGTTATTTTTCATTGACTTGATCGCACCTGCAAAAGTAGATACGATAATAGGAAGCGATTTGATAAGGCTTATGATACCGCCTGCAGCCAGTGCACCTGCACCGATATAACGCACATAAGTGCTCCAGATACCGGAAGCACCGCCTGTGGCAAATATTTCGCCGACAGTCTGTGTACCGGGATAAATAACAATACTTTCACCGAACATAACTATCATCGGAATGATAACGAGCCAGCTGAGTATACCGCCCGAGAGCATATATGCGGATATCTTCGGACCGCATATATAGCCGACGCTCATTACAGCGGGATATATCTGTGTACCGACAGCGCCTGCAAAGCCTTTAAGAGCAAATGTTATTTCACCTGCACAAAGCTTAAGACCGTCGATGATGAATTTGAACGCCGCCGCAATACCCATACCTGCAAATACAGTGGAGGCATTAGCGCCGCCTTCTTCACCTGCAAGAAGGACCTCAGCGCAAGCTGTGCCTTCGGGATACGGAAGTATGCCGTGCTCCTTAACGATAAGAGCGTTACGCAAGGGTATCATAAAGAATACACCCAAAAGACCGCCTATAAGAGCGATAAGTGTTATCTCAACTATACCGGGTTTTTCCATTACTCCCTCAGATGCCCACAAGAACAATGCAGGGAGCGTGAAGATAGCACCTGCGGCAACAGATTCGCCCGCAGAGCCTACAGTTTGTACAATATTACTTTCGAGAATAGAGTTTTTGCGCATTATCACACGGATAACGCCCATTGCGATAACCGCCGCAGGAATTGACGCTGACACCGTCATACCGACACGAAGACCGAGGTAAGCATTTGCCGCGCCGAATATGATAGCGAGCAAAATACCCATTACGATTGACGTTACGGTAAACTCAGGTGTGATCTTTTCTGCAGGGATATAGGGTTTGAATTCCTTTTGATCTTTCATAGAGTTCTCCATTTATTATATTTATTCGATTTATTATATCAAAATACACCATTTATTTCAATATGCAATATGGAATTGTTACAAAATGTTAAAAATCACTTGCACAAAATATCGTATTCCCAAGACAAATTCAAAAGATATTGATACACTGATGTACTATTCACACACTACGGGTTGCCAGGCAAACGGCAGAAGCTCACGCACTGTGACCTTTACAAGCTCACCGAATTCATCCTTTACTATGACCTTTATATCGGGGCAGTAATCAAAAAGCATTTGACGGCAATTACCGCAAGGAGATATGACATAATCGGGTTGTTTATCGTGAACGGCAACTATTGTGTCAAACTCACGTTCGCCTGCAGATATTGCAATACCGATAGTGATATACTCCGCACACGAGCCGTGAATACCGTCACAGTTGACACCGCTGTATACCTTGCCGTTTTTGCAAAGAAGCGCACAGCCGACGGTGTGATTATACACTCCGTCATCAAAATTTTTATTCAGCACATCAAGCGCTGTCATTATCAGTTTTCTGTCACCCTCGTTTAATGGATATTTTTTCATATTATTCCACCTTATAATAAAATTACTGTCGTTTTAAAATATTTTTCCTGAAAATATGTTTGTTTTATGATTTCATCAGCCGTCAATGCCATACCTTTTGGTACTGCCACCCATTTGTCCTCGTTGTCATCCTCACGGTGTATCACGGCAATTATTTCACCGATGAATTCCTTCAACGGCTCATCAACACCTAAAATATAAACGTCTTGCCACTCTCCGTCAGGCGCCTTGATTCCCTCTATATACCCGTAATTCACGGGGTAATACAGGTCAGAATATTGGGGGTGATATGATCCCTTTGGTCTGTCAACCGTTATTTTGACTGTTTTATACACAGTATAACTCCTTGATAAGCGGTATTTTTATTATTATACCATATAGAGGGCTGTTTTTCAAGTCTGCGGTATTTTTCAAAAAATCACATGAACCCTCTTGACAATCACGTGACTATGTGATATAATAATTTCAAGAAATGAGGGCGGAGGTGATGATGTGGCAACGTATCCCGGAACAACGATAGAAACACTTTCTATACAAAAGAACAGCTCCAAAATTTTGTTTGAAGGCATCTTTGCCGCAGGCGGCATCACTATGTCGCAGGTTTCCAATATAACGGGACTTGAGCCGCACGTCATTCAGAACTGGGTAAAGCGAAAGTTTTTGTCATCGCCCGTCAAAAAGCTTTATTCAAGCGAACAGCTTGCGAGGATTTTAATAATAAATATGCTTCGCGAAAGCCTTCAGCTTGAATCAATATGCAGTCTTATCGATGTTATCGCAGGTGAGCCTGACGACAAAACCGATGACCTCATAAGCGATGCGGAGCTTTATCACAGATATGTGAATATGATAGCGGAAGAGGATATCGGTCTTTTCAGCAAAGACTGTATTCAAAGGCGTGCTGAGCTTGCAGCGGAGGATTTTGAAGAAAAAAGCGCGGGTGAGTGCAAAAAGCTTATAAAAATTCTGCTTGTAATGTACTATGCGCACGCATCCTCAAGGCTTAAAGACACCGCAAGGGAGATTCTTTCTTCCGTTTTTTAAATTATCATTTCTCATAAGAAAGGAAAACTTATATGCTTACCGATTGGTGGAACACATTAAGTCTGTCATCGCAAATATTTTATTGTATCGCAATCCCCTCAACGCTGGTGCTTATAGTTCAGACCGTGCTTTTATTTTTAGGATTTGAGCACGACGTTGACGTTGACACGCCCGATATTGAAACAGGCGACGGACTTTTCGATACGCACGGCGACATTGACGATGCTTCTGGTGTTGAGCTGTTGCACATATTCTCCCTGCGAGGTATCATCGCCTTTTTCGTTGTATTCGGCTGGGTGGGCGTCGCTATGCAGGCGGCGGATATAACTTTGGCTATAACGCTTCCCGTGGCATTTATAAGCGGTGCGGCAATGATGCTTCTTATCGCTTATTTATTCAAGGCTGTTATGAAGCTGAAAAGCGACGGCACGGCGGATAACCGCAATGCGCTCGGAACTGCAGGCAGGGTACATCTTACAATTCCTCCGTCACGCACGGGCGAAGGTAAGGTACATATTATGCTTCAGGGTGCATACGTTGAAAGAAACGCAGTTACCGATGAGAGTGAGTCGATCCCGACAGGCTGTGAAATAATAGTGGTCGGAACAAGCGGTCAGACAGATCTCATCGTTAAACGTAAATAAATTTTAAAGGAGAAAAATCATGACCTCAGAAGTAATCTATTTAATTTGTGCGGCTGTACTGATCGTACTTTCGTTCATTATCTGGATATGCTCCAGATACAGAAAATGTCCGTCTGACAAGATCATGGTCGTTTACGGTTCTATCGGTAAGAACAAGGACGGCACGAACAGAAGTGCAAAGTGTATTCACGGCGGTGCGGAATTCGTTATTCCCGTATTTCAGTCGTATGCGTATCTCGATCTTACACCTATTTCAATTCAGGTAGACCTTAAAAACGCACTTTCAAAACAGAACATCCGTATAGACGTTCCCTCAAGATTTACCGTCGGTATTTCAACGGAGCCCGGTGTTATGCAGAATGCGGCAGAGCGTCTCCTCGGCTTACAGCTTTCCGAAATCCAGGAGCTTTCCAAGGATATCATCTTCGGTCAGTTAAGACTTATCATCGCAACGATGGACATTGAGGAGATCAATACAAACCGTGATAAATTCTTGGCGGCTGTCAGCGACAACGTGGAAACAGAGCTTAAAAAGATCGGT
>JAZRTS010000159.1:0-6528 GCA_045652135.1 Eubacteriales bacterium | reverse complement strand
TGCCGTGTAGACGGAGAAAAAATGACATACGATTCGGTATACGGCGGAGTTTACGATAAGAATAAAAAAGAGACGGTTGAAATGTTCACAGTCTCTGACGGAAAACGTACGCCCATTGACAAAGAAACTTATGATGAGCTTTACTGGGAACACGGCAAGGTTAACTCGATGAACTATGAGTATATCACCAAATTGCTGACACCCCGAATCCATTTTCCTATTTCAAAAGGTACAGCAAGTGACGTGCCTGCGGTTGATTTTTCAAGCTACAGCGCAATACGTGATACATATAAAGCAATTTCCACCTGCCTTGAAAAATTCAATTCATCTGCCTGGCTTATGGGAAGATACGATAACCTCTTTTCTTTTGCAAATGATACCGAGTTTGAATATTACAAACGCCTTTTGTATGCGGCTTATTACGGGGTTGGCAATGTGGGCTACGATGAGATCGACTTAAACGGTGACGGTACGGATGAATTGTTGCTTTTGAATGATGATTACCGAATCAAGGCTATTTTTACCCAAAAAGACGGCGTACCCGTTATGCTTGATGCCTTCGGCAGAGAGACCTGCTGGCTTGACGAGGATGGCTTCATACATATAGATTCCGTAGACTACCTTTTTAATGAGATTCAGTACAGCCTGTACGAGTTTACAAAAAGCGGTGAATACAACCTTGTTTATTCCTTGCTTGCTACGGAAAAAGGCTACCGCTATCTTTTAGAAAAAGGAAAGCGTGAGAAAATAACCAATGAAAAAATATCGGAATTATATAGCGACAGTTACCGCCGCTATTCCGTACCTTTTGACCCCAATGAGTATACGAGAAACGTCTTTTCCTTGACATATACTCCGCTTTATGACACAAACAGCGATATGATAAAGGAAATCGGCGGGGAAACCTTCTCTAAATACGTAAATCTTGAGGAAATTTCAAACCCCGAAATTTCACACAGCAACACGTACATAGAGCTTGAGGGTATAAATGACACACAGGTGAGGGTGAATATAAAGTATGCGCTCACCGTCAGCTATCCTGATCCCGAAAACGAAATTTATTTACTTGACGAAACGACAGAATCCTTCCTCGAGTTCACAGCCGATACAGAAAACGGAATTCTCACCTTTAACGAAAACGGCATTAAGGGTAAAATTGAGATTTCGGGTGAATGTATTTGGCTCATTGTTGAAGAAAGCACCGATGAGCGTTTTGCCGTAGGTCATCACTGCTTCAAGCCGTTATCATCTCAGGAAATTATTCCCGAATGAATCCTGAAAACAAACGTTACCGAATAGAGTGCACTCTTAAAGGTGATTTTGAGATTAGGTTACATGCCGAAGGAAGAAAACAGTTTTTTGTTGCTTAATAACAGATTGAAAAACATAAAAACAACGGATTGAATTTCTGTGGTTTTTGTGCTATAATAGATGAATGGTAAACAAGAATTTGATTTTCTCCCTGATATCAAATTCAAATACAATTAAAAGGAGAAACAGTATGAAAACAGCAGGTATATGTTTTCTTGTCCTTGGTGGTATTTTGCTGTTAATATCAGGATTATATTGTTATGCTTATTTGATATTTGAAAAATCACCGCATAAAACAGGTAGGACACTTGGCAAACTATGCAATAGTAAATACAAAAAAGATGTCGCAGTCTGGGGCGGTTTTGGAGAAAGTGATGGCCCTCCGCGAGTTGTTTTTACCATAAAGCATTTAACAAAATCGAAGTACGTATATAATGTAAATAATAAACTTTACCTTTGTGTTTTTGATTTTTGGAGAAAACCGCACAAAATACCAAATAACGCTTGGGTGATTTATCTCAAAGCATTTCCACGCATTTCATATTTAGACAATGATGAGAATTGTATCGGCGCTGTTGACTTTTTTGCTAAAGCAAGTATCTTTCTTGGAATAGCAATATGCGCATTTGGCTTGGGAGTTGCTTTTTTATCAAAAGTTTAGTCCGTGATATTACAATAAAACACATTGATTTTATCGACAAATTCGGGTTTGTTAGGGAATATTGAAGTGTGATAGATAAAAATGGTCATTGCAATTCGTTGTGCGAGCTGTAATGACTTTTTTATTTGCACGGTCGATTCTTAATAAAACGACTGCGCATCAAATTTTCAATATATTTTTTTATTACAGGTTGAAATTTCCAAAAAAATTTGTTACTATAATAAACGAAAAACGTATAAGTTTATTTTTATACTTTTTTGGGAAAAATAAAGAAAACATTTATGAGGTTTATTTATGAAAATAACAAATGATATAAAATACGTCGGCGTGAACGACAAAAAAACAGACCTTTTTGAAGGTCAGTATAAGATTCCCTCGGGAATTTCGTATAATTCTTATGTTATACTTGACGATGTAACAGCCGTAATGGATACGGTCGATGCCGCTTATACACACGAATGGCTTGATAACATTCAAAATGCTTTAGGTGACAGAACTCCCGATTTTCTCATCGTTCAGCATATGGAGCCTGACCATTCGGCAAATATAATAAACTTCACAAAAGCATATCCCGATGCCGTTGTTGTTTCGTCTGCGAAAGCATTTGCAATGATGAAGGGATTTTTCGGTACGGATTTTGCAGAGCGTCGCATGGTCGTCGGTGAGGGCGACACGCTTTGCCTCGGTAAGCATACACTTACGTTTGTTACAGCTCCTATGGTGCATTGGCCCGAGGTCATCGTAACGTATGATTCTTACGATAAGGTGCTGTTTTCAGCCGACGGCTTCGGAAAATTCGGTGCGCTTGACTCTGAGGAGCCGTGGGAGGACGAGGCAAGACGTTACTTTATCGGCATTGTCGGAAAGTACGGTGCGCAGGTTCAGGCACTTTTGAAAAAGGCATCAAGTCTTGATATTCAAATGATATGCCCCTTGCACGGCCCCGTTTTGAAAGAAAACCTCGGAAAATATATTGACCTTTACAATACCTGGTCAAGCTATCAGGCAGAGGAGGAGGGAATCGTAATTGCGTATACCTCCGTTTACGGCAATACAAAAAAGGCTGTAATGCAGCTTGCAGATAAGCTCAATTCGCTCGGATGCCCCAAAACGGTCGTTTATGACCTTGCAAGATGCGATATGTCCGAAGCTGTTGCTGATGCTTTCAAGTACAGCAAGCTCGTGCTTGCCACAACAACGTATAATGCTGAAATATTCCCGTTTATGCGTGAGTTCATCACTCACCTGACCGAAAGAAATTTCCAGAACAGAACAGTTGCGTTTATCGAAAACGGAAGCTGGGCGCCGCTTGCCGCCAAGGTTATGAAGAAAATGCTTGAAAACAGCAAGAATCTGACATATACTGACACAACGGTAACGATAAAGTCAGCCCTCAGTGATGAGAGCAAAAAACAGCTTGACGATATTGCCGCTGAGCTTTGCCGTGAATATTCGGCGCTTTCAGAGAAAAACGGCAATAAAAACGATCCGTCAGCGCTTTTCAACATCGGTTACGGTCTTTACGTTGTCACATCAAATGACGGCAAGAAGGATAACGGACTTATCGTTAATACCGTAACGCAGGTTACAAATACACCCAACCGAATCGCCGTTACTATCAATAAAGAAAATTACTCGCATCACGTAATTGCACAGACGGGTGTTATGAATATAAACTGTCTGACGGTTGAAGCACCGTTCAAGGTGTTTGAAACGTTCGGCTTCAGAAGCGGAAGAAATGTTGACAAATTCGCAAATTGCGAGCCGCTTCGCTCCGACAACGGTCTTGTAGTGCTTCCGAGATATATAAATGCGTTTATGTCGCTGAAGGTCGAGCAGTATATTGACCTTGACACGCACGGTATGTTTATATGCTCCGTTACGGAGTCGAGAGTAATATCCGACAGAGAAACAATGACATATACGTATTATCAGAACAATGTAAAGCCCAAGCCCAAAACAGAGGGTAAAAAAGGATATGTATGTAAAATCTGCGGTTATGTTTATGAGGGTGACACACTTCCCGATGATTTCGTGTGTCCGCTTTGTAAGCACGGCGCGGCTGATTTTGAACCTATAAAATAATAAAAAGGAGAAAATAATTATGAAAAAGTATGTATGCGATGTATGCGGATGGGAATATGACGAAGCAGTCGGTGATCCCGATAACGGAATAGAACCCGGCACAAAATTCGAAGACCTTCCCGATGATTTTGTCTGCCCCCTTTGCGGTGTAGGCAAGGACAGCTTCAGCGAGGCGTGAGGTGTAATATGAAACAGAGATTTTTAAGATGTGCGCACTGCGGAAATATCGTCGGTGTTGTAAAGGACACAGGTGTGCCTGTGATGTGCTGCGGTGAGAAAATGGGTGAGCTTGTACCCGGCGAGGTGGATGCTTCTGTCGAAAAGCATGTTCCCGTTTTCACGGTTGACGGAAACAAGGTTTACGTTGTGGTAGGGGATGTCGAGCATCCGATGAGTCCCGACCACTACATAGAATGGATATCGATCCAGACAAAAATGGGCAATCAGAGAAAAGCGCTGAGCCCCGAGCAGAAGCCTGCGGCTTGCTTCTCTATATGCGAAAATGATGAGGTTGAAGCGGTTTATGCTTACTGTAACCTCCACAGCCTCTGGATGGCTGAGAATAAGATTGAGCCTGTGTGCGATCTTCCGCCCGTAAATACGGATACTGACGAAAACTATACGGTTTGCCACTGCAATAACGTAAAGTATTTTGATATTCTTGATGCCGTTCACGGCTCAAAATCCCTTGACAGCCTTTTGTCGCTTTTTGAAAACGTCAAGAATACGACACACTGCTCAACAGGCTGCGGCGGCTGCTACGGCAGAGTAATAAATATCATTTCCGACGTTATGAACGGAAAGAAATAAAAAAGACAGCTCGCAAAAATTTATATTTAAATATTGGATCTGTGATTTTACTGCGCCCATGCGGACACAGGGGCATGGGCGTGTCGCCGTCGCCACGAAGACTTATATGAAATCAGTAGTACGTTGTTTCATTTCGAAGTTTACAAATAGATTTCCGCAGGAAATATGCGCCCTTTGTCTGCGGGGCGGCTCGTATCGAGCCGTGGGGGGCGCAGACAGGGCGCTGTCATTGTAAAGATTTATGTGAAACAAGGCGGTAGGTGCAATTCACAAATTACCCACTCGTATTTGTGTTAAATCGTGTAATTTGTAATAAAATAACGGTTAATTGATGAAAATAGTGTTGTTATAATATTGTAATTAATCAAAAAGGAGTGCCATTCGTGTATTGTAGTCAATGTGGAAAAGAAATACCTAATAATTCAAAATTTTGTTATGAATGTGGTTCGCCTACTCCACAAGGCGACAAAATTGATCCTAAACCAGCAGAATCACCATTTGATGCGGTAGATGATATTAAAAATAAATTATCTGCAATCGATAATCGAAAAAGACCAGTAATCAAAAAAAACGGAGTTGTTAAATCAGCGCTTGAGTCTCTGAAAAATACTATTAGAGAAGAAGCGGCTACTGCCGGATTTGAATTGTTTGATGATGGATTCGAAGAAGGAAAACTGGCTGATAAGAAGAAGTTAATAAAGGATTACCCCATTCCAACTTCACCAAAAGCGCTTGCCAGTTTTGCTAAATACATAAACTCCGAAATCGAAGCCAAAAAGAAGCATCCCGACGCCCTGACGCCGATATGGCAGGAAAAATTGAAGCAAGTTCAGTTATTTGCAAAAACAGAATTGGATTCTACAGAAGAGTTTGCGGAAATCCAGAAGTGTTATAAAGCAAATAAACGAAGAGAAAGACACGCTACAATACGTGAGTATATAGTGTTACTATGGTTTCCGATTCTTGCAGCTTTTATCGCATCTCTTGTTTGTGATTTGCCATTATTGCTATTTGCATCGATCTGGGCTGCTGGTTGGGAAGTGTTCCTTATTTTGTATGTGTATGATTTGTTGGATGATATGGTCACCTCTATAAAACAGCATAGTGAAAAACGCCCGAATGTTCCAAAAATCTTACGGTCTGTCGCGTGGCACGTATTGATCCCTTTACTTGCTGCCTTAATCACGTCTATTGTTTATCAATCCGAAGGCTTTATTATTGTCTTTGCTATGTTGTTTGGTATGGATGCGTTGTTTCTTTTGTTATTTCTTTGCGATGTATATGAGCAGTAATACAAATACAATTTTACACCCTATGACTTATGGTCACGGGGTGTTTTCGATATGTAAAAATTTTATTCAGTATAGACTTTTTTGAAAAAACATGTTATAATACGCACAGAACGCTTTTTGGAGGTTATTATGAGAAAAACAAAAATAATATGTACGATAGGTCCTGCGTGCGATAACAGAGAAACGCTTACGAAAATGTGTCTTGAGGGAATGAACGTCGCAAGACTCAATTTTTCGCACGGAACACACGCAGAGCATAAGAAGATGATTGACCTTATAAAAAGCGTCAGAGATGAGCTTAACTTGCCGATAGCAATAATGCTTGACACAAAGGGCCCCGAATACAGAATCGGTACATTCAAAGAAAAA
>JAZRTS010000158.1:0-3701 GCA_045652135.1 Eubacteriales bacterium | reverse complement strand
CATAGAACATACGGTCAAATAAATTGAACTTTCCGCCGTTGGAATTCATTACGTTTTTTATTGTAACATCCGTGAAAACGAACGTCTTGGTATCTTTAGTCGTGCTATCTTCACCGTTTACAGTCAAACGTATACCTATCTTTATATCATTGTCGCTTGCACCGTCCTTCAGAAGCGTTATTATCTTTGTTGTTCTTGAAGTAACGAGCGCATTTACTCTGGAAATGCCGTCATACTGATTCTGTCCTTGGTTGAAAAGGAAGTCAACAAAAATATAACCGCCGTCAACGGGTGAATATACAGGTACCGCACCGTTATCCTCCGCAAGCACAAGACTTCCGAGCACACGAAGCACACCGTTTGCCTTATATCCGTTTTCTGCATTGTTGGCGCCGTCGTAAACGTGTGTTGTTCTGACACCAACGACGTTATCCGCAACAAGTGTAAAGCCGTTAAGGTCAAATGATACACCTTCGGGAAGTACAATATCAGTCTCGATTGCAGACCTGATAAGCTGTATTGTTTCGCCCGCTCCTGCATCGTTTAAAGCTGAATTTACGTTTTTGTACAGTATATCTTTCTGCACATTTTTGCAAATCGGATCGAATTTAACCACTCTCCAATTATTGCCGTTATATTCAACAGAATCATGTATATAAGCACAGAAATTTGTGCCTTCTCCCTCTGCATCGCAGTTGGCTGGATTAAAATCCTTATAGATACCGCCCGAAAGAACTATATCAGCTGTATCATTTTGATAATTCGCATTGTTACAGTCCAGCATGTACATACCGTCAATAGGTGTAACTTCATAGCATCCGTCTTCAATATATAATTCACCTTTTTCGACAGTTACTATATTTCCTTCGGCAACGTACGTTCCGTCTTTTATGGTTAGCTTTCCTGCTTCTCCTGCAACTTCTCCGACCGTAAATACCGATGCATCCGCCATTCTTCTTGCATCTGCGCTTCCGTTTGTAAACGTAACATTGCCCGTAATATCAAACATATTAATAAGCTCGTCAGTCCAACCGTAAACGGTGTGTCCGTTGAGATTCACCGTAATATTTTTTGATATTGTTTCGGGAACGCGATATACACTGTGGTCTGCAAGCACTATAAGCTCATCACCGTCTTCAGCCGCTGCCGCTGCTGCCGATATACTGTGATATTTACCGTCTTTGCCTTTTATCTCTACAAGCTCTTGAGTTACGGTATAATAAACAATGTCTTCGCCATCCGCATTCTTAACAAATTCAACGGCAGTACCGTAGTCATCCGGAATCATATCGTTAACTTCTTGTGTAAATTTACCGCCTGAAATATAATATTTTGTTTTAGTTCCGCATATATCGTTGTGCGCGGCCGCCTCATCTGTTAATACACACTGACCTGACAAGCTGATGTTATCAACTATTTCTCCGCCGGTTATGTATATTCCCGCGCAACCCGATCTTGCTATTATAGCTCCTGAATAAGTACCGCTGTTATGGCAAATTGAGCCTCCGGTCATATTCATCGTACTATTGCTGTGAAGATATATTACGCTTGACAGTCCATACGTTGCAGCGGAACCGTTAGTACACATATTACCGCATATTATACCGCCTTTCATATTAAACACGCTGTTTGCTTGATAAATACCTATAATAGGACCGCCTGAGTCCCAACAGGGATTATTTTTCAGCTCACCGCCGTTCATCGTGAGCACAGAGCCGTTTCTGACAGCAAAAAGGCCAAAGTTCTGTCCAGAATGGCATATCTCTACAACAGTACCTTCTTCGATATACGCTTCAGCTCCACTACCACCTTCGTTTATTATTACTCCCTGTCCGTTATTGGCAGCTATGTGATGTATATGAGCTCCGTTCAATCTCGTAACGGAATCAGAACCTGAAGTTACCACACCTACACTGCCATCAGCATAGTTATTCCGTACTGTTACATTGTTGATATTGAGTGTACCGTTATTCACAAACATATACTCAGTTGCTTTAGTGGCGCCCTCGGGAAATATAAACCATGCATCATGCTCCTGCTGTGAAACGGTTTCATCACATTTCGGCAGAAAGGTAACGTATCTTTCGAAATCAAAATCCCATGCATTTCCGCCATCGATTATCACGCCTCCGTCGAGTGTTAATACAGCGCCTGAATTTATACTAAAAAACTTCTTTGTATATCCGCTTCCGCGTAAAATCATATATTCACCTTTTATAATTATCTCTGAGGTTATACTCGGGAACGCGGCTGTTACGGTTATATCTGAATTCAGTGTAATGACAGCACCACCTGCTGTATTTGCCTCGTTAATTGCAGAAACGAGTGCATCGTACGTTCCTGCTGATAAATTAAGGCTCGGCTCAGCAAGTACGTTTTCATAAGATTCAGTTACAAACTCAAGTGCCAAAACATTCGCGGGAAGCATACAAAATATCATTATCAGTGATACTGCAAAGCTTATAAAGCGAAGAAACGTGTTTTTCATTCGTCCACTTCCTTTTCAAATGAATAAATGGATTTAGGATAAGTACAATCATCTATTCTAATTCTATAATATTAAAATGATTTCATCAATAATATTTTATAAACTTTATATTGCATATGTAAATATATTTTTAATAGCAATAAAAGGTTGACTCAATTGAGCCAACCTTTTATATAATATACTAAAACTATCAGTTAACGCCCTGCCACTTCATTGCTTCCGCAACCTTGAGGAAGCCTGCGATGTTAGCACCTGCAACGAGGTCGCCTTCCATACCGTAGTCCTTAGCAGCCTTTGCGGAGTTTGTGAAGATGCTCTTCATAATACCCTTGAGCTTTTCGTCAACTCCTTCAGCAGACCATGACAACCCCATTGAGTTCTGTGTCATTTCAAGACCTGAAACTGCAACGCCGCCTGCGTTAACTGCCTTGGAAGGAGCAACTACAACGCCGTTCTGCTTGAGGTATGCGATAGCTTCATTTGTTGAAGGCATATTGGAAACCTCAACGTAGTACTTAACGCCGTTAGCAACGATCTTTTCAGCTTCAACCATACCAACCTCGTTCTGTGTTGCGCAAGGCATAAGAATGTCAGCCTTAACACCCCAAGGCTTTTCGCCCTTGAAGAAAGGAACACCGAACTTATCAGCGTAGTCCTCAACTCTGTTACGGCAGGAATCACGCATTTCAAGCATATAGTTGTTCTTTTCTTCTGTGTTGATACCGTTTTCATCGTATACATAGCCGTCGGGACCGGAGATAGTAACTACCTTACCGCCAAGCTCTGTAATTTTCTTAACTGTACCCCAAGCAACGTTACCGAAGCCGGAAACAGCAAATGTCTTACCTTCGATGGATTCACCGAGGCTCTTGAGCATTTCAACAACATAGTAAACAGCGCCGAAGCCTGTTGCCTCGGGACGGATAAGAGAACCGCCGCTGTTGATGTTCTTACCTGTGAGAACGCCTGTGAACTCGTCACGGATTCTCTTGTACTGACCGAACATATATCCGATCTCTCTTGCGCCAACGCCCATATCACCTGCGGGAACGTCTGTGTCAGCACCGATGTACTTCTGGAGCTCTGTCATAAAGCTCTGGCAGAAGCGCATAACTTCGCCGTCAGACTTACCTGTGGGATCGAAGTCGGAGCCGCCCTTACCGCCGCCCATGGGAAGTGTTGTAAGAGCATTCTTGAATGTCTGCTCAAAGCC
>JAZRTS010000157.1:0-1386 GCA_045652135.1 Eubacteriales bacterium | reverse complement strand
GGGCCACAGATATATTCCGTATCCGTGCATACTGCTTCTTGAAAATGCGGAATATTCTCTGATGTATATTCTGGCAAATCTTGCTTTTCTTGTTTTTCTCGGTGTCGGAGAAATCCGTTACCGCATAAACAGCGTTTCGTCGCTTTCCATAAAAGAAAGCTTCGACCATCTTCCGACAGGTCTTTGTTTTTCAAAAGCCAACGGCACCGTTCAGCTTGTTAACCACAAAATGAACGAACTCGGATATATTCTGACGGGAGAAGAAATTCAGAATGCCAACAAATTCTGGGAAACACTTGTAAACGGTGATGTTCTTCCCGATGTTCATCGTATTACCGACAGTAAACAACCCGAATACCGTCTGTCTGACGGAACGGTTTATACTTTCAAGCGTGAAAAGGTTGAAAATGTTTTTCAGATCACCGCAACCGACACAACAAGCCTTCATAAACTCACAAACAGACTTCGCATGAACAACGAAGAGCTTGAAGAAATGAACGCAAGACTCAGGCATTACGGTGAAACCGTTGACGAAACAACAAGGGCAAGAGAGAGGCTTGAAACAAAAATCCGTATTCACAGCGAACTCGGTCAGGCACTTCTCGCAACCCGTCATACGTTGAGTTTGCCTGATGCCGATTTTCAGCCGATTATCAGCACGTGGAACAGAAACATTGCCGTTCTCCGCACAGAAGCTGAACCTTCGCAGAACAGCGGTCTGCTTAACACACTTATTGATATTGCCAAATCCGCAGGTGTTGCCGTTGAAATCAGCGGTGAATTCCCGATGAACGATACGATAGGCAGTATACTGACTTCTGCGGCAACGGAAGCGCTGACAAACGCCGTTATTCACGCAGATGCCAAAACTCTGTTTGTTGAGTTTTATGAAACAGAGGAAGGCTATAACGCCCGATATACCAACGACGGAAATCAACCGACAAAAGAAATACACGAGGGCGGCGGTCTTGGTTCGCTCCGCAGCAAAATTGAACGCTTGGGCGGAAATATGGAAATTCAGTCTGTGCCGCAGTTTGTTATGACTGTGCAAATGCCGAAAGAGGTGAAATTATTTTGATTAACGTTCTTATTGTTGAAGACGACCCCATGGCTCGCAAGCTGCTTGAAATATACATAAACGACAGCGAAGAATATAAGCTTTCACAATCTATTGAAAGTGCGGCAATGGCAGAGCTTTACTGCCGCAGAAACCCCATTGACCTTATTCTTATGGATGTATGCACGGCAATGGATGCAAACGGACTTGATGCGGCGGCAAAAATCAAAAAGAGCTGTCCGCATATCAAAATAATCATCGTCACAAGCCAGCCCGAATTCAGCTTTATTGAAAGAGCAAGAAATGCCGGAGTTGAAAGCTTCTGGTAT
>JAZRTS010000156.1:0-1426 GCA_045652135.1 Eubacteriales bacterium | reverse complement strand
TAAATTATCTTTCGTTGATATACTTTGTAAGCTCAACGGGATCAACGATAACGCCGTCCTTGTAAACACGCATGTTACCGGAAGCGATTTCGTCGATGAGGATAACCTCGTCGTAGTTGTAGCCGAACTCAAACTTGATATCCCAGAGATCAAGACCGATTGACTTGAGATCGTCAGCAACAATCTTTGTGATTTTGAGTGTCTGCTCCTTCATGCTTTCGAACATAGCGGGAGTCATAACGCCGAGAGCTGCGAGACCTTCGCCTGTAACAAGCGGATCACCCTTTGCATCGTTCTTGAATGTGCACTCAACGTAGCCGCCCTCGAGAACAGTGCCGTCTTCGATATACTCGCCGTATCTGCGGATGAAGCTGCCTGTTGCAACAAGGCGGCAGATAACCTCAAGACCGTGACCGAAAACAGTAGCGGGAAGAACTTCCATTGTAGCATCATCGATGTTTGCGCTGACATAGTGTGTTTTTATGCCGGCAGCCTTGAGAAGCTCGAAGTAATGGATAGATGTCTTGAGGTTTGCCTTGCCGATACCCTCGATTGTAAGACCTACTGTGTTCTCGCCGGGATCGAAAACGCCGTCTTTGCCTGTGCAGTCATCCTTGAACTTGAGCATTACGTTGCCGTTGTCAAGAGCGTAAACGTCTTTTGTTTTGCCTTCATAAAGTTTTTTCATTTTGAACACTCCCTGTAACAAAATTAACATAAATACTTTATCACAAAATTTGCTCTGTGTATACAGTTTTTTTGAAAAAACATCTTCCAAAACTGCAAAAAATTTACGCCTTCTTTTTGCTTCGTTTTGTGAAAAAAGCTATGAGCGCCGCAAATAGAGATTGTAATAATTATAAATCTGTGGTATATTTATGCGTAAGATAAAACGAAAGGTGCAGATAAAAATGGCTTTTATCAGTGTGTTTGACGTAATCGGACCCAATATGGTCGGCCCTTCAAGCTCACATACGGCAGGTGCGGGATCTATCGCACTGCTTACAAAGAAGATGATAGGGGAGAAGGTAAGGCGTATAAAGTTTACGCTTTACGGCTCATTTGCCAAAACATATAAAGGTCACGGTACGGACAGAGCACTTGTCGGCGGCATTTTGGGCTTTGAAACTGACGATGAGCGCATACGCGATTCGTTTGAGCTTGCTGAGGCGGCAGGGCTTGATTTCACCTTTGAGTGTGCCGATACAGATGAGGATGACGATATTCACCCCAATACAGTCGATATGGAAGTCGAAGGTTTTTCAGGCAGAAAGCTGTTTGTGCGCGGTGAATCGCTCGGCGGCGGCAAGGTAAGGCTTACACGTATCAACGGCGTGAAAGTACAGTTTACGGGTGAGTTCCACGCGCTTATCGTTATGCAGCGTGACTATCCCGGTGTTGTTGCAAGTATAACCTCTGTACTGAG
>JAZRTS010000155.1:0-68673 GCA_045652135.1 Eubacteriales bacterium | reverse complement strand
GCCTTTTCTGCTTTACGAAGCGCTCTTTTATAAGAGATTTCCATAAATTTTATACCTTTCAATGTAATACACCATACAATAGCACACTTTGATACTTTAATCAAGTAAAGTGCTGAAGTGTTTACAATTATTTAACTTTTTAATTTATCTTTTTCTGTAGCGGCTGACAGCTATTACAACCGTGACAACTATGAGAACACCGAAGATCGAAAAGCATACTATTTCGCTCGTTATTCTCTGACGTTTTTCTTCCTCGTCTTCATCATATGAAAACTCCGTAACGTATTCTTCTGTTTCATCATTCATTGTTATAACATCCGTTTCGGGAATAGTTTCTGCGGCAGTTTCGGGAACAGTTTCGGGAGCTGTCGTTGTTTCCTGTTCGGTCTCGGGCGGTGTTTCGTCCTCGAAAACTATATTTTCAAAAAAGTCTTTTTTCACCTCATCAACGCCGACCGTCGTTCTGTAAAGACCGAAAAATCTGCAACTGCATCTGCCGTTTCTGTGAACGGTCAGGTCGTATATATGCTGTGATTTATGGCAGTCAAAGCCTGCTTCTGCCATCTGAAATCCTGTTTTTCCGCCGAAACGTTCAAGCGGAATATCCCAATCCATACGTATCTGATTTTCCTCATAATTGTGCAAATACGTTTTCGGAACATCCCAAACTCCGTACTTTTCAGCCGATTCGGGATATGCATTCTCATTCATTGAAATCTCAACCGCTTCTGTTATAAGAAGCGCAGACAGCATATGCGCGCCGTGTCCGTACTCACCAAGTAAATCGTGACCGAGCAGTACGTACGGCTTGAAGCGTCTTATAAGCTCAACGATGTACCCTCGCATTTCATCGGAATCGTAAATATTTTGCGCCGTTTCAAGTGAGAACGTAGCTTTATCGGGGAACTCCGATATAATCGGATAAGCGGTGATACCGACGGTCCACAGACCGTTCAACAGCTCGTGTGTTCTTACAGGCTCCCCCCAATGATTGGTGATATAAGCCACTTGAACACGCATACCAAGCTCACCGCCGTAATACGGCATAGTGCCGCCGAAATAAAGGTGGTCGTCATCGGAGTGTGTAGGGAGCATCAAAAGGTCTGCCCTTTCGTGCGGAGGATTCCATATCTGAACATCAGACGGTATTTCGCCTTCCGAAAAAACACGCACATCGCATACCGTCTTGCCTTTTGGAACGTTTACAGTGACGTAATCACACGTATCTTTAAGTGTTATAAACTCGTGAATAAATCCGTTTTTACCGTGTGTGTAGGAAATAAGCTCCTCATTGAGATACCATTTACCCGGAGGGTTATCCCAAATAACATAAACGTGTGCTATTTTTTCATTTTTCGACTCAATACAGATCGTTCCGCCGTCGTCATATTTTATTTTTGTTTTGTGATTGACATCCGTCAGTTTATCCGCTTTTCCGGTTGACGTGACAACTGCAGCATCAGTTATCTCTGCACAAAAGGACGGCAAAGCAAAAATAACACAAAGGCATATCAGCGTAAAAATAAAAGCAAAAAATTTATTCATATATACAAAATTCTTTCTTTCCATACTTGGTATGTATTATATCATAATATATATTAATATTTCTTTATGTAAATATAATTATAATTAAAAAAATGACAAGTAAAACAACGGATTACATATGGGACATATTTTATATAACTACAAACGGCGAAAAGTTCATTGCTATTCATTATAATAAATATTGTTACGATGTGATGGATGTATTCGGTACTTTTATTCAAATACAGTAAACAAGGAGGATACTTATGGGCAATATATCGCAAAAAATAGACACTCTTATGCAAGAAATGGCATCTGAACATAACAACAGAGGTTGGACTAACTTTATTTCCGACGGAGCAGTGAACCCTTATATATACGAAATTTCAAAACCTAAAATTGCATTTTTCCTTAAAGAAGCTTACTCCGAGCCAAATAGCGGTAATTGGTGCCTTACAGACTGGCTTAACAACGGTGCTATGACAAGAATGTGGGGAGCAGTAGCAGAATGGACTTATGGAATCAGAAACACAACAAAAACGGATATTCCTGCAAAACCAAATCTTTCACGCGAAGAAAAAACAGACTTACTTAAATCCGTAGCGATAGTAAACGTCAAAAAAAGCAATGGAAGTAAAAATTCCGATTATGCAGATTTGCTCAGTTACGCCAAAGCAGACCGTACATATTTAAAAAAGGAATTAGACATACTTTCGCCCGACGTTATTGTTTGCGGTAACAATTCAAGTCTTTTGAGGTTACTTTACGGTGCTGATGTTCAAGGTGAACACGTGGCATCTGGCGGTATTATAGATGTTGAATTTATGCGTAAAAACGGATACGCTTTAGTTGACAAGCAAATCATAATAGATTATTATCATCCCGCAAATCAATACCCGACAATACTAAACTACTATACAGTATGTAGCTTGTATCAGCAAGCACTCAAGAAAATTTGAAATAAACAAAACCCTGACGCAGATTCTTTGTCTGTGTCAAGGTTTATTTTATACTTAAAGCATTTTCTTTTTTATCAAAACAAATGCCGCACCTATGGTTATCACCGCAGATACTGCCACGGGAAGCCAGAAGTTCCACGCAAGAGGTATTCCGGATGTACCGATATTCATTCCGTAAAATCCGCTTATCATCGTAGGAATTGCAAGAAGTATCGTGACAGACGTGAGCTTTTTCATCGTTTCATTCAAATTATTAGATATGACAGAGGAGAATGTTTCAATCGTTCCCGCAAGGACAGAGGCAAACGTATCTGCCATTTCCCTTGCCTGACGGAATTCGATAACAACATCCTCAAAAAGCTCCGCATCATCGGAATAAAGCTTCAGAATTCGTCCTCTTTCGATTTTCGACAGCGTCATTTCGATGTTTTTAAGCGCCGTTGAAATGTAAACGAGTGATTTTTGAAGATCAAGAAGCTGAACAAGCTCATTATTTGTCGTAGCTTTATACAGCCTTTTTTCGATAAAATCCGTAATTTTGTCGATCTGCTTCAGATACTGCAAATATCTGCCTGCGGTTTGAAGCATAATTTGCAAATAGAAGCGTGTTCTGAACAAAGGATTTGCGTTTCTTATAAATCCGTTTTTAAAATCCTGAAGTACGGTATTATCGGAAAGACATACCGTGATAAAATAATATTTCGTGAATATCATACCAACGGGAAGCGTTGAGTATGTGACGACGTTGTTTTCGTCTTTGGAAGCTATAGGCGTGTCGGAGACGATGAGCGTAGTGCCCTCGTCAAGCTCAATTCTCGCTCTTTCTTCTTCATCAAGTGCCGCTTTAAGAACATCAGCCTCTATTTTTGTGTCCGCAGATATCCTCTTTATTTCCGCATCCGTCGGATCGACTGCATATATCCAGCATCCTTCGGTAAGTGTTTCAACAGAAGAAAAAACACCGTCAGATACAGTATAATAAGTTACCATAATAAACCATCCTTTCAAAGTGAATATGCTTACTATGTACAAAACTGTATAAACCGGTGTCACTTGAACTTATTTTACGGCGCAAAAACACCATTGTATTTTTGCGTTATTCCGACACGAAAAAAGCAGGTGAGCCGGTTTTGAACTTTGTACATGATCGACTACTGTCAGGAGACAAAACCGTCTCACCTCCTCATTATTTCAAATCAATTAATCATTTCTCTGCTTCTTCTTGAGCATATCGATGAGATAATCAAACTCATCCTGAGGAATTACAGATTCCTCCTCTTTCTTCTCCTC
Organism: Eubacteriales bacterium; assembly: GCA_045652135.1. Lineage (GTDB taxonomy): Bacteria > Bacillota > Clostridia > Oscillospirales > CAG-272 > RGIG7213. The sequence goes on along the minus strand of JAZRTS010000155.1, from coordinate 64,900 downwards.
AACGGGAGCTGCTGCAGGAGCAGGAGTTGTTGTTGCCGCAGGTGTTTTTCTTACTTCGGGAGCCTTTACAGTTGTGTTTCTTGTTGAGCCCTCAAAGCCTGTTGCAATAACCGTTATGCGCATCTCGTCTTCGAGAGTCTGGTCAAATGCAGCACCCCAGATAACCGTTGCATCGGGATGAGCTTCTGCGCTGATCATATTCGAAGCAATATCGATTTCTTCCAGACCGATATCGGGAGACGCTGTGATATTGATGATAATACCTCTTGCGCCTGTGATAGATGTTTCCAAAAGGGGCGAAGAAATAGCCGCACGAGCTGCTGTTTCTGCCTTGTCCTTGCCCTTTGCGGAGCCAACACCCATATGAGCGTAACCTGCATCGTGCATAATTGTTGTAACGTCTGCAAAGTCGAGGTTGATGATACCAAGACCGTTGATAAGTTCAACAACGCTGGCAACACCGCGACGGAGAACGTCATCGGCAACATCAAATGCGTTTGCAAGTGTGATGCGTGTATCCGATACCTGCTTAAGTCTTTCGTTAGGAATAACGATAAGAGAGTCAACGATCTCGCCGAGTCTTGCAATACCTGCTTCAGCCTGCTCCATTCTTCTCTTACCTTCAAAGCCGAAGGGCTTCGTAACGATACCTACTGTAAGGATTCCGAGATCCTTTGCAACCTTTGCAACGACGGGAGCCGCGCCTGTGCCCGTACCGCCGCCCATACCTGCGGTTACAAATACCATATCTGCGCCTTCAATAGCCGCAATGATCTCGTCAATGCTCTCCTCAGCTGCACGTGAACCAACATCGGGGTTAGCACCTGCACCGTGTCCCTTTGTAATTTTTTCTCCTATCGGAATCTTCTGCTGTGCGCTTGAATTGAACAACACCATTTTATCGGTGTTTACAGCGATATATTCAACACCGCCTATATTGGATGCAATCATTCTATTTACGGCATTGTTACCGCCGCCGCCTATACCAACAACCTTAATTTTAACTACGCTGTCAATTCCTGCATCGAGTTCATATCCCATTTCTTACTCCTTCTCCACCCGCTGTATGATTTTTAACGGCGGCGTTCGCAGAGTGGAAAACGCTCACCCAAGTAATATACAGTACGCCTTTTGCAAAGCACACCGTGTCTTTTTTAATGTATACACCTCATAATAATATTTTTTCTTTTCAAATGCAATATCAAATTCAGAAAAAATATCACTTTTTACAAAATATATTAAATTTATTTGCAAATTCGGAATAAATCGAAAGATTATTTCATAAGCGAAATATACGATCCTTTTTCAGTACTTGTCGAATCTATTATTCCTTTTTCCCCGTCCGGAAGACTGTCGATATACGCTTTGGCAAGTGTGAGCTTAGTTTTTACATTTTCGCCAACACCTATCATTACTGTAAATCTGCCATCATAATTTATCTTTATGTCAAATTTATCGTCAGCATCAACAGATATTACACCGTGCGATATATCGTGCGTAATTATATCGGTAAGCAAGTCCTTTATATAATCATACTGATAATCATAATAAAATTCCAAAATATCACCCGTTACCGCTTTTTTTATATCCTTGATCTCGACAGCAAGAAGTTCCTTGGTAAGCGATACGTCTGTTGTTCTTGAAATAACCTTAAGATCTTCCGACAAAATATAGTGCTCACCGTCAAGCGTTATATAATATACAGGCGAATCATCCTCCGCCGTTACCGTAACGGCATTCGGAAAATCCTTTTCAACGGATACGTTTTTGAGCTTCGGGAAAGCTGCAGACAGCTTGTCCTCAAGGTCAGACGTTCCCATAAGCAGTACGTTATCGGCGGCGTTTTCATTCACCCATTCAGCTATTTCGTCAGGTGAATAAACCGTCATTCCCGATACGTTAACATTTTTTAATTGGAAGCCGAATGTTATGAGCAAAAACAGCATAAAGGCGGTTATTATAAACACTATCGATACCCTTGCTGTGATCTCACGCGCACGGCGCCTGTCGAAATTCGTTTTCGCATTTTCAAGCGCTTCCGCGTTGTCAGCCTCGTCCTCCTCCTTGACGAGACCTTCAATAAACATTCGGCTCGGTGTGAGGGGCTCTGATTCTTCTGTTCGTTTAATTATTCTACCGTCTTTAAATTCATACGGTCCGTGTTTTTTCTTATCCATATTCGTCCCCTCCCATTCATCTTATTTTTTGATAAGCTCAATAAGCTTTCGGTATATATCTTCGTTTGCATCGGGCATTGCGAATTTTTTAATATTCTTCGCCATATCCTCTGCCGTGTTTTCGGTATACAGTATCTTATTTATTGCACTTTCTATTTTGTCTTCGGTAAGCTCGCTGTCGGCAATAAGTATCGCCGCACCTCCGTCAGACAACACCTTTGCATTCTTATACTGATGGTTTTCCGCAGCATACGGATAAGGCACGAGCACAGCGGGCTTTCCCGTCAAAGCAAGCTCTGACAGTGTCATCGCACCTGCTCTGCACACGATAACGTCAGCCGCCGCCATGCGGCACGGCATATCGTATATATATTCAAGTATTTCCGCAGAAGGATCGTTTATAAATCCTGCCGCTTCATACTCCGCCTTCGTTTTTTCATATCCCGCAGCACCCGTTGCGTGAGTAAGCTTTACGTCACCGTGAGCCTTCAGATATTTTTCAGCCCACTTAACAACGTTTGAGTTTATGTTTGCTGCCCCAAGCGATCCGCCGTATACAAGCACGCTGTACTTGAATTCTCCGTCGATTCCAAGCTTCTTTCTTGCGCTTGCATAATCTTGTTTCTCTCCGTTTTCAAAAAACGGATTACCAACATGAATGATTTTGTGTCTGTACTGTTCTTTTATGTATTCTTTCGTCTTTTCAAAATCTGTAAAAATAACGTCCACATAAGGTGCCAGCATTTTTATGGCAACGCCGGGTATTGCGTTTGATTCGTGTACAGCCGTGGGTATTTTCAGCTTCGCTGCCGCCTTCACAAGCGGATAGCAGACGTATCCTCCCGTACCGACAACAGCATCGGGTTTTTCTTTTTTAAGAAGTTTTTTCGCCTTTGAAACGCTCGTAACCGTAAGATAAAGCGTTTTAATATTTTTCAATGTGAGCTTTCTTTTAAGGCCTTGTATGTTAATGTGATGAATTTTATAACCTGCTTTGCCGACAAGTTTATTTTCTATCCCCGCAGGCGTTCCGACAAATGCTATTTCACATTCGGGGTTATGTTTTTTCACCGTTTCGGCAATTGCAAGCGCGGGATTAACGTGACCGCCCGTACCGCCGCCCGTAAATAATATTTTCATTGCGATTACACCTTATTCTGGTATGAATATCTTGAAATAGACAGCAATATTCCCATTTCGCAAAGCAGGAATATAAGCGCTGTACCGCCGTAGGAAAAGAACGGCAGAGAAATTCCCGTAGGAGGGAAAAGATTTGTTACAACAAAAACGTTGAGTATCGTCTGTATGGCAACCTTGCCCGTTATACCCATTGCCACAAGTTTTGAAAAGCTGTCGGGTGCACGTCTTGAAACAGCGACACCTCGCCATATAAGTATACCGAACAGAAGGAACATAAGAAGTGCTCCTATAAAACCGAGCTCCTCGCATATAATTGCAAATATGTAGTCGTTCTGCGGTTCGGGAAGGTACATATGCTTTTGCGTTGAATTTCCGAGTCCTACGCCGAAAAGTCCGCCTGATGATATTGCATAAAGACTTTGCACTATCTGCCAGCCCTCGTCAAGCTCATATTTGAACGGATCAAGCCAAGCCATAATACGGTCGCTCGTATAACCTACGGACGTTATCATAACAACAGCGCCGACAGCACCTACGGCGACAAGCGCGCCTATCCAACGTGCCGATACCTTGCCGATAAAAATTACGACCATACCGATCGAAAACAGAATTATCGTACCGGACATATGCTTTTCGACAAGCGTAACAAGACAGACAACGCCGATTATACCGAACGGTATCAGAACTTCTCTTACGAAAACGGGCAAATATTCTTTAAGCGAACGTTTAAGAACCGCTTTCTTTTTTTCCTTTACCGTAAGTAAATCAAGATCGCGTGCGGCAACGACATATTTCGAAATATACCACGACAGCATTAAAACAAGCGCAACCTTCATAAGCTCCGTAGGCTGTATTTGCAAAGGGCCTATGACTATCCATCTTTTGGCGCCGTTTACCGTTTTTCCTATTATAGGAACAAGGCACAGAAGTATGAAAACACCACCGAATGCGGCAGGTGACATCAGTCGAAAAAATCGGTAATCCACTTGCATTATGAGAAGCATCATACCAACGCCGATACCAACCCACATTACATGCTTTTTCACCCAATAGAAACTGTCGCCGTAGTCATTCTGCGCCCATGCATAGCTGGCTGAAAAAACCATAACCGTTCCGAACAGAAGCAAAATAAGGATTATGACGAGAAGCGGTCGGTCAAATCCCGTCTTTATACGGTTGACCGTTCTCTCTGCGCGGAGCTTTCCGCGCTCTTTCGACACAGTAAGCTTACCGCCTTGAACGATGTCACGGCTTATTGCATAGTCGCTTTTTTTTCTTTGCGCTGAAAACGAAGCCGTTTCTTTTTTTCTTTCAGACACGGGGGCAATATCTCTTTTTTCTTTTTCATCCATAACAATACCCCCTTAATAAGATCAGACGGCGAAGTATGCGAGAACCGAGCAAAGCGCCGTTGCAGCTCCGAATGTAACACAAATTTTAATTTCGGAAAAACCGCACATTTCAAAATGGTGATGTATCGGAGCCATTTTGAAGAAACGTTTTCCGCCCGTAAGCTTGAAGTAACCAACCTGTATGATAACACTGCAAGCCTCGATTATATATACAAGTCCGCAAAGCACCACGATAAGCGGTTCATCTATCATAAACGCAAGACCTGAAACGAGACCTCCGAGGAAAAGCGAACCCGTATCACCCATAAATATCTTCGCTGGATACGCATTGTAGACCAAAAAGCCGAGGCAAACGCCCATAAGTATTCCCGAAAGTGCGGAAACATCTGTTGCGCTTTCGCCTATTTTTGAAGCTAAAGCGGCAAAAGAACCTCCGATTATAAGCGTAACGGTTGAAGCAAGACCGTCAATACCGTCCGTGAGGTTTGCGGCGTTGACGATACCCGTTATGAGTATCAAAGCAAATACGTAGTAAAAATATCCGAGATCAAGGTCAAACGACGTAAACGGTATGTGAAGTACCGTTGAAAGGTTATCCGTAAGTGTGAGTACAACGAGATAAAGTCCTGCAATAACGAGCTGTAAAAGATATTTCTGCTTTGCCGTCAGCCCCTCGTTCTGTTTTTTAAGAAGCTTTACTCTGTCGTCTATTATTCCGATAGCACCGTAAAGAAGCGCCATAACGACGGTACATATCATTTTAACGTTGGGCGCAATCCCACCGTTATATATACAGTAGATTGCAGCTCCTGAACCGGTGATAAACGTTGCGATAAGCATTGCAAGCCCACCCATTGTGGGTGTTCCCTCTTTGCCCTTGTGCCAGCGCGGGCCTATATCAAGTATTTTTTGTCCCATCTTGAGACTTTTCAAAACAGGAATAAGCTTACGCGTTGCAAACGCGCATATCAAAAATGAGCATGCTAAACATACGATAAAAAATATTGTTTGCGAAGACATAACGTTCACTCTTTAAAAGATCCTTCAAAATTTTCTATTGCTTCTTCAAGCTTTACAGCACGGCTGGCTTTGAACATGATAACATCGCCTTGCGAAAGATTTCCGCGTAAAGTCCTCGTAAGCTCCTCGTATGAGCTTCCGTCGGAAAACGTGTGTACGCACTCGGCAGGCATACCTGCTTCAACAGCTCCCTCGGCAATTCGTCCCGCGTTTGTGCCCCACGTGTAAAGGTGGTCAACACCTGCCCGGTACGCTTCGGCTCCTGCTTCTCTGTGAAGCGAGGCGGATGCCGCCCCCAGTTCTCTCATCTCACCTAAAACTGCATGAGAGTACACTTTCCGTTCTTTTGCAAGTTCAGCAAGCGTATTACATGACGCTTTCATCGATTCGGGGGAAGCGTTATAGCAGTCTGCAATGACAGTATAATCCGCAACCGAATATATCTTCTGACGCATACCTGTCGTTTTGTAATTCAAAAGACCTTTTTTGATACTTTCCTCATCAATTCCGAACTTATACGCAAGAGCAAAGACTAAAAGCGAATTATAGACATTATGCATTCCTATTGCGGGAATTTTTATGTCATTGACGGTTCGGCCCTCTGCTTTTATGTAAATATCATAGCAAAGTCCGCTATCGGAAAAGGTAACATTTTTGCCGATAAAATCCGCTTCTTCGTTGAAAATTGCCGAATATATGCGTCTGTATCCGACACTTTTTTCGTGTTCTCCCCACAAATACGGGTCATCACCGTTTAAAACAAGAACGCTTTCGCTTGTAAAATTCTTTGTTATCTCAAGCTTTGCGCGGAGTATATTTTCGCGACTTCCGAGCATTTCCATATGCGACGTTCCGATATTTGTTATAATCGCTCCGTCGGGATATGCAATATCTACCATTGCCGCAATTTCCCCGAATGAGCTCATACCCATTTCAAAAACAGCCGCTTCTACATCGTTCTCCATATCAAACACCGTCAAAGGCAGACCTATAACGCTGTTGAAATTTCCGTCGGTTTTGTGTGTTTTATATGTTGTTCCGAAAACAGATGCCATAAATTCCTTAGTGGTGGTTTTTCCCACACTTCCTGTTACGGCAAACGTTTTCTCTAAGGTTTCTATTTTGTTTTTAAATCCCTTTGCTATATCTCCGAGTGCCTTGAGTGTATCCTCAACCACAAGCGCATTACCGAGGGCATCTCTTTGGCAAAGAACACAAGCGGCACCGTTTTCAACGGCTTTGGCAATATAATTGTGTCCGTCGGTGTTGTCGCCCTTGAGCGCGACAAACATAATACCCTCTCCACTCGTTATTTTTCTTGAATCTATCTCGGCTGAGCATACGTCGCAGTCTTCTCCGACGAGTGTGCCTGAGCACCACTTTGCCGCCTCGCTTAGTTTAAACAGCACTTTCTTTTTCATAATTTATCCTTCAGACATTTCACCTTTCAGATATCCGAAAACTATATCCTTTTCACTGTAAGGTATTTTACCATTTTGATTTATTTCGTATTCTTCGTGTCCTTTTCCCGCCAGCACTATAACATCACCGTCATCCGCGATATCAAGAGAATATCTTATTGCCTCTGTTCTGTTGACAATTACCTTGAATCTCGACGTTTTATCAATTCCCCTTAATATATCGGAAATTATTTTTTCGGGCTCCTCAGTACGCGGATTATCCGACGTTACCACTGTAAAATCGGCTGTACGTGACGATATTCTCCCCATCTCAGGTCGCTTCGTTTTATCTCTGTCACCGCCGCATCCAAACACTGCAATAAGTCTTTTCGAAGTGAATGAACGGCAAGTATTCAAAATATTCAGAAGCGCATCGGGTGTATGAGCAAAGTCGATGACAACAGAAAAACCGACATCAAATTCCGAAAGGTCAAGTACCTCGCACCTGCCTTTTATAGCGTGTAAACCTTCAAGCGCCAAAGCGGAATCCGTAGCATCTATTCCAAACTCCTCACAAATGCCGATGGCGCACGCAGCATTGTGCACATTGTATCTGCCGGGCAAAAACAGCCTGACTTTTGCATATTTTTTTCCAAAATAATCAAATCCCGTACCGTTTATACCGTTATCACAGATACCCGATAGAACGATATCGGTATTTCCCTTTTCGGAATAAAATCTCTTTTTTCCGCGCGTTCGTTTTGCTATGACTGACGACGACGGATCATCGCCATTCAAAACGGAAACTTTACTTTGTGTAAAAAGCTTACATTTTGACGATATATAATCCTCTGCCGTCCTGTGAAAATCCATATGATCCGCACTTATGTTCGTAAGCGCGCCGACGTCAAACATACACGAAGCCACTCTGTCCTGCTTCAATGCATGCGAGGACACCTCGCTGACAACGACCTTAGCATCTTTTTTTCTGTATAGGTCTAACAAGCGGTAAAACTCACTCGGTGGCGGTGTCGTCATCGCTGACGGTTCTATCTCATCACCCACGCCGTTTCCGAGCGTTCCTATAATACCGCATTTTATTCCGTTATTTTCAAGTATATGCTTTACCATTCGGCAAACGGTCGTTTTTCCGTTTGTTCCCGTGACACCGACAAGGCGCAGGTATCTTTCAGGCGAGGAATAGTAATTGCTCATTATAACGGCGCACGCGCGTCGCGCATTGTTTGTTTCGACAAAGCACACACCGCCAACATCACACACAAAGCTTCTTTTTCTGCTTTCGTACACAACAGCTGACGCGCCGTTTGATATTGCTTTTGCTATATAATCAAATCCGTCGTGCGACGTACCGCCGAGTGCGATAAAAAGGTCACCGCGTCTTACATCGTTTGAATTATCTTTTACTTCGTTTATTTCGGCGGAAAAGAGATTTTCGCTTGCACGGATTATGCAAACACCGCCAAGAACCTCGGAAAGTTTAATAAATATCACCCGTTTTCAGTAAATATCTTTAAACTTCCTCATATTTTCAGTCGGTGTTTCCGATTATCTCATCCATATACATAAATTCTATGGTCACGACAGTTCCTTCGGGAACAATGCTTCCCGCTTCGGGATATTGCTTCACTGCATACGACGTTTTCGTTGCAACTGCACCGCCGACGCTTATATTAAGTCCCGAATCAATGACGAGCTTATTCGCTTCAAGCGGCGACTTTCCTATAACGTCGGGAACTTTTACCGTTTTTTCCTGTTCTGATGACGACGTATAAAGTATCATCTTTCCGCTTTTTATAACAAGTGTGTCGCCTGCTTTCGGCATTTGAGAAACAACTGTCTTTCCGTCGCCTTTTACAACGACTTCATAACCGAGTGATTCAAGCTTACTCTTTGCCGTGTTAACGTCCGCACCGACGTAACTGCTGACGACCGTCTGCTTGTTATCGGCGTCCGCGCCTGAATATTCGGGTTCAACACCAAGGTACGGAAGCACCTCGGCAAGTATCTTACTGTTATACGGAGCAGCAACTATAGAGCCTTCCGTACGGCTTATATCAGTATTCGGTTCATCAACAACAACTATGAGCGTTACCTCCGGATCGTCCGCAGGCGCTACTGAAAAGCACGAACCTACGCGCAGGGTAAACGTACCGTGTTCGTCGGGTTTATCTCTTTTTTCAGACGTTCCCGTTTTAGCACCGACTTTATATCCCGCAACGTATGCGTTTGCCGCTCCTATTCCGCCCGTAACACCTTTTTCAAGAATGTCGCATATCTGTTCACTCGTTCCCGATGAAACAACCTGACGTTTAACAGTCGTTCTGAAATCGGAAACTATATTTCCGTCTGCATCAAGTATCTGCTTTACAACGCGCGGTTCCACTATATTTCCGCCGTTCGCAACACTTGAAACGGACGTTATCTGTCTTATTGCGGTTACTTTAAATGTCTGACCGAAGGAGTATACCGCAAGCTCAGTCTGGTGAAAATTTTTGAAGCTGTGGCAGTACGTCATAGCTTCACCTGGCAAGTCGATACCCGTCAGCTCTTTGTATCCGAACGATTCGAAATAATCGTAAAACGTTTCCTCTCCGAGCTTTTCGGCAGTTATCATCATCGTGGGATTGCACGATTTCTGAAGTCCCGCTGCAAAATTCAAATCGCCATGTCCATAGACCTTGTGACACTTGATCTTACCGTACCCCTCTACCATATGATAGCCGGGACAATAAAACGGTGTATTTTGCGTTACGACATCTTCTTCAAGCGCCATACTGCAGGTCGCTATTTTAAACGTAGAGCCAGGTTCGTAAAGGTCGTTTATTGCTTTGTTTGACCACATCACGCCGAGAAGCTGTCTTTTAAGGATATTGTAATCCTCGCTTCCGACCTCGTAACCGCTCTTATCAAGCTTTAGCTGTGAAGCGGCGTCGAGTACGTTAGGTTCATTGCAATTAAAGTCAGGCTTTGTTGCCATCGCGAGTATGTCACCCGTATCGGGATCCATAATAATTCCCGTTACGCGGTTTTGCGCGTCGGAGGCTTCAAGCGCTTCTTCGAGATATTTTTCAAGTATGCACTGCACATTGTAATCGATAGTAAGCACAAGGTCACAGCCATCAACAGCCTTAACATAGCTTTCATATTTATACGGCATATCAAGACCGAGTCCGTTTTTAGCAGTTACTATTTTGCCTGCTGTTCCCGTCAGATATTTGTCGTACTGATATTCAACTCCGTAAAGTCCCTGTCCGTCGGTGCCTGTAAAGCCTAATACGTGCGAGAGCAGATTTCCGTAAGGATAATACCGTTCAGTCCCTGTTACAAGATGCACGCAGTCGAGCTTATACTCGGCAATAAAAGCGCGGACCATATCCGCTTCTTCTTTTCCGACACCTTTTTTTATCGTTTCGTCCTTACGCTTTACAAGACCGCCCTTTTCATATACCATATCGTAATCAACGTCAAGTATACGTGAAAGATTTTCTGCAATCAGTCTTCTTTCAGCATTTCCGTCAATGTCCGCAGGCGAAATAAACACGCGTTCAACCGTGTTGTTATCGGCAAGAATAATGCCGTTTCTGTCATAAATTCGGCCTCTTGAAGCTGACACGGATGTTTCGCGTGTTATATTTTCGGCAGCTTTCTTCTGATAATCGCTATAGCTCCATATCTGCAGATAAAAAAGCCTGCCGCTTATTACTATTAATGCCGCAACAAGGATAAATATAAGCGTTCTGTCCTGCCAGCTTACCCTTTTCGGCTTGATATTGTTATTTATGTAAAAGCACCCTTTCGAATATCTGTTATACCGTATAAATATATTCCTTTAGTCCTTTATGTATTCCAGAATTTCTCCGAAACTTTCACCAAGGGCAGATAAAATTCCCGACAGAGAATAACCTGCATCCTCTTCTTTTTCGGCAATAAGCACCTCGGATGCATCCTCACCTGCTATGGCAACATATTTTTTCGGAAGCTTATCTTCCTTTACCATTCCCATTGCCTGCGCCTGCTGTTCTATATAGTTGAGGTCATTTTTCTCAGCCAGTTCAAAATTCAGCTTTTCTTCCTCTTCGATAAGTCCTTTAAGCTCGCGGCTGAGCTCGGACACCTGCGAAGAATAATCGCTCACCTGCACGCCGACGAAAACGATGAACATGAGCAAAAGTGCGCAGATGACCGCTGTAAACATAGTACCGACCGGCATCGGCGTTTTCGATCTGACCGTTTTTGTAAATGTTTTTTCTTTTATTTTAAGTCCTTTTAAATTTTCCGGGGCAAGGGATATACCGCTTTGAACAGACGGCACATCCGCAATTTTATTTACAAGTGCATGTTTTTCCGCTGTCATTTTTTCTCCTCACAGTTTTTCTGCAATACGAAGCTTTGCGCTTCTTGAACGGGGGTTTTCCTCAAGCTCATTTACCGATGGAAGTATCGGCTTCTTTGTTACCGCTTTTATAAGCGGTGTTTTTCCGCACACGCACACCGGAAATTCGGGTGGGCACGTGCATCCCGATGAAGCCTTTGCAAACGTCTGCTTTACAATTCTGTCTTCAAGCGAATGGAACGTGATAACACAAAGTCTTCCGCCTTTGTTAAGGCGCGAAATAAGAGTCTTCAACGTAGGCTCGATTATATCAAGCTCGCTGTTAACGGCAATCCTTATTGCCTGGAACGTTCTTTTCGCAGGGTGATGACCGCCTATCTTTGCCTTTGCAGGCATAGCCGATTTTATGATATCCACAAGTTCAAGCGTTGTTTCTATAGGTTTTTCGGCTCTGTACGCAACGATTTTACTTGCTATCTGCGGCGCGAAGTTTTCTTCCCCGTACGTATATATTATTCTTTTTATCTCATCTTCGCTGTACGTATTCACAACATCGTATGCGCTGAGCGGATCCGATGTGTTCATACGCATATCAAGAGGCGCATCGTTCATATATGAAAAGCCTCTCTCTGCGCAGTCAAGCTGGAAAGAGGACACTCCCAGATCGATAAGCGCCCCGTCAATTTTCTCTATTCCGAGTTCGTCCAAAACGTCCCCGATATTCTTAAAGTTATTATTTACAAACGTTATTTTACCGCTATGTTTTGCAAGCCTTGCGCTTGCTGCTTTTATCGCCGTTATATCCGTATCAACACAAACGAGCGTGCCGTCATCATCAAGTCTTTCGGCTATCTGCTCGCTGTGGCCACCACCGCCAAGGGTAAGATCACAGTAAACACCGTTTTTTTTGATATTCAAACCGTCTATGCACTCATAAAGCATTACGGAATAATGAGAAAAGTCCGCAGCACACGTATTTTTGCCCATAACAATTCTCCTTACAGACCGTAATTTGCAAACAGCGTTTTGATATCGTCGATATTTTCCGTTTCAACGATCTGATCGTATCTTTCTGCAGACCATATTTCTATTCTGTCGCCCATTCCGACGATGACTGCGTTTTTGCCGATGCCTGCGTGCTCACGCATTTTAGATGTAAGCAATACTCTGCCGCCCGAATCTATTTCGGCAGTCTGAGTTCTTCTGAATATCGAACGCTTTGCCGCCTCTCCGTTTATCGCAGGCAGTGCGCTTAATATCTTTTCAGACAGCTCATTCCACGATTTTTCCGTAAAAAGTGTAACGCAACCGCTGAAACTGCACGAAATATAAATAGCAGAACCAAGCTCGTCACGGAACTTGACGGGAACGAATACTCTGCCTTTTGCATCCACTGTATGTTCAAATTCACCAACAAACACTGTGTTCTGCCTCCATTTCTGACGTTTTCGATCCGAGTTATCCACATTTTCCACATAGTTATCCACATTTATGTACTTTGGTAACATCCAGTGACACTCGGTAACACCGCCATTATATATTATGCATTCAAAAAATGCAATAGCTTTTGTGCGTTTATGGCAAAGAATTTTTTTAACTTTTTGTAAATTATACAATTTTGGTCGAAAAAACGGCTGTAACGTCGAGGTATGAGAACGAATATAATAACAAACGGAGGTGGATATCATAGATAACGTAACTATTGCATTTTTTTTGACTTTTATCGCAGGCATGTCAGCGTGTCTTGGCGGTTGTATCATATTTTTCACCGATAAAAGCAAAAATATAGATGTTTTTTTAGGCTCAAGCCTTGCTTTTTCAGCAGGCGCCATGCTTTACATTTCATTCACCGAGATACTTTCAAAAGCGCAAGGTCTTCTCGGCGGTGACACATTTGGCGGTTTTCTTCGCGCAAACCTCGGCTTTTTTGCAGGGATCGCCTTTATGTTTTTGCTCGGAGCGATTCTCCCTGAAGAAAACACCGATTCTTCTCTTATGAAAAAAGCGGGAATTTATACGGCTGTCGCCACGGCAGTGCATAACTTTCCCGAAGGGCTCGTGACGTTTATGGCAGTTTTGGGCGGTGCGGAAACTGCGCTTCCCACATTTTTTGCAATAGCAATACATAACATACCCGAGGGAGTTGCCGTCGCTTTACCCACTATGTACGCAACAAACAGCAAGAAAAAGGGCTTTTTCATGGCATCCCTGACAGCTGTTGCTGAGCCTTTGGGAGCCGTTATCGGCTGGTTTTTGCTTCGTCCGATAATGAGTGACAGCGTTAACGGCGCAGTATTTGCCGCCACGGCGGGAATTATGGTATTTCTTTGCTTTGAGGAGCTTTTACCGCTTGCCTATAAATACTGCGGTGAGAAAAAAAGCCTTGTTTTTTTAAGCCTCGGATTTCTCACCATCGCCCTGTCGCTGCTGTTCATGAAATGAAAAAGTTAAAATTTATCTGTATAAAAGGAAAATAATATTTTTATACTTGAAATGAACAGAACGATATGATATAATGCTGATTAATAAAAATTGAAAGGCACACGAAATGAAAAAGCTTCTTGCTATAGACGGCAACAGTATAATCAACAGGGCATATTACGGCATACGTCCGCTTACAACAAAAAGCGGTCTTTTCACAAATGCGGTCTACGGTCTTGTAAACACCGTCAACTCCAATATAGAATCCGTAAAACCCGATTTTTGCGCCGCCGCCTTCGATCTGAAAGCGCCGACCTTCCGTCATTTGAAATACGACGGCTACAAGGCAACGAGAAAGGGTATGCCCGATGAGCTTGCAATGCAGCTTCCATACGCAAAACGCGTTCTCAACGCAATGGGTGTCCACACGCTTGAGTGTGCGGGATACGAGGCTGACGATATTTTAGGCACTATCGCCCGTCTGTGTGACGAAAGCGATGACACCGAGGGATACATTCTAACAGGTGACAGAGATGCTCTGCAGCTTATAAGTGACCGTGTAAAGGTACTCTTGGTAAAGAACAGCGGCATTGAGGTCTATGACAAGGCGCGATTTTTAAAGGAATACAACGCCGAACCCGACAAGCTTGTTGATCTTAAGGCGCTTATGGGTGACAGCTCCGACAACATTCCGGGTGTACCGGGTATCGGAGAAAAGACAGCAATGAAGCTCATTTCCGATTTCCGCAGTCTTGACGGATTATATGCATCTGACTTTGACGGTCTTACAAAATCCGTAAAAGAGAAGCTGATAAACGGAAAAGATTCGGCATATATGTCTTACGAACTTGCAAAGATATTCAAAGAGGTTCCGTGCATCACTTCCCTTTCGCCATTATTCCGCGAGGGATATGACAACGCCGTGCTTTACGATCTGTTTACGGAGCTTGAATTCGGCGCATTCATAAAAAAATTCGGACTTGATGCCCCTAAGATAGAAACGGAAACACCCGAATTTTCAAAGATATCGGCAGATGCACTTGAAAAAATATCAGGGTGTGACTTTGCAATAACTCTTACCGATGACGGCTTTGTCTTGCTTTATAACGGTAAGGATGCATATATTTCAGAATTTTCGCCCGATTCACCGTTTTACCGAAACAATAGCTTTATTTGCGACGACAGCAAGCGTTTTTATTCGCTTTGTGACAAAATAAACGTAAAATTTGATACGTTTCTTGCGGGATACGTTTTGAATTCAAGCGAGGGCAACTACTCAGCTCCCTCTTTGGCTCTTTCTTATCTCGGCAAAGCCGTCGGAAATTCCGACGCTGAGCGCGTTTGCATCTTGTATGAACTTTACAGTGTACTTGATAAGCTTCTTGCAGAGCAGAACGTATCAAAGCTTTACTATGAAATTGAGTTACCTCTTTCGCACGTTCTTGCAAAAATGGAAGCCTGCGGTTTCAAGGTCGACAAGAAAGGACTTGAAAAATTCGGAGAACAGCTATCAGATGAGCTTGATGCATTGGTGACGAGGATATACGCACTCGCAGGACGCGAATTCAATATAAATTCACCAAAGCAGCTTGGAACGGTGCTTTTCGAAGAACTTATGCTCCCTGCTCAGAAGAAAACGAAAACGGGATACAGCACGAACGTTGACGTACTTGAAAAGCTAAGGCCGTATCACCCGATAATAGATGAGATACTTGAATACAGAACCGTATCAAAGCTCAAAGGTACTTACGCCGACGGACTTTTGAAGGTGACTGACGAAAACGGTATCATACACACGAGCTTTAACCAGACAGTTACCGCAACCGGACGTCTTTCATCTACCGAACCGAATCTTCAGAATATTCCCGTAAGAACGGAACGCGGACGCGAGATGCGCCGTTTCTTTGTTGCCAAAGCACCGGACCGAGTATTGATAGATGCCGATTATTCGCAGATAGAGCTTCGTATTCTTGCCGCAATAGCGGAGGATGAAAAGATGATAGAAGCATTTGCTTCGGATATTGATATTCACACAGCCACGGCATCCGGTGTTTTCGGAGTTGATATTGACGAAGTTACTCCCGAACTCCGACGCCGCGCAAAGGCTGTGAATTTCGGAATAGTTTACGGCATCGGCGACTTTACGCTTTCGCAGGACATCGGCGTTACGAAAGCGGCGGCAAAGAAATATATTGAAGGATATCTTGCAAATTATCCCGGCGTTGCATCGTATCTCAGCGATATAAAACGTACAGCGCACGAGCTTGGATATGTTCAAACGCTGTTCGGAAGAAGAAGATATATCCCGGAACTTACGTCATCAAAAAAGCCGCTGATCGCTTTCGGTGAACGCGTGGCAATGAACAGTCCGATACAGGGAACGGCGGCTGATATAATAAAGCTTGCAATGGTAAACACACAAAAAGCTCTTGAGAAAAGCGGATATGACGCTCATCTGATACTTCAGGTACACGACGAACTGATAATAGAATCCGATCGGGAGTGCGCCGACGAAGTCATGAAGCTTTTAAAACACGAAATGGAAAACGTCATTTCCCTGCCCGTGCGTCTTACTGTGGAAATAAAGAGCGCGGACAGTTGGTATGACTGTAAATAAACGGCTAAGCCGAGAAACGGAATAAATTATGGTTAAAAAAATATTGTGTATTTTACTCTCCGTATGCCTGATGCTCCCCTTGGCATCGTGTGGGATTCAAAGACAGACGGCGGAAGTTTCCGTGTATACGAACGAAGACTACCATTTCAGATTTACCCGTCCGGCGGTATTCTCTGCGGTAGAACTCGTTGAAAACGAAGAAGACAACGACGAATGTGATATTTTCTTTAGAGATCCCGACAGCGGCCGCGTCATCACACTTTCCTGTAAATTCAATCCGAATGACAATTTTTACGAATATGCAACCGAAAACGGATTTGATAAAGATAAGATAACAAGCGTTAATCAAAACACGTTCATTTATGACGACAGAGAAAGCAACGAGCCTTCGTATTATCTTATCTCGGCAACAAAAAGAATGATATTTAAAGTGGAATATAAATATGCGGACAAAGACAGCGCAGATGATAAAGCTGTGTGTGACCGTCTTTCGTTTGAATTTGACGTATATGCAAACACCCCGAAGAAAAACCCTCTTTTAAGCGACAAGATATATTTGTTCGGAGATAAATTCTCCATTCAGATACCTGCCAACGTCAGCTATAAGCTCCTGCCCGAACAAGAAAACGAGCCGTCAGTTGAAACAGATGAAAACGGTGAACAAGTACACGTTCCGTCACCTTACACATCAGTAACGGCATCGGGAAAATATTACACGGCATCGTATATCACCTCGCCGTCCGAAACAGCATTTTTAAAGCTTTCAGACGTAACGGAGCAGATGGCACTCGTTATTGACGATGCACATATTACAGAGGTGTCAGACAGTCTTATAAGCAACCTTTCTCTTTCAAAAGGCGAGCTTCTTTCGTCTGCCGAAGGAAATTACATCTTCATCCCTTTCACCTGCATTTATAACGGAAATGAAAGCTACGGTGCGTATGCCGCAGGATACACACAAAGCGGATATTTCTACGAATACACGTACGCTTGTGCAAACGACGCTCCCGACGGAGAAGCGGAGCAATTCAGGCAAATGCTCGGATCAATATCATTCGGTGAAAATAAAAACCAAAATACAGGAGATTAATTATGAAAAAATTTCTTTCGGTAATATTTATATTTATAATATGTTGTACTGTAGCAGTTTCGGCTGACGGCAAAATAACTCTTGACTTGCCCCTTGTTCCTGACGAGGTTATGGTAATCGACGGAGAAAACACCGAATGGCCGTGGGAAAGCGCGGCAAATATAACGCTCACGAAGGAAAATACGGGCACGTGGGCAGATATGGAAAGCGAAGAACATATTCTCCCTGTCGACACATATATTATGTGGAGTGAAAAAGGCATATACGTATATGCAGATATAACCGACAACGATCCCGTTTTCAACGGTGCGAATGACTGTTTTGAAATATCCTTCAACCCGGGTGGACTTATTCCTAAGGAGGATAAACTTCAAGGTATGTTCTTTATGTTCTGGCCCGCTGACGAAGAAGGAAACGTAAAATGCACACGTCACAATATAGACGAAGAATCTCTGTCCGGAATCGATGCGTACGATGTTGAAACGAAATGCAAGCCCACGGATAAGGGCTGGACGATCGAAGCACTTATTCCGTGGCATTACATATGCGACGAAAACCGCGAAGTATATATAAACAGACGTCTTACAGACAATCTTCTTGCAGATTTTGAACACAAAGAAGGCGCATTTCTCACGGCAACGGTCTGCCGTCTTAACGGCGATGAAGACTTGCAGTACTGCGCCGTTTACAGAACCTGCACAGATAATTACGGTGCTAACTTCAATACAGATTCCTACAATGTTGTTCTGAATCTCGGCGCTGAGGCTGTCGCCCCCGAAAGCGAAACGGCGGGTATCACCGAAACAGCTCCCGTTCAAAATACTGCTTCCGGAAACTCATTTCCGTCGTTTCTTATCATCGCTGCGGTATCGGCTGCGGTAATTGTCATTGCATCATTCGCCGTAATACGCATAAAGAAATCTAAAAAGAAATAATTTTAGCTCTGCCAAGCGGATATTTCAACCGCTTGGCTTTCTTTATATGTTTATATAAAAAATTCAAAATTAACATATTGACAAAATAAGAGCATCTGTGATATAATGTCATCGTAATTATAATGGCGTTGAAAGCATTTCTGTGAACTTAATAAAAAAGCCGCAGATAATCAATGCCGTCTATTTTCACATTTATTAATTTTTAATTTGGAGGATTAATAATGAAAAAGGTTCTTTCTTTTATCGTAATTGCAACAATGCTTATGGCAATGATGCTTACGTCAGCCTTCGCAGCACCCGACAGCATCGGCATCGGTCTTGTTAAGGTTCTTTATGCAGGCGCAGACACAATCACAGTTGACGGTACAATCAATGCATCCGAATGGGATGAAACAAACAGCCTTAAGCTCAAGTGCGGCACAAATATGCAGACTTGGACAACAGATTACCCCGGCGAGATCCAGTTCTTCTACTCTTGGGGTGATGACGGCCTTTACATGGCTGCAAAGGTTATAGACAGCACACTTACACTCACATCTGTTACAGCAGACGGTGCTAACACACCTCAAGACAGATTCCAGATCGCTTTCAATCCCTGCGGTCTTATGTATGATGATGCTTCCGGTCTTTTCTTCTCCTTCTATCCTACATACGCTGACGGTACAGACCCCGCAACAGTAACATCCGGTACAGTTGGCGCACGTAAGCACAACTGGGAAGAAAACACAGACGACCAGCAGGACGTTATCGAAGCAGGTTACCAGGGTGCATACACAGTAACTGAAGACGGTTGGGACATGGAAGTTATTCTTCCCTGGAGCCTTATCTCTACTAAGGACAGAGTTTGGGATATCATCGACTATGATACAGAAGGCGCATTCTGCTCCGTTCTCGATCCTAAGAATGAAGACAGAACAAAGGCATTCACAGAAGCTATCATCGCATACGTTGATATGGAATCCGTTGACGGCGTAACAAACACAGGTAGAACAGTTACAGAAGCCGGCAAGGCAAACGAGTGGAGTGTTGGTACTTACGACATCACACTTAAGTTCTATATGGAAGGCGAAAGCACTGACGACGAAACTGTTACATACTACACAGTTGAAGACCTTATGGGTATCTTCACAGACGTTGACTGGTCCGCATTCGAAACAGGCGACGAAGAAGAAACAGAAGCTCCCGATGCAGGTGAAGAAACAAATGCTCCTGCAGGCAACGAAACAAACGCTGCAGATACAGCAGCAGGCACAAACGCAGGCGCTAAGGACACAGCAACTACAACAGATGGCAGCGGTTCCGGAGAAGGCAGCGGTGCTGCACTTTGGATCATCATCGCAGTTGCAGCAGTTGCAGTAGTTGCAGTTGTAGTAATCGTTATCGCTAAGAAAAAGAAATAATTTTCTAAGCTAACAACTTCTAATATAAATGTGAAAAACAAAGCAGAGCATCTTTTCGGTGCTCTGCTTTTTGTGTATTCGTACACCGGCCATTGACACGGTGAGATTTTAAAACGGCATACTCAAACAATGTTTGAGTATGCCGTTTGGTTATATCATCAGTTGTTGCAGCAACAGAGAATAAGAATAAGTGCGATTACGATAAGCCAGCCGTAGCTGTCGTCATTGAAAAGATTGCAAAGGCAGTTCATATACTCCTCCGTAAGGTTTAATTAGGAAGGATTCTCCCTCCCGTAATATATTATGTAAAAGTACATCAAACGTGCCTATATTTTACGTGCAATAAAAAGTTCCCCGTTTTGGGGTGATGCAAAGCGTGGGAATCTTACTTTTGTATTATCTTTTTTATACAGTTCAGCGTTTCGTCGCTTATGACATGCTCTATTTTGCAGGCATCACGCAGGGCGGTCTCCTCGCTTACGCCGATGCTGATAAGATATTCCGAAAGCACTCTGTGTCTTTCATATATCTTTTTTGCGTGTGATTCGCCTACCTCGGTAAGCGTTATATATCCGTCAGCATCCACTTCGATAAGTCCGTCACGGCGCAACAGCCCCACAGCCCTGCTTATACTCGGCTTTGAATAACCCGTTTGGTTTACAATGTCTATTGAGCGCACTCTTGCCTGCTTTTCACGCAAAACAAGTATGCTTTCAAGATACATTTCACCCGATTCGTGTATACTCATTTTTACCTCCGTATAACGTCAACTTAAAAATCCCTGTATTATAGTGTTCTGTGCTTCTTCCTCTGTCATTCCGAGCGTGCGGAGCTTAAGTATCTGCTCACCGGCTATCTTTCCTATTGCAGCTTCGTGAATGAGTGCCGCATCCTCGTTTCTTGCAAAAAGTCCGGGCGTTGCATCAACAACACCGTTTTCGGAGATTATTGCATCACATTCCGTATGTCCCGTACACGGCGCGTTTCCGATGATTATGGAACGGTACACCTGATGGGAGTTATCCTTTGCAACCGAACGTGATATAACGTCAGCGCCTGAGCCTTCGCCGTTAAGTTCAACCTTGAAATCGGTTTCGGCATACTGCGAATACTCCGTCAGAAGTCTTTCTCTGATAAGGAGCTTTGCACCCTTTTCAAGTACAGCCGTCGTCGTTCTGGAAGACTTGTCAACACCGCCTATCTGTGCTGTATCCATTTCAAGCGTTGAATCCTCGCCCATTATAATTTCCGTTACGGGGTCTATAGTGCGAGTGCCGTTGCCCTCGCCCGTACCGATGTGCTTTTCAATGTATTTAACCTTTGAGCCTTTACCGAGAATAAATCTGTGTATACCGTTATGTCTTGCCGCCTCGCCCGTTTCCGTGTGAACACCGCAACCTGCAACAATAGTAACGTCGGCATCCTCTCCCACGAAAAAGTCGTTGTAAACAAGGTCGTCCACGCCGCCCTGTGTAACACAGGCAGGTATCGAAACAGTTTCTTTCTTTGTACCGGGACGGATTCTTACAACGAGTCCCGGATTATCCTCTTTGTTCTGTATATCTATATTCTCACTGCTTTGTCTGCCTGCGCAGGTTCCGTCAACACGGATATTGTATGCGCCCTTGAATTCGCCACTGAAATCAGCGACCTCCTCAAGCAGTTTTTTTGCTATATCATTCATTGAAACAGCGCCTCCTGTTTTCTGCAAGATGCAATAGTGAATCTGCCGCCGAAAAGCTCATCATTAAGCTCTGCAGGGCTTCCCATTCTCTGGACAGTACCTCCGCCTACAACAACAATGGTGTCGGCAATATTCAGTATTCTCTCCTGATGGGATATTATCATAAGCGTGCCTTCAAGCGTCTGACGTATCTGTTCAAACGCCTTGATAAGATTTGTAAAGCTCCAAAGGTCAATTCCCGCCTCCGGTTCGTCAAATATAGACAGCTTTGTGTGACGCGCAAGAACAGAGGCAATTTCTATTCTCTTTATCTCACCGCCGGAAAGTGTGGCATTCACTTCTCTTTCCGTATACTCACGCGCGCAAAGTCCCACGCGGCTTAAAACGTTACAAATTTCATCCTCGGGCATTTTACCGCCGTGCGCAAGCTCCAAAAGACGTCTTACAGTTATTCCCTTGAATCTCACGGGCTGTTGGAATGCAAAGCTTACACCCATTTTCGCCCTTTCTGTAACGTCTTTGTCTGTTATATCAATGTCATCAAGATAAATTCTGCCGGATGTTGGTTTCTCAATTCCTGCAATTATTTTTGCAAGCGTTGTCTTTCCACCGCCGTTAGGGCCTGTGATAACAGTCAGTTCATTGTCCTTGACGGATAAAGAAAGTCCGTCAAGTATTTTAACACCGTCAGGTGTACTCCAAGATATATTTTCAAGTCTGAGCATTTTCAGATTTCCTTTTGTTCCTATAAATTTGTAAATTGTATTATACCACATAATTATTAACATAGTGTGTCTTTATTGATTTTAATATCGAAATTTCATATTTTTGCTCGTCCCAAAGTGAATTTATTGTACTGAAAATTAAAGAATTATATATTGATTTTATTCTTTTGAATAGGTATAATATAAAGAGAATTAATTTTAAAGGGTCGGTTATGAAAATGAAGCGTTTTATAGTATCGTTACTTCTTATATTGTCAGTGCTTTTTCAGTCGTGCGGTCTTATCGTTGTAAACGAGAAAAAAGGCTCACAGACAGATGAAATAACCGACGTTGATACACAAACGCAGAATGTAACGGAGGATGAGGATGAAAAGCCCGCATCCACCGTTGACCTTGAAAAAAGGGCACAATTTCTTCTCGACAAGATTCCCGACTTATCATTTGAACACGAAGTAGTATCAATATACACCACTGACGACACGTTTTTCAGCGGTGACGGACGTGAAACGGTTTTGAATTCCGACAGAATAGCGAGAATAAGAAAGGTTGAGGAAAAATTCGACCTTACGTTCAGAACTGTGAAAACATCACCTGCCTCAGCATTTGACGAAATTGCCGCAGAATATAAAACAGGTACTGCCCCCGGACACATATTCGCATTACCTATGGACGTTACAGCATCTCTCGTTGCCGGCGGATACCTGAAATCTCTCCGTACAAGCCCTTATTTCGATGAAAATGCAGAGTATTTTAATTCCGCGGTTGACGCTTTTACTCTCGGTAACGACGTTTTCGCAGTTTCCGGCGACGGTTGCTTTGAACCCGATAAATTAAGCGGATTGTACTACAACAGAACTGACATAGAATCACTCGGACTCGAATCTGTATCAGAGCTTGTTAAAAAAGGCAAATGGACACTTGATAAATTTTATGAATATTTAAAAAGCGCATCGTCATACGAAGGAACGGTTGTTTGTAACAATGCGGATGCAAGATACAGCGATATTCTGTTGGTTTCATCATTTTCATTTTCAAAAAATGAAGTAGATACTCCCGTAAGGCTTTCATCATTTGATGAAAAATTCAAAAACGTTTCCAGCAGTATTGGAGCACTTTTAGAATTTTCTCCCGTCGAAAACGAAGATTTTACTAAAGGAAACGTGCTTTTCCTCACGGACTCCCTTGCAAAAGCCGAAAAGTTTGCAAATATGGAAGATGTATGGAGTATCGCGCCGCATCCTAAATACAATGAGGACAGCGAATATACATCATTCGCCTCGCTTAGTTCCGTCGCACTCTCTATCCCTGCCACCTCCGGAAGCGCAGTGGAGCTTGGGGCTGTCATAATGGCACTCAATGCTGCATCAAGCGGATATATGATACAAAAATATATCGACACAAATATGAATCATTTCGTAAGAGATAACAGCGCCGTAACTGCATTTCACATCATAACCAAGAACGTAAACTACGATTTCGGATATATTTTCTCAGGTGCTTATGCAAGCATAAACAAATACACGATGGGTGCTTACGCATCGATCGTCAAGGGTGATATGACATTTGAGCAGTATAAGGAAAAATACGAAAAAGAAAGCGGAGAGTTCTTTGACAAAAACTTCCCCGCAAAATATTATTAAGATAAGAATTTGACTGCGCGCTCACACGAATCCTTGGCATTTCCCCAAGGCTCGTCCTCAAATCTGTAATCGAACTTTTTACAGAACCAGCTGACATCATCATAAAGACTGTCAATATATGCTTTCTGTATAGACGAAACAGCCGTATAGAAATCGTTTTGTTTATTTTTGGGTAGCTTATAAACACCTGTTTGCAAAAGAAGTCTGTAGTGTTCAACGCAGAAATAAGGCATTTTAGAAAATTTCTTTGCGAATTCTTCCTCATGTTCCCACAAATACACAATGGTTTCTGCCATTTTTCCGAGGTGGAAATCCACCTTATTGCAGATATAGCAACTTTTTGTATGTTCCTCAAGAGGCTTCAGCGATGCATCACATTTGTTTTTCGGTGAAAACAACCCCTCCTTCGGGAATATCGTATGACGCACCTCATCAATATGGCTTTGAAGCATAAGAGCAAGCCCGAGCTTGTTTTTCATCGTCAGCATCATATCAAAGTGCTTACGGCAAAAACCCTCTTTGTTGGTTCTTATTCTTATATCGGGCTCCATCATCGAAGCTCCCAGAATAAGATTAAGTTCATCATCTTCAAGTTTCTTGTAAAGCGAGCAAAGAAGGCACGTACATTCTCCGCCCTCGTTTATTTTGTCAACCGTTTCTGTGACCGGGATTGTATATATTTGTTCTTTCATATTCCACTCCAAATTTTATTTAGTTAATTATAAGCAATTTTTTTAAATATGTCAAGGTAAAATTTATGACTATGCAAAAGACACTTTATCCAAACGTTACAAAAAGTACCGATTCAATAGGTCAGTACGTCGAATTTGATCGTCCGGAATATTTCGATATTTACAAAATATTCGACTGCGGACAGACATTCCGTTTTGATCCGTGCGAGGGCGGTATTGCAGGTATTGCCTGCGGAATGTACCTTTATTTTGTACAAAGTGATGACAAGATTCGTATATACGGCTGTGATGAAAACAACTTTTATTCATCACTCGCCCATTATCTCGGACTTGACCGTGATTACGGTAAAATAAACGAAGATATTTTTGCTCATTTTCCGACAGGGGTAATACAAGAAGCCGAAAGTGTGTCACGTGGAATACGCATACTCACACAGCCGCTTTGGGAAACGTTATGCTCATTTATCATATCACAGAATAACAACATTCCGAGAATTAAAAAGATAATTGCCTCCCTTTCAGCTGAATGCGGAAATAAAATCGAATGCTTTGACGGGAAGACGAGATATGATTTTCCGTCAGCCGAACAGCTTCTTTTATGCGGTGAGGAGGGGTTGAAGGAGCTTAAAACAGGCTTCCGTGCGAAATATCTTATAGACTGCGCCGAAAAGTGGCAGGCAGGAACATTTGATGGATTTGCAACACTTTCATACAACGACGCCAAGGAAAGGCTTTTAACCGTCAAGGGAATCGGCGAAAAGGTTGCAAACTGCGTGCTTTTATTTGCAGGCGAAAAATACAACGCATTTCCCGTTGACGTATGGATAAAAAAGGTCATTGACAAATATTATGACGGAAACCTCGATATCGCATCGCTCGGAGATTATGCGGGAATTGCACAGCAGTATTTATTTTATTACGAAAGATATGTAAAAGCCGATACATAACAGGAGAAAAAAATGATAATTAAACCGAAAGAAACAACAATAGCATACCGCTGTCCGCACTGCGGAGGCGCAATAAAAAGCATTGTCGGTGTCTTTGCGCTCAATGCTGAAATGCTTAAAATAAAATGTCCTTGCAAAAAAAGCGAAATGACAATTAAATATTCATCAGACAAAAAAATACGCATAACCGTTCCCTGCTTCGTTTGCAGAACAGATCATACGTATACGGTAAACGAATCCGTTATTTTTTCCGGTGAAATGTTTTATCTCAACTGCAGATATTCAGGCGTTGATATCTGCTTTACGGGCAAGGAAAATGAGGTTGCAGAGGAAATAGACAAGACGCTTGATGAGCTTTCCGAATTGCTTGACACCTCCCCCGAAGATTTGTTCGGCGAAACAGAAGAATATGATGAAATTCCCGATATTTCGGAGATAGCAGGTATAGTTCTCACGATAAAAGAGCTTGCCGCAGACGGTAAGATCAAGTGTGCGTGTACGGAAAAAGGCGAAGAATTATATAACCCCGAAGATATGCTGACAATAACAGGATTATACGAAAACAACTGTACATGTACGCCGCAGCTGACATTCGACGGCGAATCACTCGTTTTAGAGTGTTCGACGTGCGGAGCAAAATACGTTTTTCCGAAAGGCATCACCGCATCTGCATTCGCAGAAACAAATGAGCTTATTCTTGAATAATATAATACGGGCTGTTCACAGCCCGTATTTCTTATAAGTGCAAAAAAAGCAAGCCCTTTCGGACTTGCTTGTGTGGGGTGGATAATCGGGATCGAACCGACGACCTTCAGGGCCACAACCTGACGCGCTGACCAACTGCGCTATATCCACCATCTGGCGTACCCAGAGGGATTCGAACCCCCGACCTACTGCTTAGAAGGCAGTTGCTCTATCCGGCTGAGCTATGGGTACATAAAAATGGAGCGAGTGATGGGAATCGAACCCACGTAACCAGCTTGGAAGGCTGGAATTCTACCATTGAACTACACTCGCATAGGCTTTTGACCTTACCCGAATATAATATCACATTTAATTCGGTTTGTCAATAGGTTTTTGAGAAATTTATCATATTTTTAGGCTTAACACTTTCAGCATAAAACAAAATGCAAGATACAGTATGCGTACTTTGCATATTTTAATAAAAAAGTGTGCGTTTTATTAAAAAGTTCAAATTTAGGTATTGAAAAATAAAAGGATATATTGTATAATATAAAGTCGAAATGTAGATGAAATGTTTTATATTAATTACATTTAATTATAAAAATTTGAAAGGCTTGGCTCAGATATGGCAAAATATATCAACATGACAAATGATGAAGCACGCAAGGAATATAATGCTCTGCTTGCAGAATACGAAGAAATAAAAACAAAAAAACTCTCTTTGGATATGTCCCGCGGTAAACCGAATACAGAACAGCTTGATTTAACAGAATCTTTGCTCGGTGTACTTAACAAAAGCGAACAGTGCCGCACGCAGGACGGAACAGACTGCAGAAACTACGGTCTTTTGTTCGGTCTTCCCGAAGCAAGACAGATGTTTGCTGAGCTTCTTGACATTCCCGCAGGCAACATAATCCTCGGCGGTAACTCCAGCCTTAATATGATGTATGACACACTGGCAAGAGCGATGCTTTACGGCGTATACGGTTCTGAAACACCTTGGTGCCGTTTACCTGAGGTAAAGTTCCTTTGCCCTGTTCCCGGTTATGACAGACACTTTGCAATTTGCGAATCTCTCGGCATCAAAATGGTAAACGTACCTATGACACCTACGGGCCCCGATATGGATATGGTTGAAAAGCTCGTAGCGGAAGATGCATCCATCAAGGGTATCTGGTGCGTACCTAAGTATTCAAATCCCGACGGTATTACGTATTCCGATGAAACAGTACGCCGTTTTGCAAATCTCAAAACAGCCGCAAAAGACTTCAGAATTTTCTGGGACAATGCGTATGCGGTACACGATATTGAAGACGAGGGCGACAAGCTTCTCAATCTTTTCGATCTTATCAAGGGTACTGAAAACGAAGATAAGCTGTTCATGTTCTTCTCAACATCAAAAATTTCATTCCCCGGCTCAGGTGTTGCGCTTATGGCTGTAAGCGATAACAACCGCGAGCAGATAAAGAGCATACTGACAGTTCAGACTATCGGTTCTGACAAGATAAACCAGCTCCGTCACGTTTGGTACTTCAAGAATGCCGAAGGAATTCTTGATCATATGAAGCTTCACGCACGTCATATCCGTCCGAAGTTTGAAATCGTTCTTTCAGCACTTGAAAATGAGCTTGGCAGCACAGGTATTGCAAGCTGGGTAAGACCGAGGGGCGGTTACTTTATAAGCCTTAACACAGCAGACGGACTTGCAAAGGCAACATACGACCTTGCGGCAGAAGCCGGTGTTACGCTGACAAAGGCAGGCTCAACATTCCCATACGGTGTAGACCCCTCTGACAAAAACCTTCGTCTTGCGCCCACGTATCCGTCTGACGAGGAATTGGCACTTGCAATACACATCGTTTGCATCTGCGTAAAGCTTTCGTATTTCAGAAAATATATGCCCGACGCTTGCAAATAAGCGTTATTCATAAGTCGCTTTGTGTGAAATAGTAAATTTTTAATTAACTGTTTTAAATGCAGTTGACAAAGCATATATTTTATGATATAATGCGCATCAACACAGCAATTAATTTAATGAATTGAGGATTTTTTACTAATTATGGACTCAGCCGACGGCGATTGTAGTATTTTATAGTGGAATATCAGGCATACCTGCACGCAGAAATTCTGTTTGCAGGCGTGCCTTTTTGCGTTTGTAAAGTCCAATGAGTTCAAATAAAAAAAGGAGTTTATTATGACCACCGACAGTATACCGCAAATTATCGTGATGGTAATTCTGGTATTATTTTCCGCATACTTTTCCGCAACGGAGACAGCGTTTTCTTCCCTTAACAAAACAAGAATAAAGACACTTGTTGAAAAAGGCAACAAGCGTGCAAAGCTCGTCTTAAAGCTTTCCGACAACTATGACAAGCTTCTGTCGGCAATACTTATAGGAAACAACATCGTAAACATCAGCTTGGCATCTATTGCAACGGTTTTGTTCATAAGCTTGTACGGTGACATAGGCGCAACCGTTTCAACAGCCGTAATCACCGTCGTGGTTCTTATTTTCGGTGAAATATCGCCGAAAAGCCTTGCAAAGGATTCACCGGAAAAATTTGCAATGTTCTCTGCCCCTCTTATAAATGTGTTTATAATAGTTTTGACACCGCTCAATTTCATTTTCGCACAGTGGAAAAAGCTGCTTTCGAAAATCTTTAAAATCGAAGAAAGTCAGGGAATATCGCAGGAAGAGTTGCTTATGCTTGTTGAGGAGGTTCAGCAGGAAGGAAGCATTGATGACAACAGCGGTGAGCTTATACGAAGCGCTATCGAGTTCCGCGATCTCAAGGCTGAAGAAATCCTTACACACAGAATGGACCTTGAAGCGGTTTCAATCGATGCTGACAAGCAGGAAATTGCAGAAAAGTTTTCACAAACGAAATTTTCGCGTTTGCTTATATACGATAACAGTATTGACAACATCGTGGGCGTCATCCACCAGAAGGATTTTTACATAGACGGTGCAATATCACCTGAGAGTGTATCCGAAATAATGTCAGCCCCGGTTTTCGTTCAGCAGTCTGATAAGATAAACGACATTTTGAAAACGCTCCAGAAAGAAAAATCCCACGTTGCCGTGGTACTTGATGAGTATTGCGGAACGCTCGGTATTGTCACAATGGAGGACATACTTGAGGAGCTTGTCGGTGAAATATGGGATGAACACGACGAGGTTGTTGAAAGCTTCATAAAAACGGGCGACAACACTTATACCGTAGAATGTTCAATAACTACGGAAGAATTTTTTGAATTTTTCGAGCTAAAGCCCGATGAAGAAAGCATTTCTCTCAGCGGTTGGATAATGGAAAAGCTTGGTGACGTACCGAATGTAAACGACACATTCTCGTATGAGCATCTTGACATCACCGTACTTGAAATGGACATTCACAGAACCGAAAAGATATCCGTAAAGGTAAATGAAAAGCCCGAAGCGGAAGAGGAAGAAGAATAAAAAAGTGTCCGTATCATTCGACGGTACACATTATACGGTCACTGACTGTAGTATTAATTGTTTAAAAAAGGGAGTGCAATGCACTCCCTTAATTTTTAAAAAATACACAAAGCGGCTCATTTTAGAAACAATTTCTGAAATGAGCCGCCTTTTTTATGCTTGCTGTTTATTTTCCGTATCTGTAACTATTTCTTTTACACCTGCGCAAAGACCTGCAAGTGACTGAAGCTCGCTGGGGATAATGATTTTTGTTGACTGACCATCGGCAGCTTTTGCAAACGCTTCAAGCTTCTTGATAGTGAGGTAACCGTCTTCAGGGGATGCTTCGTTTATCATTCTGATAGACTCTGCCATAGCCTTCTGAACAGCGAGGATAGCCTGCGCTTCACCCTCGGATTCCTTTATCTTCTGCTCTTTGACAGCTTCTGCTCTGAGTATCTGCGCTTCCTTATCAGCCTGTGCGGCGAGAATCTGGCTTTCCTTAAGACCTTCGGCAACGAGAATTCGGCTTGCCTTTTCACCCTCTGCCTTGAGGATGGCTTCACGTCTTTGACGCTCCGCCTTCATCTGCTTTTCCATCGCATCCTGAATTTCGGACGGAGGAATGATGTTTTTAAGCTCAACACGGTTTACCTTGATGCCCCATGGGTCTGTAGCTTCATCAAGTATAACTCTTATGTGTGCGTTTATCGTATCACGTGATGTGAGCGTATTATCAAGCTCCATATCACCGATGATGTTACGGAGTGTTGTAGCTGTAAGATTTTCGATTGCCGCCATAGGATTTTCAACGCCGTACGCATAAAGCTTCGGGTCTGTTATCTGGAAGAACACAACCGTGTCTATCTGCATCGTTACGTTATCCTTCGTGATAACGGGCTGAGGCGGAAAGTCAACGACCTGCTCTTTAAGAGATACCATTTTCTGTATCTTATCAAGGAACGGAAGCTTTATATGAAGTCCCGTTTCCCACGTTTCGTGATATCTACCGAGTCTTTCGATTACAAATGCCTTTGACTGGGGCACTATCTTAATGTTGGCAATTGCCACTACAATAATAAACAGTGCAAGCGCTATTAAAATATATACCGGTCCCATAATACAAACCTCTTTCTTTATTTTTTATTTACAATAACTTTCACGCCTTCGATTTTTTCAATCGTAACAAGCGTACCTTCGGGAATAACGTCATCAGATGACGAGCGTGCCGTCCAGATAACACCCTTTACATTCACCTGACCTTTTCCGAGAAGATTGTTTATCTCCTCAACAACGATTCCCTCTTGACCTATGCATCTGTCGGCGTTCGTTTTTTCAGTGCTGCCCTTCATAATTTTGCGTGCAAATTTTCTTGTCAATGCAAGCGAAATGGCAGATACTGCCACAAATGCAACGACCTGCACCCAAACAAGATTAGGAAACGCACACCATATCAGAAGCGACACAAGCGAGCCGAGTGCGAGCCATATAGTCGTCATTTGAGGTGTCACCACTTCAATTATGACAAACATCACCAGAAGCGATGCCCATATGAACCATACAGATCCCATATGTATTTCCTCCTTCACTAACTGTATACCATATTATTATACGCAAAAATCATTTATAAATCTATGCGTAAAAATAAATTTTTATAATCAGGCGAAAATACTTCCGCAAGCGGTTATTTTATCTTTGTCGGGAAGAGACGAATACGAAACACCGCACATTGACGATGAGGAGTGAATTATCTTACCGTCACCGATATACATCATTATGTGACCGGGGGAATAAACAAGGTCACCTCGTTTGAGCTGTTCATACGGTATTTCCTTGACGGGATATCCCTCCATAAGCTTTGCATCACGGTAGATAATAATACCGCACTGCATATATGCCATTGAGCAAAGCCCCGAGCAGTCAATACCTGACGGTGTTTTACCGCCCCAGCGGTATTGTGTGCCAAGATAGCTCTCGGCAGTTTTAACAAGAGCATCACGCAAATTTTCATCGTTTATGTCATATGTAGTTCTGTAATCGTCAAGATGCTCGATTCTTGTGTATCCTTCGACACCGTCGCAAAGATACACACGCACCCAATTATTTTCAAGTATCTCGGTGAGTGCCACACGGCTTCCCCTCGGAAGTGTTATCAGGCGTATGCCTTGCATTTTCGGCTCACTCAAAATATCGCAAAATGATTTTTTTACTACTTTATATTTATCTTTCATTTCGGAGAATTTTTTAACACGGCGCGGACAGAATAAAAGGTCTTTTTTGCTCACGTATCCTGTATATCCGTAATGGGTTGTGACAAAATAAAAACCGTTTTCGGCTTCTTCTGCTTCAACCTCCATACCAAAAAGCACCTCATCTTCAAGTGAAATATTTGAATCGGGCTTTCTGAAAAGCGGTGCAATAGGTGTTTTTATAAATGCTTTTTTCATAATAATACCTTTCAAAAATTGCCTCCCGATTTTTCGGGAGGCAATTAATTTTAAGCTTTACGCCTTCTTTTTCTTCATTATGATGATTACAACTGCTGCTGCAACTACAACAACTGCTGCAACGATACCGATAATAGCGCCAACGGGGAAACCGCCTTCGTCATCTGTACCTGTTGTTGTGCCTGCCTTTGTTGTTGTATCACCCTTTGTTTCTGTAGCTGATGTATCAGCTGCCGCTGTATCTTCAGCGGGCGCTTCTGTGTCGCCCTCTGTTGCTTCGTCATCGCCAAAGCTGAGGTTTTCATATTCTTCATCCTCGAATACAGGGGGTTCAGAGTAATACTTGATCCACTGAATGTCTATCGTTTCGCCTGTAACGTCTTCATCAGTAATGAAGAAGGGGCAGAGATAGAATTCGGAGATGAACTGTGACCACTCGCTGTAGAGTGACATTTCAAATACCATTGTGTGCCATTCGCCGTCAGTCATTATACCGAAGCCGAGGTCGCAGTCAAGATCTCTGTCAAGTGTTGTGGAAACAGAGTTAAGGAAGTTGATTGCGAAACGGTTGCTCTTCTGGCTGGACGTACGGTACTTAATAGCAAGGTACACGCCCTGAGCATCCATGTTGAGGCCCTGTGTGAGCTGTTTTGAACCGATAATGGGGTTTTCGCCTGTAACTGTAAGTCTTACAAACTTTTCGCCGTTTTCATCCATATCCTTAGCTTCAAGTGAGCCGTTTGTGATGTCGAAAAGTTCAGCAGCGCCTGCTACGTCAAAACGGTCAGCAGCGTCAAAGCCTGCCTGCTCCTCTTCCTGGGGAGCTGTTTCAACGGGAATGTCTACATCAACGTCACCGTCGCCTGCGCCCTTACCTGTAAGAGCTATAACTGCAAGGTTTTCTACCTGCTTTGAAGAACCGATACCGCCGCCAAGCTCTATCTGTCTCTGTCTGTCATCTGTTGCGATATCGCCGTCGCCTCTGTTAAGACAGAAGCCAAGACGGAAAAGGCTGTTATTCTGTGCCTTGCCGCCGAGAACGGAAGCGAGATCAAGCTTCATTTCGTATGTAACAACTTCTTCATCCTTATCCCAATCAGCCGCATAGTTTTCGCCTGCCTTGAGCTTGATGTTCTTTCTTGTACCCCACATTGTGTAGGAGATCATATTTCCGCCCGAAGCGGGATCATAGCCGATACCTACTTCTGCTCTGTCCTGGTTTTCAGCTTCGATGCTTGTGATAGCAACCTGGAATGACCAAGCACGGAAAAGGTAAACTTCGTTGCCTGAAAATTCGCAGTTGTATTCAGACTTGGGAGCCTTACCCTGAAGTGCGATATAAAAATCGTTGCCGTTCCAAGTCATATAAACCTTCATATCGTTCTTGAGATAGTTTGCAACATCTTCAAGAGTTTCTGTGTGCTGTGAACCCTTTATAAGGTTAAAATACTGCTTGTAATCAGCGAATGTCATTTCGTAATATTCGCCTGCATTGATCTTACCGTCCATTTTGGGGGCAGTTGCGTTGTACTTTACATCAAGATTGATTTCCAGACCTTCTGTGTTGAACTCCTGTTCAACTGCGCCGAAGGCTGTAAGCGCCATCGACAGTGCCATAACAACTGTCAATATCAATGAAAGTGCTTTTTTCATAAAATTTCTCCTTTAGAGTATTTTTGTGAATTATACATTATATTTTCAATAATGTCAATACCAATTTTTAAAATAGTCAGTAAAATAATTTTACCAGACGAATGTTTCTTCGGCACGCTTTGTCATTTCAACAACTGCACCGCCAATGTCTTCTGCACCGAATATTGACGAGCCGGCAACAATAACGTTTGCACCTGCCTCTGTTACAAGATTGACGTTATAGGTATAAAGTCCGCCGTCCACCTCAATGTCAATATCACGTCCGGATTTCTTGATAAGCTCACGTGCGACCTTGCAGCTTTCTATAGCCGACGGGATGAACTTCTGTCCTCCGAAGCCGGGCTGTACAGACATTATGAGCACCATATCAACGTACGGCAGATACTGCTCAAGCACAGCGGGATTCGTGTCGGGCTTTATCGAAATACACGGCTTTATGCCTAAAGAGCGTATATATTCAAGCACCTTTATCCTGTCGTGGCACGCTTCGTGGTGAATAGTTATAATATCAGCGCCTGCCTTTGCGAAATCATCGATATAGCGCATAGGATCAACTATCATAAGATGCACGTCAAACACCTGATTAGAATGTTTGCGAAGCGTCTGCGGTACTATTTTACCGAATGATATATTAGGCACAAAAATACCGTCCATAACGTCTATGTGAAGATATTCAGCGCCTGCTTCTTCCGTCGCCTTTACATCAGCAAGCAAATTATTGAAGTTTGCCGACAAAATAGACGGTGACATTTTTATCCTTCTTTCCATGTTTTCTCTCCTTTCTGTTTCTTGATTGCATTACCGTTATATTATACACTTTTGCTTTTTCTTTGTCAATAGTTTTATGTGAACAAGGCAGTATCAACCACAGCGTTTTACCGCAATAAAAAAAATATGAAATTCAGCAAATACACAAAATCACCGTTTAAAATTTTGTGCATTTATCACAACAAAACCACCGTAAAGCACTCCAAAGTTCATACTTTATATATATATTAATCCGTTTGTTATATTTCTAATTATTTTGCATTGTTGACAAAATTTCTTTTATAGTGTAAAATTAAGCGTCAAAATACGGCGGAAAATACCGCCCGTGCGAAAGGAGATACTGCTTATGAAGAACAGCAGACTTTATAGGACACTCGGAATCTGTCTTTCCGTTGTGTTTATTCTGGGTGCTATATCGCTCCCGAATTTATTCGGCATATCCGCAGCCGTTGTTGTTACCGACTGTGACGTAAACCGTGACGGTATTATAAACGGAAAAGATATGATACGTGTAATGAAATACATCCACACAGACGATTACTATTTCCCCGACAAGGCAGATGTAAACGGAGACGGAACTATCAACTCTGCGGACGTTGTGGCAATACGTTCCTTCTACGGTCAGACATGCGAAATACTTCCCGACCGTGTAATTGAAGTGGAAAAGCCGAAGCCTACATACGATCAGCTCGTTGCAAAGATACTCGAGGAAGCAAAAAAGGTAACGGAGTTCACTAACAATTACGGCTTCAACTACGGCGATGCGGTAATAAACCCTGCATACAACTGGCTCAATCTTAATTATGACGAAGGTCTTGATAAGTCCTTTGTAACAGGCACACGTTCCGCCTGCGACCGTCTTGTAAGCTGGGTATTCCACCGTGCGGGCTATTCTGATCAGAGATTCTACTACGGCGGATTTACCGATGCAGATTACGCAAGATACAAGTTCACAAAGATAACAAACGTAAACGATGTAAGAGCAGGCGATATAGTGCTTGTAAACAACACTCTGCACCAGTTCATCTGCGCAGGCCCCAACCTCAGATATGACCACGGAAGCGTTGAGCGTATTCAGCGTATAGGCGCATACGCTTACGTTGAAAATACAACCGAGCCGTTCAGAGAATCGATACGCAACTTCTCATACGCATGGCGTCCCAATCCCGAAGGACTTCCCGCAACATCGGTAGCAAATATTTATAAAACTCCCGATGCTAACATAGCACGTCCCGCACCGAACACCGATACTGTTTACACAGCAGCTAACGGTTCAGGCTCAAGACAGTTCAACTTTGCTTACAATCCCTACAACGCAAACTACGAATTGCATTTGAACATCTCATCTTCGCCTTCAACAAGCGACCGCAGTCCGTCAAGCTCGACATACGTCGGCGTTCGTTTGCCTTATCCCAACCATAACCCCACAAACAAAGGCGGTATCTGGATAGCTCTGCGTGATGACGGTTACGTATACTTCTACACAGGCACAGGCTGTTCCAAGGGTCAGAGAGGATCAGGAAATGACGGTTTCGGAAACGCTTGGTACGAGCCGCTTGCTTCAACACGTGTACCGGAGCCGCTAACGCAAGAGCATAAGATCATGGTCGTAGATACGGGTGACGTCATCAAATACTATATGGTGACGCATAACCCGGGAGATACTTACCTAATATGCAGTATCAAGGTATCCCCTGATTATGATACAATTTGTATTCGTGACAACTCCGGCAAATTCATTTATGCAGGTCTTACAGAGATCGGACACACGGGTTATTTCGGTGTATGGACTCATCTTTCAAATTCAACCCAGTCCAATATATCCATACAGTGTGCTAAAAAATAATCTTCATCAAAGGTCGGCGAAATCGCCGACCTTTATTTTCTGAAGCCGAAGCAAATACAGCACCAGCCTCACACGGTATCATACATATTGACAAAACGGGAATTTGAGTGTATACTTATATTAAAAAATAAGTTTAAATATTACAAAGGACTTGTATTTATGAAAAAAATCATATTAAAATGTGTTTGTTTGCTATGCGCCGCTTCTCTTTTTTCGTGCACAGGCAATCAAACGGAAACATCTCACGCTGAAAGCGATACAGCGCCTGCTGAAACCACACAAGACACTACTGCTCCCGAGGATAATGACGTTACCGAATGGAAGCGTCCGACTTATGAGGAGCTTGTTGAAATAATGATGCGTGAGGGCAAGATAGTTGCGGACTTTATACGTGACAACGATTTCATATACGGACACGCAATAATAAATCCTGCTGTTAACTGGCGCACGCTTGACCCGAAGGATGCTATAAAGCCCGAAGAAAGAATAGTCGCCTGCGACAGACTTGTAAACTGGATAATGTTCCGTTCGGGATTTATCGATCAGGATTACTATTTCGGTATCGATCTTGAAGATTATTTCAACGAGCACGGATTTCAAAGGGTAGACTCGGTAAAAGAGTTACAGGCAGGAGACATCGTTTTCGTTAATCCCGATGCAAACGGTGTTCCCGGACACGTATTTATATGTGCGGGAAAGAACTTGAGATATGACGGTGGAAGTGACGCAAGAATAAACGGCACGAAAGGCCCTCAGCCGTTCAACGAGCCTGTAAACAATTTTGTCCGTGCTTACAGACCTTCGCCCGATTATATGCCGGATCCGTCAATGCTTGAAATATATGAGCCTGCCGACAAAGACTCCGCAAAGATATCGGCAGATGCAAAAACCGTTTTCGAAAGCGGCGAAAAAGAAGGAACGCTGACAATTTCCGAATCGTACGAGCCCGGAAAGGAATACGGACAATACGAATTTCATTTTAATCTCACATCGTATTCGGAAGTCAATGACAACAGCCCGTGGAAAGCATCGTTTGTAGGCGCAAGGCTTACCGAAAGACGAAAAAATGCAACAGAGCCCGGCGGTATTTTTATCGCTCTGCGAGGAGAAAACGAGGCTTGCTTATACGTTGGATGCGGCGCGAAGGCGAAAATATGGAACGAACCTGTTGCATCTGTAAAATTGCCCGAAAATTTCAAATCTGCTCATAAAGTAGTCGTTGTAGACACGGGCGACGTTATCAAATACTATATGTATACAACCTCGGGCGAGGAGATACTGATATGCACGATACGTGTGAGCGCAGAGTATGACCAGATAGTAGTGCGCGACAGCGACAACAATATCATATATGCAGGTACAGCCGTTTTGAATGATTTCGGTTATTTCGGTGTGTGGTCGCACGGAGCAAAAACAATAACCTCTGACATCGTAATAAAAGCAAATTAATTTGTTATGTTTTTTAAATCGAGGAAATGTGAAATATGAAAAAATATGTTTTTTTCAAGTCTGTCATTATATGCTTCTCCGCTTTAATCACGATCGGCGCGGCATTACTTCCGAGCGTTTTCGCAACGTGGGATGAAATTGAGCCACCAAATGAAGATCCGATATCATTATGTGATGTGACGCGTGACGGTATCATAAACGGCAAAGATGTCATACGCATAATGAAGTATATTCTCACCGACGATTATTACTTTCCCGAAAAAGCCGATGTCAACGGTGACGGAATTATTGATAACAATGACATTGCTCAAGTGTATTCATATTACGGTCAGACGTGCGAAATACTCGATGATCCCGTAATTGAAGTAGAACCGCCCGAAACAGCACCCGAAGATACAACCGCGCCCGAAACCGAACCTGAAAAATTTGATCCTTCCGAGTACACTTACAAGGACTACATCAATATGTCTCCCAATGAACAAACGGAATTCATCAAAAATTTCCCTTCACTCAGTAAATTTATAGAATGGTAC
The DNA here is from genome assembly GCA_045652135.1 of Eubacteriales bacterium. GTDB lineage: Bacteria > Bacillota > Clostridia > Oscillospirales > CAG-272 > RGIG7213. The sequence continues at coordinate 26,490 of JAZRTS010000155.1, read as the reverse complement.
AATGCGGCAAAGGCAGAATATGACAAGAATAACGGAAATGTAGACATAGGCGATGACACCATCGACCTCGGTGACATTTTCGGTAAATAAGGAGTATCCGTTCCGATACTCTGCTTCAAAAGCTTAATTAAAGGTCGGCATATTACATTGCCGACCTTTATAGTCTTTATTAACATATATAAAGCGCAATTATTATGCAAAAAGTACAAAAAATCATTAAATACCATTTATTATATTAAATAGTGTTGACAAAACAGATTTTGATGTGTATACTGTAATGAGTTGTTATTGCATATATTTGCAAGGAAATATATCACAAATTTCCTTGCATTTTCATAAGCAAGCGATCTAAATCAGTACAAAAGCGAGGAATCACAAAATGAAAAACAGCAAACTTTTCAAGGTCATCGGCATATGTCTGTCAGCGCTTATGATAGTCGGTGCGGTATCACTCCCGAATCTTTTCGGAACGTCTGCCGCTGTTATGGTATCTGACTGTGACGTTAACCGTGACGGTATCGTTAACGGAAAAGATGCCGTACGTGTTATGAAATACATACGTAAGCCCGCACTTTTCCCCTATGATGCAAAAGTGGATATAAACGGTGACGGCTCTATCACAAGATCTGACATAATTGCACTGCGTAATTATTACGGTGAGCATTGCGAAGTACCCACCGACGAAAACGCTCCCACATACAGCCAGCTTGTAGAAAAAATCATCGAAGAAGCAGCAAAGATAGTTAAATTCACAGACGATAACAATTTTATATACGGCGATGCACAGCTCAATCCCGCATATAACTGGCTGAATCTCAACATCAACGAAACGATCGACGGCGAAAGAGCATCTGCATGTAACCGCCTTGTAAGCTGGGCATACCACCGTGCAGGATATACAGATCAGCGATTCTACAGAGGCGGATTCAGCGAATCTGACTACGAAAGATTCAAGTTTGAAAAAATAACAAACGTAAACGATGTACGCAGAGGCGATATAGTTCTCGTACTCAACGGCGAGCATCAGTTCATTTGCGCAGGTACAAACCTCAGATATGACCACGGCTCCATCGAAAGAATACAGAGAACAGGCGCTTATTCCTACGTTAACGGAACAACAGAGCCGTTCCGTGAAGGAATTTCAAGCTTTACATACGCTTGGCGTCCCAACCCCGCAGGCTTACCCAAATCCTCTTTGAAGGAAATATACAATACACCTACAGCAAATATCGCACGTCCTGCCGCTTCAACAACAACAGTTTACACCACCGCAAACAGCAACGGAAATGTTGCGGCGAACTACAGATATAATCCTTTTAATTCACAGTATGAATTCCATTTGAACGTTTCCGCAACAGCAGATTCGATGAACGCAGGAAACTGCCTGTATGTCGGCGCGCGTCTTCCCAAGGCAGGACACTCACCTACAGAATACGGCGGTCTTTGGCTCGGATTCCGTAACGAACCGTACGCATATCTTTACACAGGTATAGGCTGTTCGGAAGAAAACCACGGCGAAGGTATGCTTTGGTACAAGCCTCTTGCAAAGATCGCACTTCCCGAATCTTTAGCATCACTTCACAAGATAGTTGTTGTCGATGCTGGTAATACGATAAAATATTTTATGTACACATCAGCAGGTGCAGAATATCTGATATGCAGTATAAATATCAACACCGAATACGATGTCATCTCGGTGCGTGACCACAATAATAAGTTTATTTATTCAGGCAGAGGAACATACGAGCAGGTGGGATATTTCAGCACCTGGGAATATTATGTCAACACTTCGCAAACAAACATCTCAATTAAAAAAGCAACCTAACGCACTTTGAAACGGAACCGTCTCATCTAAGGAAATATATGGGACACATCTGGCGTCTTTTTCAAAATGTATAAATCGGTTAAAAACCACAGAAAAATATTTTAAAAGAACTTACGTGGCGGCTCGTCTTGGGAACAATTCTCAAAATGAGCCGCCTCATTTTTTATTTTTCAAATTATCTTGGCTAAGTATTATTTTTTTCTTTATATATTGCTATTGACAAATAAGCACGGCATAGTATATAATTTAGTGGGATAATTCCCAATTTCCAAAGAAAAGGATATATCATAATGAAAAAATTATTGTTACGTACACTTTGTTTGATATGTGCTCTGTCAATGTTCTCTTGCTCAGGCAACAACGCAGACACATCAGCACCGTCAGATACATCGGCGGAAACAACAGCACCGACAACAGAAGCAGATGTACCTGTTGTCGACAACTGGACTCCCCCTACATACGAGGAGCTTGTTGATATTCTCATGGCAGAAGGCAAGATCGTTGCGGATTTTGTACGCGACAACAAATTCATATACGGCGATGCGCAGATAAACCCTGCAATCAACTGGCGCACACTCAACGCAAACGAAGCAATAGACCCCAATGAGAGGATCGTTGCTTGCGACAGACTCGTTTCCTGGATACTTTTCCGCGCAGGATTTATCGATCAGGATTACCGCCACGGCATAGACCTTTATGAATATTTCGATACACACGGCTTTGAGCGTGTTGAAAACACAAGATCTATCAAGGCAGGAGATATAGTATTCGTAAACCCCGATGCAAACGGCAACCCCTTGCACGTATTTATGTGCGCCGGCCCTAATAAGAGATATGACGGCGGTTCAAACGAAAGAATCAACGGTTCAAAAGGTCCTCAGCCTTTCACAGAGCCGATAAACAATTTTGTCCGCGCTTACAGACCGAGTCCTGAAAAAATGCCAAATCCGTCTATGCTGAAGATATATGACGTCCCTGCAGACGACGTTGCAACCGTAAGCGGTAATTCTACCGTGATTTATGAGCAGGATAAAAAAGAAGGCACACTTTCCCTCAATCCTCTTTGCGATCCCGGAAAAGAATACAGCCAGTATGAGCTTCACCTTTCACTTACATCAACAAGTGAAAACGCAGGTTCAACGGAGATAAGCGAAGCATCGTACATAGGTGTAAGAATGACTGAGAAGCGCAAAAACGCAAGAGAGCCCGGCGGAATCTTCCTTTCACTCAACGGCACGAACAAGGCAGGTCTCTTCTTCGGACAGCAGGACAACAGACACCGTTGGTATGACACTGCTTCCGTTATCACTCTGCCCGAAACATTTACAACAGCGCACAAGATAGCCGTTGTTGACACAGGTGATGTTATCAAGTACTATATGTATCTCGAAGACGGCACAGAATACCTCATTTGCACTATACACATCAGCGAGGAATACAATCAGGCAGTAGCCCGTGACCATAGCGGTAAGATCGTATATTCAGGCTCTACAACGATAAACCAAGAGGGTTATTTCGGTGTATGGTCATACAAAGCAAACACAAATATAACCGATATTGCACTCAAAGCTTCTTAAAGCTCATATCAAAACGGCCACAGCGCAAAGCTGTGACCGTTTTTTTCACTGCATATATTTAAGTAAAAAATTATTCAAACATTGTTATTGACATAGCTTCTCTTATAGTATATAATTTTCCAAGGGTATTACCCAATAAAAGATAAAGGATGATACACAATGAAAAAATTTTTACTTCGTGCGCTTTGTTTAATTTGCGCATTATCCATGCTCTCCTGCGGAGGAAGCAATGATGATACAACAAACGGCAGCGAACAAGCAACAGATGCAGAAACAACAGATGTTGTTACAGAAGCTGAACCGCCCGTTGTTGATGAGTGGACTCCGCCTACATACGAGGAGCTTGTTGAAAGACTTATGACAGAGGGTAAGGTTGTTGCTGACTTCATACGTGACAACAACTTCATATACGGAGATGCGGAAATAAACCCCGCTATCAACTGGCGTACACTCAATGCAAAAGAAGCAATAAACCCCAAGGAAAGAATCGTTGCATGTGACAGAATGGTATCGTGGATACTTTTCCGTGCAGGATTTATCGATCAGGATTACCGCCACGGCTTGAACCTTTACAGATATTTTGAAGAACACGATTTTGAGCTTATCGAAAGCACAAGAAACATCAAAGCGGGTGACATCGTATTTGTAAATCCCGATGCCAAAGGTAACCCCGCGCACGTATTTATGTGTGCAGGCACCAACAAAAGATATGACGGCGGATCAAATGAAAGAATCAACGGTACAAAAGGCCCCCAGCCCTTCACAGAGCCGATAGGCAATTTTGTCCGCGCTTACAGACCTAACCCTGCCACGATGCCTAACCCCGCAATGCTCGACATTTACACAGCTCCGTCAGATGACAAGGCTGTCATTGCAGAAAATTCCACAGTTATATTTGAACAGCCCTCAAAGGAAGGCACACTTGCTCTCAGCCAGAAGTATGAACCCGGAAAAGAATACAGCCAGTATGAATTCCATTTGACTCTCACATCAACAAGTGAGATAGCAGACTCAACAGAGCCTACAGATGCTTCCTTCGTCGGTGTCAGAATCACAGACAAGCGTAAGACTGCAAGAGATCCCGGCGGAATTTATCTTGCCTTTAACGGAACAAAGCAAGCATCATTGTTCTTTGGCAGAGGCGGCGACAGATATTCTTGGAATTACAGACCGTCATTCGTTACACTTCCCGAGGATTGCTCCACAGCTCACAAGCTCGTTGTTGTTGATGCCGGCGATGTTATAAAATACTATATGTACTCATCCGACGGCAACAAATATATGATCTGCAGTATACACTTGAGCGAGGAATACGATCAGGCTGTTGTACGAGATCATAACAACAGAATCGTATATTCAGGCTCTGCAGTGGTCAACAAAGACGGTTACTTCGGTGTATGGTCATACAGAGCGAATACAGTTATGACCGATATCGCAATTAAAGCTTCTTGATCAAAAAAATATGGCTGGCTCATAAATTGAGTCAGCCTTTTTTTTATTTTCGATCCACCCTCGTATTCGGTTCAAGACCAACGATTTTGAGATTTTGTCTGAAATCGTTTACTGCCTGTTCATTCAGCAGTGATGCCCTTTTGACCGAACGGCGAACGCTGTCACGTTTAAATATCACTGTTTTGATTATACGCCATATCCACACAAAAGGCAACATAAACCGTGCCTTTTCGAGTATCGGATATTCTCCCTTTATCCTCTCACGCGGTGGAAATATGTCCTTTAACAGTAATTTTCTGCTCATTTTCTTTGGATCATCCGTATCTACCGTGAGCATTTGCCGCGCCATTGCTTGCGTCTTGGCTTGCCCCCAGTTGCCGCAGGAAAATATAAACTGTGTTATATGTTCGGTAATGATGTCACTTTCACCGTCTTCGAACCAACTTTTTATAACGCGCACCATATTTTCATAAAAAATGTCAAGGCGCATCTTTGTGAGTTCTCTTTTGATATACGCGCGGCTGTCATCATCGAAAAGTCTGTCCATTATCCATAGGTCAACCACGTGACGGCATCCTATGCCGCTGTCACGGTAATGCTTTACAAAATGAATAAATGAAAATATAAATTCATCTTCTTTAGTCATTGCATAGCAATAGCCGTTCTTTTCTTTCGCTAATCTCCAACCGTCGCCGAGATACTCATAAAGCAGATGCTCACTTGACGGTATCAGCTTCACGTGAAGCTCAAGCAAAAGCTCCTGCGATTTCCACACAAAAACATGGTCACATTCTTCTTCAATGGAAAAACCGAGCTTTTCCATTATGGGAGAAATTTTATCATATTGTTCTTTGCGTATCAAAATGTCCGCATCTCCCATATATCGAAGCGCAGGTGTGGGATAACGCGTTTTCATAATACAGCCTTTGACAGGCATATGATCTATTTCATTTTCAGAAAAGATCTTGCTAACTTTTTCCACAGCCTGCATCTGCTTTTCCGATATCATCATCAGCTTAGCACTGTAAAAAAGCATTTTTTGCATTATGGGCAATGAAAGAGGAATTCCGCAATTAACAGCGCCCGTATAAGCCATAGAAATAATACGGTGCTCCGCAATGGCAGTAAATGCCTCATCAAGTGAAAAACCGTCGGGAAGTTTTAACGCTTTCCCCAAAACGGCACTTTTTATAAGTATTAAAATACCTTGTTTTATAATATCCATAAATTACTTCTCCGAATGAGAAAATAATGCGCTCACGTGTCGTTTAAGCCATCCGGCCAAGTTCTTTATAAAACGTCTTATTCCCCTGCTGTAATGCCATATGCGGCAGTACAAACGGTATAAAACATTTTTAACGGAACGGTGTCGCCCTCCTCTGTAAAACGATGTCACAACTGCAATTATCTGATCGCGTCTGATTCCGAATTCCTTATCAAATTGGGCATCGCCTATGCACGTATACGTCCCATTTATACCGACTATTCTGTGAAGCACGTACTGCCCACTGTCTCTGCGGTAAAGCACAATATCGTATTTTTCCAGCCGCTCGGGCGCACCTGACAGCTCAACACTGTCAATTCCCTGCCTCAGCATAGGAAGCATACTTACTCCACGCGGTGAAAACTTTACGTTGCGTCCTGCATCTATCTGCTCTTGAATCACAGGTATCAAATCGTCAAGAAATATAAAACGTGACTTGGCAGGCGATGGAATATTTTTTTTCACAGTTATATCTCCTTTCATCTGCCAAGTAATACATTTCACTTGTTGAAAATATCCCCTAAATCGATACTTTCCTCACCAATATATATTTTATCGTTGTCTATATCATACTTTGATTTAGCGGCATTATACCATTCGGTAAATTTTCCAACGGATGAAAAGCTTTTTATAAAGTCAGTCTGTTGCTGCGCCGTCATGTTAATATAATCTTCATAAGTAATGTTAGGCATTTCATCCGGGGTTTTCGTTACAACAGAGTCAGCGGAATCAGACTCTGCAGTAAAGTTTTGGGTTTCGTCTTCAGTTGCACGATCTTCCTCTTTTTCGCCGGTATCATCCGTATCTATACAAGTTACAGCTTTATCTGTCGATTCCGAAGAATCTCCCTTCGCATCATCCGCCCTTACACAAGATACACCGGCAAGGATAAGCGTCGCGGCCAGCAATATTAACAGTACCTTATTCATCAAGCGCTCCTTCTATACATCCGGCATTTGCCAGTTTAGTTAAAAATTCATTTATATCGTCACGCGCTACTTCGCGCGACACCTTGTATTCGGTCGTAAGCGCATCAACAAGCCCTTCGATATCACATCCTTGCTTGAGAGTGTTCCACAGAAGAACACCCGACTCGTTAAGCGTGAGCATACCGTTAAAATCAACTATTGAGCCACCTATAGGAAGCACTATGTATGATCCTGCAACCTGCTTCAACACAAAATTTTCACTTAATTTCATAAATTGCTTTCCTCCGCACCGCGCCGCATAGTATTATAACTTAAAAGCACAGCTTCTTTTTCCGGCTTATTTTCAAGCTCATATATCGGAACTATCGTAAGTAATTTGTCAAGATGTCCGAGCAAAAGTTCGAGCCGTTCCGTGTCTCTGAACTTGTATATCGTCTGTGACGTTATCCTTGGTATTGCTTCAAGGGTAGAAATGCGACGTATTTCGTTACGCACCGACTGTTTTAAAAAACATATTCCTGCAAGAGGCACCTTTACGTTTTTATTGATACCGTCTTTTCCGCACCAGGGAGTGCCGTATGCATACCATTTTCCGTCGATAAACCTGAGTGCAGGCTTGTCATCGTTAAAGATATGAACCCTGTCACCGAAAAACTGCTGCCACAGGCGTGTATGTGTTGATTTTCCGATACCGCTTTTACCGGAGAAAAGATAAGCTTGTCCGTCAAGCTCAACAGCCGAAGCATGTAAATAAAAACCGTCTCTATGTAAAAGCTGTGTATAAAATTGCCGTGCAGACTCCATATATGCTATATTATCAGCAGAAAAATTGCACCCGTATTTTTCAGGGTGATATTTGCCCTCATCGATTATAATATCGGGCAATTCATCGCCGTTATAAATATAATCCCCACATCGCAGCTCCATACCGCCCGAAGAAGGCACTTCTGTGACTATATCGGCGATTTTACAGATAATTTTTGGCATTAAACAAAAGTTCCCTAATCAGTTTTTATTTTTCAATAATTTTATTTATGTCTTTTGGAAATTGATATAAATATCCGTATACAATTATACACTACCGAAACAGAAAGTTCAAGGGTGTATTGTAAAGTTTAATGTGTGATTTAATAAATATATCGTATCAGTACTATTTTTTTATATCATTGTAAATACGGAATTTGTCATATTGAGAAAAAAGCACACATTGTCTTGATAACAAACGTGTGCTTTTTCTGCTGTATTGGAATACGAAAAAGATATTTTCAAAAGTTTGCGTATGATTTACAACTCAAACGATTTTTAATAATTTAAGACCGAAACAGATGGCATATATCAATTTAAATCCATTTCATAATGTTTTGTATGATATGCTAAGCGAGGATTGTTTTTTGATTTTAATTTTGATTTCAACATCACAATATAAAAATTATCTCCTATATCAGAATATGAATACACTTCATCTTCAACCGCCACTCTGCCGCAATGAAAATATAGTGAATTTTCTTTTTGTGAATTTTTGTAATAAAACCGCCATTCCTTGTCTTTTTGATAAACTGTATCTTCTATAATTTCAAATTTGCCTTTTTTGATTTTATACAGATCTATGTAATACAAGTAAAAAACGCTAATGACAAAAAATATTATCAAAAGCGGCATAATGAACATCACAACCACCGGTGTAAGGTCAGGAAATCTTCTTATACCCGTATAATCAAAAGGTGCATCGTCCAAATAATTTATAAGGTGTATTGGGTAAAGAATTATACAAACGATTACGATAGAGGTTAAAAATACAGAAATGCCTTTAAGCTTGTTTAATCTCGTAAGCAGTTCTTTTTGAACATCATATTTAGTCAATATTTGTTTCTTCATATTCCCCCGCCTTTCTGCCGTTATTATATCATAAAACCGTTCGTTTTTCAAGTGAAATATTCGGCGTTGCCGAATGTGAAATAATGTGCTATCGCACATTGTGAAATATTGCTCCTTCGTAGCAATGTGAAATGAAATTTGCCCACATTCGCGTCAGCGAATATTTCACATCTGCAAAGCAAATATTTCACAGCGAAGCTATTTCACTTGCCCGCAGGGCAAATTTCGTTGAAAAAAGCACACATTGTCTTGATAGACAAATGTGTGCTTTTTTCTGTCTATGGGCTACAAAAAAGATATATTCTGCATTTTTGCGTATGAATTCGAACTCTCACATAAACCACGGCAAAAGCCGTGTATATCATCAATTCCGCAGGAATTGCATATCATCAAAACGAAGTTTTGTATATCATCATTGCGAAAAGAAATGCAGCCTGCGTCTGATGATATACACCTTCGGTGATGAGATGCACGCTTGCGCGTGATGATATACCATTGCTTTCGCAATGGATAAAAAATCGACAGGTCGAAACCTGTCGATTTTTGGTGGGGGGTGGAATTGTTCAGCTCGGGCATCTAAAAAATCCGCTCTTTTTCATTGATTACAAGCGGATGATAATGCGCACAAAGGTGGAAGATCCTCCGCTCAACAGCAGCAATACCAGCAGGAAGGAGAAAATGTCACCGAGAACTACCATAAGTGCGCCGAAAAGCGGACATATCAGCCACACAATATAGAACGCGGCCAGAAAAGCCAAAGCCTGTAAAATCAATGCGGTTGCGCCTGCACGAACAGAATATTTGGTGGTAACGATTACATAGATCACGGCGCAGACAAGCACCGCAGGGTACAGCAAAATCCGGGTAAAACCGCTGAATTCGTACACAACAAGGAGAAAAGCAAAGAACAAAAATATTGCATTGGAAAGGATCTGTGCCACAATACGGGATCTGATGGACGACGGCAAAGAGCTTCTGGCCTTGCTTTTCAAAAATATCACCAGTAAAATACTGCCAAAAACCAAAAGGGAAAGGAAAGCAAGGCGGCGACCTGCTGCAATGACAATATCATAATCGGATTGATTGGCAAACGAGGAAATACCTTCAAAAAGAATATCATCCAAATCAAAAAAACCCTTCTGATATCCACCAGTCATAAAACTGAAAGATATCAGAACCAGTACCACAACAACTTGGAGTACAGCAAGCACAATAGGAAAAACGGCCTTTCTCTGAGTCTCAACATGTTCCATGAACTATCTCCTTTACAACTAGGAGTCAAATACATTACCGGATGCGCTCCTTACATATATATAATAGCATATTCAATCAGTTTTGTCAATACCAATAAATTTAAAAGGAGTGATACCGTGTTCAGACGAGCTTTATTGACAATTCTTGCATTATCGATGGTAATGTGCATTTCTTGTGAGCCTAAAGGCACATATCAAAGCGAATACACCGAAGATATACACACAGAGCATCAGACCGAGCAGACAGATACCTATGATGATACCGAATACAGTACGGGAATCGATATAGAGATCGATACGAATACAGGCACGCCGATCGAAGATACACCGACCGACACCGACGGGGATATATTAGAAGATATACCGAATGAAAGCGAAGATAATACAAACGACGAAACGGCGGGAGAAACACCGAGCGAGGACATACCCGATATATCCGAACCTGTAGAGGACACCGAAGCTGTCACCGATGCTATGACAACTTCCCCCGATGAAACGTCACCCGGCACAACGACATCGAAGCAGAACGATACAACAGTAAAACCAAAAGATACAACGAAACCGATTGAAACAACGTCGAAACCCGTTGAAACTACAAAACCCGTTGATACAACAAAGCCTATCGAAACAACAGCAAAGCCTGTTGAAACAACGAAGCCTACAGAAACAACAGCACCCGTAACAGATGCGGAAACGACACCCCCGGTAAAAAGTCCCTGCGATTATCCGCTTGACGTCGAAGCTATACAAAACGACCTTGCCGCCCTCGGTGCAACCGTGGGTATGCAACATATCACCGTATACAACGACGGTGTTGTAGTTACTCCCGATAATTCGTCGTGGTTTGTTCCGCAATATGCGGATGCAGAATTAAGCGGCGAATGGCTTAAAAATCGTCTGCATGATGAAGTCCTTACATTTAATGATATGTATATGATGTACGGCGGTGCTCACCCTTTAAAATATTTTACTGTATATTTTGAGCCAATAGGTGACGGCTACAATATATATTTACTTTATTAAAAAATTAAATAACGGCAATAAATATCCCCCCGTAAAACGGGGGGATATTTATTGTTTTTTTTGAATATTTGTTCATTGACAATCAAATAACGGCACTGCTTTACTTTCCACTTGCCGCCGTTCTACGGCAAGCCATTGACCGAAAACGCACAAGCGTTTCAACTTCGGGATGCCTTCCCGATTATGGGCTACGACATAGCAAGGGGATAAATGATACTTGCACGCTTTTAAGTGTGCGCTGCGGCTTAATACCGGGGCTGTCCTCAAAGGGCAATGAAATAGTAAAGGCTACTATGTAAGCAACCGTAATAAAAGATTATGCTTGCTATTGAATAGCAACAGCAAGCATAACGTGGCGGAGAAGGAGAGATTTGAACTCTCGCGACGGTTTCCCGCCCTACACCCTTAGCAGGGGCGCCTCTTCACCAGCTTGAGTACTTCTCCACGGTGAGGATCTTTTATTCTTTTTTTGTTGTAAAGTTGGCGGAGGGAGTGAGATTCGAACTCACGGCTCGAGTGAACGAGTCACTGGTTTTCAAGACCAGCTCCTTAAACCGCTCGGACATCCCTCCACAACAATCAACGGTATAAATATATCACAAAACACTCGTTTTGTCAATAGTAAAACGGAAAATATTTTAATTTTGTTACTTTATATTTTCTTTCAAAGCACTTTATTTTCCGACATAAATCCTCATTCCCATTTTAAATGATACATCTCTATGCGATATGATATACGGCTTGTGCCGTATGATATATTTGCTATGCAAATATGATATAATATCCGTTCCTTCACACGCGAAGCGTATATCATCTTCGAAGCAGATATCATAGCGTCAGCTATATCATCCGTTACCGCAAGGAACGGAATCATTGAAAAAATCTCTTTTGTCTATCGGACAAAAGAGATTTTCTTCATGGTGCGAGAAACGGGACTTGAACCCGTACGGTGAAATCCACACGCCCCTCAAACGTGCGCGTCTGCCAGTTCCGCCACTCTCGCGTATTTCGTTGTTGTCGTGTGTTTCACACAACATTGTATATTATACACATTTTTTTCGATTTGTCAATACCTTTTTGCAAAAAAAATTATTTTTTTTGCAAAATATTGCGGACGCTTGAAATCAAGCGTCCGCATGTGTTGATTATTTGTAGTTCTGGAATATAAAGTTGAGTCTTCCGTGAGGTGCTGAGTCACCGGATGTATACATTTCTTCCATCGTATCGATGACATCGTCACTGTCAGCCCACTTGAACGAGAACTTGATCTTCGTGTAATCCTTGATACCGAGAGATTTCAACGGAACTCTGATCATCATCTTGTTGCCCTCTACCTTATAATCGAGTTCTTCTGCAGTTTCAAATGCAAATGCATCGTCTGATGTGGACTTTGCAAGCGTTGTCTTTGCGTCGGATGAAGCCTTGTGGTTGATTATGTAATCATAACCATACCAGCCTGTTGTAGCATTATCAGAATTGATAAAGAGCTGCATCCATGTGGAATTCGTATCTGCCGCCGTTATATCAGCAGCTGTTTCAACGTAGAAGTAAGCATATTTTGTATCGTAAACGACCTTGGATGCCACGATATCATTTCTGCCCGATGTATCAGTCAATGTCTTTTTGCCGAAGGACATATTGTTTCTGTCTGCCGTGTCACCCTTGAAGTCGCTGTATGTTACGAGAATATCATTCCACTGATCGAATGAGCCGTTTATGTCTATTATCTTTCTTGTATCCTGAACAAGTGTGGGAGCAGTTCCCTTGTATGCTCTGATATTGTCGATAAGCTGCATATAGTAGTTATCGAAATAACCGCCGCGCATCATTTCGGCATCACGTGAGAATTCGATGTCACACGTATCTATAAATACGACTCTGTTGTTCGTACCGCCATCCTGACGCTGTGCGACCCATTCGTTCCAGCTTGTAACAAGAACGTACGGTACGTCCGCTTCGAGCGCACGATCCCACTGTTCCTGGAAGTTATAGCCGTAGAGATATGCACCCTCAGATCTGTCATTTCTGCCGTTGTGGTAGCTTCTGCCGCAGTTCTTGTTACTTCCGTAAACAGCTGAGTCGGAGAAGCATACAGTACCTGAGTGCTGCGCTATAGAAACACTTATCGCTTCGTCAACACCGTTATTCTTGAATACACGCTGAGGACGCTCAAAGTCCATCCAGGGCCAACCGCCCGAAGGAACAGCATCCTGATTAGGCCACTGCGGAACACGGTATGAGAAGAAGTTCTTTATATGATACTGCGAGATCTCATTTTCGTAAGCAATAATGAGGGGCTTACCGTCAACCATAAACCACGTGTCTTTACAAAAGTTTCTTGCATAGATCCAGCCGTAGAGAGATGAAACGACATCAGCAGAATTTGTGTGTGTATAGAATACTATCTGGGGAGCATCCCAGCCCTGTTCATTCATTTCATGAAGCACTTCCATAAGTGCCTTTGCGTTCTCAACGTAGGGATAACCGTTTGTTACGTCGATATAGAGGAAGTCGACATTTGCATTTGCAAGTTCCTCTGCATGCTTACGCATAACCCATTTGTCCGAACTGTAATAGTAACCGTAAAGGGGTTCTGCAAAGAAATGCATCGCGCCCTGCGGTCCCCAACCCCTGTATGTGGAACGTCTTGCAGCAGCGCCGCCTTCTTCAAGTATCTTGGAAATGTCGAATATGCCGCTGTCGCCGTGTTCACCCATCCAAAGGAAGTAGAACAGACCGACGTATTTGCCTTCAGATACGTAATTTTTAGACGTTTCAGCGGTTTTAAGTTCACGATCCACATCGTCAACAGCAACGAGCGGACCGCAATTAAAGTTGTTTTTATTGGGATAAGCGACTCCGTCAACAATTATGTTGTCGCCTTCAACCGTATATGCAGGCGTTCCTGCAAAATTATCATTTTCCGTAGGATAGGGGGCTTCGGGTTCGGGTTCAGTATCCACGGCTTCCGTTACCGTATTACCTTCAGCATCCGTAACTGTATTACCTTCAGCATCGGTAACAACAGAAGCAGAAGTATCGGAAGGAGCGTTTGTGTCAGTCGTATCACCGCCTGAACAAGACGTAAGAACAGCCGAAACGAGCATTGCAAGCAATAAACCGCCCGATATGATCTTTTTCTTCATAGCTTAAATTCCTTTCATATAGTAACTATTGTTCTATCGACAAAGCAGCCGAACAAAATATGCCGGCTGCTTTGGATATATCAATTAATTTCCGCCGTTATCAGTGGATAATGCAAGCCTCTGTGTCCTTATCGAAGATGTGCATTCTGGAAACGACAAATGCAACCTTGATATTGTCACCTGCTCTTGCCTGTGAACGTGAGGAAACACGTGCAATAAGGTTCTGCTCACCTGTCTTGATATAGAGGTAGATTTCAGCGCCCATAAGCTCTGTAACTTCTACGTATGTATCAATTGTTGATTCAGCATACTGTGAAAGATACATAGGCTCATCGTGGATACACTCAGGTCTGATACCGACAATAACTTCCTTGCCGATATATTCCTTGAGTTCGGGAGCGTTTGCCTTTTCAGCGGGAAGCTTCATCTTGTTACCCTGGAATTCAACGTAAACATCGCTGCCTTCCTTTGTGAGGTTAGCTTCGATAAAGTTCATTTGAGGTGTACCGATAAAGCCTGCAACGAATACTCTGTTGGGCTTGTCGTAGAGATTTTGAGGTGTATCTACCTGCTGGATCTTACCATCCTTCATAACAACGATACGTGTAGCCATTGTCATAGCCTCTACCTGGTCGTGCGTAACGTATACGAACGTTGTTTCGAGCTTCTTGTGGAGCTTTGTAAGCTCTGAACGCATGGCAGCACGGAGCTTAGCATCGAGGTTTGAAAGCGGTTCGTCGAGAAGGAAGACCTTAGGATTACGAACGATAGCACGGCCGAGCGCAACACGCTGCTTCTGACCGCCGGAGAGAGCCTTCGGACGTCTGTCAAGCAAGTGTTCGATATCGAGGATACGTGCAGCTTCTTCAACTCTGCGCTTGATCTCAGCCTTGGGTGTCTTGCGGAGCTTAAGACCGAATGCCATGTTTTCAAACACAGTCATATGAGGATACAGAGCGTAGTTCTGGAACACCATTGCGATGTCTCTGTCCTTAGGAGCAACGTCGTTTACAAGCTTGTCGCCGATGAAGAGTTCACCATCTGTGATTTCTTCAAGACCTGCGATCATACGGAGAGTCGTTGACTTACCGCAACCGGAAGGACCAACGAAAATAATAAATTCTTTATCCTTAACTTCGAGACAGAAGTCGGAAACAGCTTCAACGCCGCCGGGATATCTTTTGTAAATGTGCTTAAGTGATAAGCTTGCCATTATAAAAATCTCCTTTTATTACTTCAGATTTTAAGTACCCTGAAAAAAGGGTACAATTCACCTTTTTATTTATGAAATCAATTATATCAAACAAATATGAACTTTTAAAGAAGTTAGTTTTCCAAAAAATAAAACTTTAATTTGTGCAACATGCACAACGGTTTTTCAGAATAAGTTTTAAAAAGTTATATGTTCAGTGTATTTTTTTAATATATTAAAATCAAACATTCTTGGGTTTCTTCATAGTAAGAGATATTCTCTTTTTCGGAACATTGACCTCAAGCACCCAGACTGTCACCTGATCGCCCACGGATACAGCTTCGGAAGGATGTTTTATGTATTTATTTGAAAGCTGTGATATGTGAACAAGTCCATCCTGATGAACACCGATATCAACGAACGCACCGAAATCAATTACGTTACGTACGACACCCGTAAGCTCCATTCCCGGCTTCAGGTCTGCCATATCAAGTATATCCTCACGGAGTATGGGCGCCGGAAAATCATCACGAACATCACGTCCCGGTTTCTGAAGTTCTTTTACGATATCGTCGAGCGTCGGAGCGCCTACTCCGAGTTCTTCGCAAAGTTTTGCCTTATTTTCCTTTTTTATTTTTTCGCCCAGAAGAACGAGATTTCCGTCTTTTACATCGTCGTCCGTATAACCGAACTTTTTAAGCAACTGCTTCGCCGCCTTGTAAGATTCGGGGTGAACACCGGTATTGTCAAGTATTTCGTCGCCGCCCGAAACACGCAGGAAGCCTGCGCACTGCTCATAAGCCTTTGCGCCTATACGGGGAACTTTCAAAAGCTCCGCACGGCTTTCAAATTCACCGTTTTCCTCACGGTATTTAACGATATTCTTCGCTGACGTCGCGTTTATACCTGCGATATACGAAAGAAGCGAATGGGATGCTGTATTAAGATCGACGCCTACCGAGTTTACGCAGTCTTCAACGACACCGTTGAGCGCCTCGTCAAGTCTTGCAGGCTTCATATCGTGCTGATACTGACCGACACCGATAGACTTCGGATCTATCTTTACAAGCTCAGCAAGCGGATCCTGAAGACGTCTTGCGATAGAAACAGCACTTCTTTGAGTAACGTCAAAGTCGGGAAATTCTTCCGCGGCAAGCTTCGATGCGGAGTAAACCGATGCGCCCGCCTCGCTTACCATTATGTATTTACATCCGCAATCCATTTCCTTGAGAACACCGGAAATAAATATTTCAGACTCTTTCGATGCAGTTCCGTTACCTATTGCAACAACATCGACACCGTAACGCTTTATAAGCTTCTTTACGATAGTTTTCGCTTCCTCTATACGGTATTCCTGCTTCATCGTCGGGTAAATTACCGCTGTATCAAGCACCTTTCCCGTTTTATCGACAACGGCAAGCTTACAACCCGTGCGGTAACCGGGGTCAAGTCCGAGCGTTGTTTTGCCTTTAAGCGGCGGCGACATAAGCAGATTTTTGAGGTTTTCGGAGAAAAGCTTGATAGCTCCCTCACTTGCAACGTCAAAAAGGTCTGTTCTTATTTCCCTTTCGATAGACGGTGCGATAAGTCTTTCATATCCGTCTGTTGCGGCGGCTGTTACATACTCGTTCGCTTCGCTGTTTTTATTCGTGATAATTTTGGAAAGAATGAGATTTATCACCGTTTCCTTTGCGATATCGATGCTGACTTTCAGGAATTCATCCTTTTCACCTCTGTTGATGGCAAGCACACGGTGAGAGGGTATCTTGTTGATACGCTCGGAATACTCATAGTACATTTCATATACACTTTCCTCATCCTTGGCTTTCACTGTTACGATAAGTCCCGTGTCATATGTAAGCTTTCTTATTTCCTTGCGAAGATTTGCATCATCGGAAACATCCTCGGCGATAATGTCAAGCGCACCTGCAAGCGCTTCTTCCGCCGTATTTACTTCCTTTTCTTCGTTTATAAAAGCTTCCGCAAGCTTTATTATTGGCTCGTCATATTTTTCTTTCTGTTCAAAAATAAGCTGTGCCAAAGGCTCAAGTCCCTTTTCTCTTGCAACAGATGCCCTTGTTTTACGCTTGGGCTTGTACGGACGGTATATATCCTCAACCTCCGTAAGTATCTGCGCTTTGTCAAGCGCTTCGATTATCTCGTCTGTCAGCTTGCCCTGTTCTTCAATGGAGGAACGGACTTCTTCTTTTCTCTTTTCAAGATTGCGGAGATAATTAAGTCTGTCAAAAAGATTTCTTAAAACCGTATCGTCAAGTGCGCCCGTTACCTCTTTTCTGTAACGTGCGATAAAGGGAATCGTGTTACCTGCATCTATAAGTTCAACCGTATTAACCACCTGTGTTTCTTTAAGATTGAACTCTTGCGCTATTGTCTTTAAAATATCCATATTTATCTCTCCTTATCATTTATTTCCCGTAAAAATTTTTATTTCGTCATCCGTCAGATACCGCCATTCGCCCTCTTCGAGCTTTTCGTCAAGCAGTATATCCCCGAATGACAGCCTTTTGAGCGCGGTTATTTTATTCCCCACCGCACCGAACATTCTTTTTATCTGGTGGTATTTACCCTCATGCAAAACTATCTCGCCGTGTTTTTCGCCGAGCATTTCAAGCTCACACGGAAGCGTTGTGTAACCGTCGGCAAGAGTTATGCCCACCCTCATTTTCTCGGCATCTGACGGCAAAAGCACGTCGGCACATTCATACCTGTACTTTTTGCTTACGTGGCTTTTCGGCGCAAGCGCCTTGTGTGAGGAAGGCCCGTCATTTGTTATTATCATAAGCCCCGTTGTATCCTTGTCAAGTCTTCCCGATGGAAAGACATCGCATTTCACGATGTTTTCAGGTAACAGTTCAAGCACCGTATGCTCTCCCGGCTCGTCCGAAGAACTGACATAGCCCTGCGGCTTGTTCAGCATTATATAAATATATTTCATATAAGCAACAGGCACGCCGTCAAGTGTTACCTTATCGGTATTTTCATTTATATGTACGGCAGAGTCTGTCATGACTTTGCCGTTTACGCTTATGCGCCCTCTTTTTGCCGCCTGCGCACATTCTTTTCTTGACATCGTTCCCGTATGGGTAAAAAATTTATCAAGCCTCATTACAAATTTACTGCGGTATAAAATACATAGCCGAGCAACCCAAAAAGTGCAAGCCCTACCGTAAATCCGACCGCAAACCTCATAATTATACTTTTCATTTCATCACCCCTTGAAATTGTGCACCGTTTTGTGTTCGGTATTCAAAAAAGGTGAGAACAGTTTATTTTATCATACGGTGATTTTTTTGTCAATGCGTATTTTGTCCGATATTAAAAAAATCTTAATATTTTATCATCTTTGATTTTAATAAACAACGTGATATAATTATACCATAAACCGAAAGGAAGATAAGAATGTACAACATACTGATATGCGATGACGAGCATGACATTGTAAATGCGCTTAAAATATACCTTGCAAATCCGGAATATAAAATTTTTGAAGCGCACAACGGGCTTGATGCCGTCGAAACGATAAAAAACGAAGACATACATCTAATACTGCTTGACATAATGATGCCCGTGCTTGACGGAATAGCGGCAATGGCTGAAATAAGAAAAACAAGCAACGTACCGATAATACTGCTGACGGCAAAAAGTGAGGACTGCGACAAGATACTCGGACTCAATCTCGGTGCTGACGATTATATAACAAAGCCGTTCAATCCCGTTGAGGTAATAGCAAGAGTAAATTCACAGCTCCGCCGATATATGCGTCTCGGCGGAAGCACATCAAGCCGAAACGTACTGACATCGGGAGGACTTGAGCTTGATGACGAGCAAAAAGAGGTCACCGTTGACGGAGAAAAAATAAATCTGACGCCGATAGAATACGATATTTTAAAGTTGCTTTTGCAAAACAAGGGCAAGGTATTTTCACCGAAGGAAATATACAGACGCGTGTGGAAGGATGACCCGACGGGATGCGACAACACCGTTGCCGTACACATTCGCCACCTGCGTGAAAAAACAGAGATAAACCCTGCCGAGCCACGTTACATTAAGGTAGTATGGGGACAGGGGTACAAATTTGAAAAGGAGAAAAAAGAATGAAACAGCTTACAGCTTGTCCTTGGCTAAAGGTAACGGTTTTTATACTAACTGTGCTTTTTATTCTTATGAGCTGCGGCGGTGTTGTTACTATGTACTACTCAATCGCAACAAACGTATATACAACATCTGAAAACGAGTATAAAGAAAGTCTTTTCAAAAACACGGCATTTATGGACATCAAAAATACAGTTTACAATTATTACTGCATCAGTGATGATATTTCCTCATACATTCCGTCAAAAAACATTTCATATTTTGAAATAAAGGATCACACGACATCTGAAATATTGTGCTCCTACGGAGAAAAAACAGACGGCACCGTTTACAAGGAAAACTTCATTTCAAGCGAAGAATACTATCCCGAAAATCACAATTATAATTATAGTATATTTTTACATCCGGTAAACAAATTCAGAGGTGAGCCGAATGAGGGAGAAACGTTTATTTCCGCATCGCTTATACTATCGTCTGAACTTACCTCACAGGATAAATACTCATTTATTGAAAGCCTCGTCACAACTCTTTACAGCGTAAGATATACGGTCTTCCCTCTTACACTGCTGTGTATAATATGCTCTGTCATAGGCTTTGTATTTCTTATGTATGCATCCGGAAGACAGAAAGATACATCGGAAATCAAACCCAGCTTCGGGGTGAAAATTCCGCTTGACTTGTTTTTGGCATCAGTAATAGGTCTCTTTGTTTTCGCTCTGTTTGTTTTAGAAGAAATAGGTGCATTGGCAGAGCCGCAGGATATAGTTGTACTTACGATGTACATCACAGCGGCAATATCGTCAGCGCTCGGACTGTCAATGAGCGTTGCGGCAAGAATAAAGACAAACACACTTTTTAAAAACACCGTTATTTATATGATATGCCGCCTTTTGTACCGTATTTTAAAAAAGGCATTCGGCTTCTTATGTGTTATTTTCCGTAATATGCATATTCTTGCAAAGGTGTGCGGTATTGCAGCGGTCTTTTTTATCGCAGATTTCATATTTTCAGCACTTTTATTTGAAAAGGATATTATGCTCGTGATATGGGTTCTCTTCAAGCTTTTTGAGCTTGGTGTAATTCTTTTGTGCGTGCTTATGTGGAACCGTCTTTTAAAGGGCGCATCGGCACTTGCAAAAGGTGAAGTGTCGCATAAAATCGATACTTCCAACCTCATTCTTGATTTTAAATCCCACGGTGAAGCGTTGAACAGTATAGCCGGCGGAATGAAAACAGCCGTTGATGAACGGCTGAAAAGCGAAAGAATAAAAACGGAGCTTATCACAAACGTATCTCACGACATCAAAACACCGCTTACCTCGATAATAAATTATTCCGACCTTATTTCAAAGGAACGCACCGAAAACGGAAAAATAACGGAATATTCATCTGTTTTGTTAAGGCAGTCGGAAAAGCTGAAACGGCTTATAGATGACCTTATCGAGGCTTCAAAGGCATCAACGGGAAACCTTGAGGTAAAGCTTGAGGAAATGCAGATAGACGTTTTCGTAAACCAAGCCGTTGCCGAGTACCGTGACAAGCTTGAAAAAAGTATGCTCAGCACCGTCTTATCCGTACCCGATCATCCCGTGATGATAATGGCTGACGGCAGACGTATGTGGCGCATATTTGACAATCTGATGAATAATATCTGCAAATATTCTTTAAGCGGCACAAGAGTGTATATTTCCCTTGAGGATATGGGAAACGAGGCAAAAATAACCTTTAAAAATACCTCACGTGACGAGCTGAATATTTCAGCCGATGAGCTTTTTGAGCGTTTTTCAAGGGGCGACAGCTCACGTAACACTGACGGAAACGGTTTGGGATTATCAATCGCCCAAAGCCTTACGGAGCTTCAGGGCGGTAAAATAGCCATAACGACAGACGGCGACCTTTTCAAGGTCATTCTGACATTTCCGAAAATATGACCTAATTATCATAATTTTTTATTCCGAAAACAAAATACAGAATATGAAGCACAAAGACGGCGGTAATAATTATTTTCACCGCAGCACTCTCTGTGAGAAAAAAGCCTGCCGCACAGCAGATGCCCACGGACAGTATGACACGCACCTTTGTGCTTCTTTTCATTCCTTTGCCGTCTTGAAAGCTTTTGAAATTTTTTTCGTACAGCTTTGACGATACGAATTTTTCATAAAGAAAATCCGAACCTTTTGCAAAGCACACACCCGTCAGAAGAAAAAACGGAAACGTCGGTAAAAAAGGAACAAAACAACCGACCGTGCCGAGGACAAAAGCAAGACCTCCGACAGCGATATATACTTTTTTCACATTATTCACCCCGGTATATTATATACGGGAATACGATATATGGTGTCAAACACTTGACAAAAAAGACGCAAAGATATATAATGTTCTCAAATAAAACAATGAGGGGTATCTGAAATTGAAAAATAAAATTTTGATTTTGCTTATCACATCATCGCTTTTGTTGACAGCCTGCTCAGGCACTTCAACCGACACAGACACAGACAGCACAGCAGGCACAGAAACAAGCGCACCTGTAACAGATGCACAAACGGAGGATAAAATGGAACTTACATATTACGTAAGATCACCCTATAACACCGAAGACACACAAAAGGGTGAATACACAACGCTCGAAGAAGCAAAAGGCGCAGCGGATGACAATGCGCAGTTAGGGTATGTCGTATACGATTCAGAGGGGAATCTCGCATATAACCCCTGCCCTACTCTTGCGGCGGCAAGAATCCTTTATAACGCCAAGGCAGTTGCCGATTATATCCGTGACAACCGTTACACATACGGAGATGCAAGCGTAAACCCTGCGCTTGACAAGACCGAAAAGATCGTATCGTGTGACAGATTTGTAGGCTGGGCGCTTTACGATGCAGGATTTTACACCAAAAGACAGCCGAGCACAAAGGGCTTTACGCTCTACACAACAAACCCCATCGAAAACCTTTTGAAAAATCTCAAATTTGAAAAGATAACAGATGAATCAGAGGTCAAGGCAGGAGATATAATCTTCGTCGGCAACAGCCAGAACATTCCCGTTCCCGAATATTTGAAGGATTATCCCAAGCACGTGTTCATCTGTGCCGGCCCTGCAACGCGCGGCAACTTTTACAGATACGATGCAGGCTCTGACAAACGACTTCAGTCAACACAGCCTTCTGTAGAACCGCTGTCAACTTCTGGCGCAGAGTTCAGATTTGCGTATAGACCCATTGATTAAGCTATAACAAAAGTGAAAATTATGCAAAACGGTTATGTATCGGAGAAATATACATAACCGTTTTGTGCATTATGCACAATTTTCAACAAAAAATTTCTACATATTCGGCGTTTTAAATAAACTCAAAAGGTATTGAATTCAAAACCGTAATACAGTATAATAAGGGTATACAAAATATATGTGTATATTTTTGTAAAGAAAGGCAGGAATAAAACTATGAACAACAATATTCGTAATGTATGTTTGATAGGTCACTCATCACATGGCAAAACATCCGTTGCTGAGGCTATGCTTTATTTCACCAAGGCAACAAACCGCTTGGGAAAGGTCAGCGAAGGAAATACCGTGCTCGATTATGATGCCGAAGAAAAGAAAAGAGGCTTTTCCGTTTCCCTGTCTGTTGCTCCCGTTGAATGGAAAGGAAAGAAGATCAATATAATTGACACACCCGGATACCTCGACTTTTGCGGTGAGGTTTCTCAGGGACTCCGTGTTGCGGGAAGTGCCATCATCGTTGTTGACGGCAAGGCAGGCGTTGAAGTAGGAACTGAGCTTGCTTGGGAAAAGGTCGTTGAAAACAAAGTTCCCAGAGCGTTCTTTATCAATAAATTTGACGATGACGAATGCCGTTTTGCGCGTGCATTCAAGGAAATAAGAGATGCATTCGGTGTTTCTGTCTGTCCCGTTCTGATACCGCTTATCGACGGTGAAAAGGTTACGGGCTTCATCGACCTTATAGATATGTGCGTAACGGTATTCGACAAGGAAGGTAAGCATACGGAGTCGGCAATTCCCCCCGCTTACGCTCCCGTTGCTCACTCATACCGCAATATGCTTTATGAATCCATCGCCGAAACGAGCGAGGAGCTTATGGATAAATACTGCGCAGGTGAGCCGATAACTCGTGAGGAGGCCATTCAGGCAATACACATCGGTTTTGTAGGACGCACCATTGCCCCCGTTATCTGCGGCGCGGCAACAAAAATGTGGGGTATTGATAATTTGATGGACAACATCATCGAATACTTCCCCTCCCCCTTTGCAAGAGAAAAGGAAAAGGTAATAAGAAACGGTGAGGTTATCAGCTGTGAAATATCACCCGATAATCCCACAGCGGCATTTATCTTCAAAACCGTTGCAGACCCGTTTGTAGGTAAGATGTCATACTTCAAGGTAATGAGCGGTGTGCTCAACCGTGACGATGTGCTTACGAATCCCGAAACGGGAGTTTCCGAAAAGTTTGCCCATATTTATACGGTCAAGGGCAAAGACCTTAAAGAAGTCGATTCACTTTACACAGGTGATATCGGTGTTACAACGAAGCTTGCGGGCGTAAACACAAACGATACGTTCTCCGCAAATCCGAATGCCGATCCCTACAGAAAGATAAAATACGAAGAACCGTATCTCCGTGTTGCGCTCTCACCCAAGGTAAAGGGCGAGGAAGACAAGATATCGCAGGGCGTCACAAAACTCCTTGAAGAAGATCTCACCCTCAGTTTTGTAAACGATGCTGAAACAAAACAGCTCGTGCTTTCGGGCATCGGCGATATTCACGTTGACGTAACTATTGCAAAGCTTGCATCCCGTTACGGTATATCAGTGAACCTCTCAGAGCCGCGCATAGCTTACAGAGAAGCAATAAAGAAGAGTGTTGACTGCGAAGGAAAACACAAGAAGCAGTCGGGCGGTCACGGCCAGTACGGTCACGTCAAGATAAGATTCGCCCCCGGTGACGGTGAAGGTCTTGAATTTACAGAATCCTGTGTCGGCGGTTCAGTTCCCAAGAACTTCCACCCCGCAGTTGTAAAAGGACTTGAAGAATCAATGCAGAAGGGCGTGCTTGCAGGTTTCCCGATGGTATCGCTGAAGGCTGACCTTTATGACGGCTCATATCACGACGTTGACTCATCTGAAATGTCCTTCAAGCTTGCCGCAAGTATAGCTTATAAAGAGGGTATGAAGAAGGCAAACCCCATTATTCTTGAGCCGGTAGGCGCTTTGAACGTAACAATTCCCGATGCGCTTGTCGGTGATGTTCTCAGCACCATTATGAAGCGCCGAGGCAGAGTTCTCGGTATGACACATACAGGTAAAAAGGGATACCAGATGGTAGAAGCCGAGGTTCCCATGGGTGAGCTTGCCGATTATACAACAGCGCTCCGTGCAATGTCACAGGGCAGAGGAAGCTACACACTTTCATTCTTGCGTTACGAGGAAACACCTGCAAACATCGCAGAAAAGATAATTGCAGACGAAGCGAAGAAGAGAAGCGAAGATTAATTTTCGTTTCGCCTCGTAAAATTTAAAACAAATCGGCTGGAGCTTAAAACACTCCGGCCGAAAACATGTAAAAAACAAACCGTGTCAATAATCTCAGGCACGGCAGGAGAATTACAAATGAAGAAGAAAAAGAATATTATTTTCAAAACTGTTTCAACACTTTTGCTCTTATCTTTCATACTTGCTTCAGTATGTGCGGCGTTGAGTTCCTCTGTAAGTGAGCTTGCCGAAAAAACTGCTGAAGCAACAACTGTTAAAGCGCTTACTCCCGTCAGCGGAAGCACGATCAAGATCAAAAACAATATGGTCGTTAACATCGACGCAGGTACAAAGGTTTACTACATAACAGACTCATTTTCCGAACCTTGTTACATAAAGGACAACGGCGGCAAGGCGTTATCCAAAAACAGCGTCGTTTCAACAGGCTTTACTCTTGTAAACATCGCTACGTACGAAGAATATCCGCTGGTTGTAAAGGGTGACCTGACAGGTGACGGTACGATAAACGGTGCTGACGTTGTCAGAGGAAAAAAATATTTGCTTAACACTCCCGATGATCTTTGCGCATACGAAGCACTTGATTTCAACCGTGACGGCAAGTATACAAACGATGACATAAGCCTTATCGTTTCAGCTGTTATGGCAGGACCTGTCACAATGCCCGACACGGAAATAACAGACGTTCCGCTTGAAGACAGAGAGCCTCTTAACATCGGTACAGATTTCTATGCAACGATAGACATTATGTACACCGACAAAGCAATTATGCCTCAGTACAGCGGGGCGAACAGCGTTGTGGCATACAATAAGAATATGTCCGGTGAACAGACGTGGCACTTCACACGTAACGCCGACGGCTCATACACGATCAAAAACTTTGCATATAATATGGTTCTTGACCTCAGCGGTCCATCTGCTCCCGGCACAGACGTCAAGATATATACAGCAAGCGGCTCACCCGGACAGAAGTGGTACATCGTTGATGCAGGTGACGGAGTACATTCCATACTTTACGCATCAGATTCAAACGGTATCGTTATGTCAGCCGCATCACCCAGCGTTTCAAATAATACAAACATAGCCCTTGCTGAATTTGACGATGCTATAACACAGAAGTTCCTTATATCAAAGGTATCTATCAACGCATCTGCAAGCCATTTCGACAAGGTTGCAAAATCCGACCTCGGTGACGTCTTCTACTCCACTATCAGCGCAGGCGGTAAGCGCATAAGCAACCGTTATTCCGAGCTGTATCTCTACAACGTAAAGAATCAGCCGGGTGAAATGTGGAAGTTTGAACGTCAGGCAGACGGATCATACCTCGTTTCAAATATG